>JAHEYF010000037.1:0-23933 GCA_023251755.1 Bacteroidota bacterium
TGTAATCAAGCCCATTTACCGAACTTTGATTTACGCATTCATCAATCGGGTGTTTATTAATCAATATCGTACTCATCCCTTTATCGTTCTCAACACCAAAACCTTTGTGTATTTTAGGTTTCCGCATATCCAGGTCAATAATGATGACTTTTTTTCCTGAGAAAGCCATTATTCCTGCCAGGTTCAGAGCCACAAAAGTTTTTCCTTCACCGGATACGGTGGAGGTCAGTGCTATTAACTTCGCTCCCGGTTCATTCGAGATAAACTGCAGATTGGTTCGTATGGACCTGAAAGATTCCGCAATAAGCGATTTAGGGTTTTTGTCAACTACAAGCTGGGACACCGGAATATTTTTATCGTATTTCGGAACAATGCCAAGAATGTTTACGTCGGCATGCGTGAGTTTGGTTATTTCATTCAGCGAATTGATCTGGTCGTGTACGAAGTACCTGATAAAAATAATGGTTATACCTATCAACAACGCGCTTAAAAAAGCAATAAGAAAGGTGCTTTTTCTATTGGGAGAAATTGGGGCTGCACTTGGAACTGCTTTTTCTAATACAAGCGACTGGGACACAAAACCTGCTTTTGAGATGGAGAATTCTGTTTTCTTTTCAAGTAAAAGTGTGTAATATTTTTCATTAATATTAAACAACCTCAATAGCCGGGCGTACTCTAAATCTTTTTCAGGCTTCCCGTCGTTTTTATGCTCAAATTCGTTTGATTTCTCTTTCAGGTTTTGATATTTACCTTTCATTTTAATCAGCAGCGCATTTATACTTTCTATCAGGAATTTTCGTTGAATATCTATCTGGTAATTGATTTGTTTAATCGCATCACTGCTTGGTTTCACCTGGTACAACAGGTTCTCTTTTTGAAGAAGCAGTTCCTGTATTTTTGATGTAATCCCTTTTATGGCCTCTCCTCCGTCGATTCCGGTGGTGGTTGAAATGAGGGTGTAGATGTCAATGGATTTGCTGTTCTGAATATCTTTTTGAATAATTTCAAGTGTTTTCTGATCTAATTCTACTTTCAGCAATTGATCTTCCAATAAAGACAGGCGGGCCATATTGGATTGGGTAGCTGTGCTGTTGTTGTCGTAACTGTTTTGTTTTCTGAAATTCCCCAGTTCACTTTCTGATTCTTTGAGCTCTACAAAAACATGGTGCAGCTGTTCGTCCAAAAAAGACAATACATTTTTAGAGCTTTCGCTTTCCCGCTCTACATCATAACTCTGAAATTCAATGGCAATGGCATTCACTATATCGGCAGCTTTCGAAGAGTTAAAATCCTTTATACTTATTCCAATTGTTTTGGCCTGTTCATTAATCAGCTTCAATTCGATTTTGGATTGAATATCACTTAAAATTGAATTCTCATTGTATTTTGCACAATACATATTTTTTAATTTGCTGATATCCTGTCGGGTGCTTTGAGGATCAGAGAATGGATTGAGGCTGATTTTAATATCGAAATCGCTGGTGTTGATCCAGCTCCCGGTTTTAAATAAGAGGGAAGTTTTATTTTTGTTCTCTTCTTCACCATATTGTATCATCCCGTTGTCTTTGTTTTTAAAAGAGACATAGAATTTTTGATTATAAAACAAGGGGTTTTTAATGTTTATATCAGCAATATAGGGTGTTGAATTGTATAGTTCATTGGCTTTAAAAGTGCCTTCATTGTAATAGCCCACAAAAAGGTCTAATTTATTGACAACCCGTTTCAAAAACACACTCGATCTCAATATCTCTATTGCTTCGGCCAATCCATCTGAGCTTTCGTACATATTTCCAACGTTCAGAATTTTTTGAGCTTTGTTGTTGCTGTTGATCTGAATGGTGCTTTTGGCCTGATATACGGGAGGGGTGTACCTTAAATATAAAAAAGCAATGATGCCGGCAATGGTAAGAAAAATACCCAGCCATACTAAACTTTTCTTGGCAATAAAAAGAAACAGGCCCAGCTCAAATTCACTGCTGAATTTAGTGAGCCGGTCGCGGTACCGTTCAATATTTCCACTCGATCCACCGATGCTATCGTTTAACATGGATTATTTTTTAAATATCGCAAATATTAAAACAAGGGAAGACAGCACGGTCATATAAGGGGCAATTTCAGCACTAACACGCTGAGCCACTCTTACACGGGGCTCTACATAAATAATATCGTTGGCCAAAACTATCGTGTTGCCGGCTGCCAAACCATCAATGGTAGAGAGGTCCATTAAATAAACTTCCGGTTTGGGTTGGGCATTGCGGATTAATTTTACCCGGTAAGCTTTTCCATCTTCAGTTAAACCACCCGCCAATGCCAATGCTTCAAATACTGTGGTGTTGTTATTGGCAATGGTAACCACCCTTGCCGCTCCGGCATTCCCCGGAAAAACAATTACCCTTTTATTCAGGATCTTTAACTGAACATAAGGCTTGACATAAAATTCAGTGTATTTTTCTTCTAAGAGGGATTCCGCTTCACGCAGACTAAGGCCCTGTACTTTAATTTTACCCAGGAGGGGCAATTTCAAATTACCATCCTGGTCTACGGTAGCGTCAATATCATTTCTAACGTTGGAACCCGCAGCCATGGTAAGGTCAATCAATTTAAAACCGTCGTTCGAAAATATCCTGTATTGAACGATATCCGTTGGAGCCATTCTGTAATCTAATTTCGAAAGGGTATCTGTAATTGGTGTATACGAATAATCCTTTGGCGTTTTTAGCATTAAGCTTGGCCTTAAAACCTTGCAGGAAGAAAATAAAAATAAAATAGCTATTACAACTAATAAGGGACGCATAACTGAGTAAATTATATCTTTCAAATTTACTAAAAATTATAACAATTCAGCTTATTTGCCCAGAAGGGAGGAATAAAGTTTGTCCATATCCTGCACTAAACGGGTGTAATGAAATTTATGCTTTACAAATTCCCCGCCTTTTTGCCCCATATTCATTCTGATTTCCTTGTTTTCAACCAAATGCAACAACTGTTGACTAAACAGTTGCGCATCGTTTACATCCGTTAAAAAAGCGCTTTCAGGATTTACAATGTCTTTTATTCCACCCACCGAAGTGCTCACAATTGGTTTGCAGGCCGCCTGGGCCTCAATTAAACTTACAGGCGTACCTTCGTTAAAGGAAGTAAGGCACACAATATCCGATCCGGCCAATACACGGTCAATATCAGTAATCCAGGAAGTGAAGGTAAGCGGAGCGGCAACAGGGTTTATGGTAAAATCAGTAAATTGAATATTCGCTTCCCTGGCCTGTTGTTCTATCGCCCCCCTCATTTCCCCATCACCAACAATAAAGGCCCTTACTTTTTTGTTGGTTTTTTTAAATACAGCATTTATACATTCAATGAACATACTGTGATTTTTAACCGGGGCTAATCGTCCTACTATTACAACAGCTATTTCATCTTCGTTTAACAGGTACTTTGTGCGAAAAGCAATCCGTTTTTCATCTTTGTTTTCCCCGAAGCGGTTTAAATCAAAACCCAGGGGAATAATTTTTATTTTATGTTCGGGGGCAATCTTATGAATGTGAGTTAACTCATATTTTTGTTGTTCACTAATGGCAATAATTGCATGGGTTTTTTTAGCGAGGTAACGCTCAACGTTTTTATAAAAAGAAGTTTTTAATTTCCCGAAGTACGAATGAAAAACGTGTCCGTGAAAAGTATGTACAACAACAGGGACTTTGCAATTAGACGCTGCGAGCCGGCCAATAGCGCCTGCTTTGGAGGCATGGGTATGAACAACATCAGGTTTAAATTCTTCGATGATGGCTTTTATTTTTAAATAAGCAGCCCGGTCATTTTTCCAGTTTATTTCCCGTTTAATCTCCGGAATGATGATTGGTTTTAGTCCTAAATTTTCGAGGATAAATGTTGAACTGTCTTCCCCTTCTTCTTTATCCCCGCCCACTAATAAAGTCTGGTACTTGTCCGGAAGATACCTGGACAGATAAGCCACATTGTAGGTTGGGCCACCTAAGTTAAAACGGTTGATGATACGTAAGATCTTCGGCATAGTTATTTATCTGGTATTTGGTAGCAGGTAGCAGGTAGCAGGTAGCAGGTACCAGATACCAGGTACCTGCTACTTACGACTTGTAAATGTGTTTTTTCCACCACGAATTAAATACAATCAAGGCCCAAACACGCGCAGCAGCATCTCCGGGTGAACTGGAAAACAATTGCTGTTTGATGTTTTTGATTTCATCCGGATGAAATATTCCCTGCTCAACAATAAACTGATGGTTCAGCCACTTGTTTTCAATGTCTGCACGCAATTCGTTTTGAAACCAGTGTTGCAAAGGAACTTCAAATCCATGTTTTTTGCGATGAATCAATTCATCCGGTAAAAGATGTTTAAACGCTTTTTTCAAAATCAATTTTTGTTCCTGTGCATTTATTTTAAAGGAGGGCTGCAATGAAAATGCGTACTCAACAAGGCGATGGTCTAAAAAAGGGTTTCGTATTTCCAAGCCATGCGCCATGCTCATCATATCCGCTTTGGTAAGCATATCATAAGGCAAAATGACCTGCATATCCGTTAATAGAAAACTATTAAAATCATCGTCAAGTGCCTGAAGAAGGTTTTGTTTGAACTGCCCGAATGTTTTATACTCTTCCCCGTTCATCTTTAGAAGTTGCTGCGTTTCTTCTTCGGATGAGATGCTGGCCCACTTCCAGTACCTTTCTTTTACAGTGCTTTTCAATCCGGCCTGGTAGCGCTGCAATTGCCTGAATTTATTGAACAAAGCTGAGCTTCTTGATTGAGGAATTATTTTTAATAAAGGGGCCAGCAGAGCAACCATCCTGTTAAACCCCTTTCTATTCTGTATCATCCACTCGGCCCTGTGTTTATTGTAACCGGCAAAAATTTCATCAGCTCCGTCGCCGGACAACACCACTTTTACATGTTGCTTCGTGAGCTTACTCAGGATGTATACATTCAGTGCAGATGAATCGGCAAAGGGCTCATCAATAGCTTCCAGAAAGTTGTGCAGCTCACTTAACAAATCATTGTTGCTGAGTTGAAAAGTATGGTGATGGGTCTTGTGCGTTTTCGCGGCTATTTCTGCGTACTTTGTTTCATCAAAATAAACATTGTCTTTGAAACCCAGCGAAAATGTATTGATGCTGGGAGACAGCTGCGCAGCTATCCCTGTAATGATGGTAGAATCAATTCCTCCGCTTAAGAAGGAACCTACGGGGACATCCGATACCAAACGCAGCTTCACTGATTCGGTCAATAATTCTTTTATTTTTTCTTCCGGCGATTTTGTTGTTGCAACCTGAACAGGAAGCTGTAAGGAATAATGTTTTTTTACCTGTATTTCGTTGTTGTTCAATTGAAGATAAGTCCCCGGCTCCAGGCGCCTGATGTTTTGCAACATGCTTTCATAGCCCGGAAGGTAATTCAGCTGAAGATAAGTGAAAAGGGAAACCCTGTTAATGGTGTTGATGCCGGTAATGTATTGCAGGGGCCTTAGTTCGGAAGACCAGCACAACACATCATTGGTGAGCGCATAGTACAAAGGTTTTACCCCAAACCTGTCGCGGGCCATGAATAATTTTTCTTCCTGTAAGTCGTATACCGAAAAAGCATAAAAGCCTTTGATCCTGTCTAAGCATTTTTCTTTTTCTTCGATGTATAAATTCAATAAAACTTCTACATCGCCTGAGGTGCTGAAAGAATACCCTTTGGCAGTCAGCTCGTTTTTAAGTTCTTCGTAATTGAATAGTTCCCCGTTAAAAACAATCACATACCGGTTGTTCTTATCCATAAAAGGCTGATTGCTTGCTGCAGAAGTATCAATGATACTAAGTCTGGCATGCGCAAATGCAGCCTTTTCAAAAACACAGTGCTGCTGGTTGTCTGGCCCGCGGTGTTTTAATAAACCGGCAACCGAAGCTATTTTGTCCAGCTTCTTTTTACCCGCTTCATTAAAAGCAATTATTCCTGCAATTCCACACATAAAATAAAGAGATAAATTTATACATAATCCTTTAAAAGGAGTTGAAAAAACGGCAGTATCTCCCTGAATAAATTTTGTATCTTTAGCCACTACCTATGTCCATACAGGCTTTTTCATATCGCATTCTTTGCTTGTTTTATGCCGCTGCAATTGTTTTTTATGTGCCCGAACAGGCCTGTGCCCAAACTATAAAATTTAAAAACCTTGGAACAGACAACGGCCTCTCTGTTGGTTGTATTCAGGGACTGATGCAGGACAAAAAAGGCTTTATGTGGTTTGCCACCCAGGATGGCCTCAACAAGTACGATGGCTACGAAGTAACTGTTTACAGAAACAACCCTAAATCAAACTCCACCTTAAGTAACAATGATATTTTGGCCATTTATGAAGACCGGCAGGGTAAAATCTGGGTCGGAACAAATGGAGGTGGCTTAGAAGAGTACAACCCGGTTTTAAATCAATTTATACACCACAGGTTTAATGCCGGTGACAAAGAATCTATCAGCAGCAATACGGTAAAATGTATTTTTGAAGACAAGGAAGGAATGTTGTGGCTGGGAACAGACAATGGCCTGAATGCTTACGACAGAAAAACCAATTCATTTGCCCGTTATTATTCAAAGGAAAAGTGTTCAACCTGCATTTCAGGAAACCAGGTGTATTGTATTACACAAACACCAGACGGTACGATATGGATAGGTACATTGGACGGAGGCCTGAGCAGTTACAATAAAAAAACCCGGTATTTTACACAGTACACCATTCCACAAAAATTTGACTACCAGGGGGCCTATAAATATATGAATGAATACCGGAAAAGAGTTTTTTCATTGTATGCAAAAAATGACGGAATACTTTTGGTTGGCACCGATGGAGGAGGGCTGGGTGTGTTCGATTATCAGAATTATCAGTACAGGGATTTTGTTGACTTTAATGTAAACCCCAACAGCAAAGGAGCTGTGAGTGAAAACAACCGTATATGGTCAATTGCGGAAGACAGCAAAGGGAATTTCTGGCTGGCCGCTTATGGGGGCGGATTGATTCAATACAATTCTATCACACAAAAATATTCTTTCCATTTAAAAAAGAACAACGACGCCTCATCGCTCAATAGCAATGATGTTACAAAGGTCTACGTCGATTTACAGGACAACCTGTGGGTAGGTACTCAAAACGCCGGAGTGAATATGTACTTCAGTTCATCACTTAAATTCAGGCACATTCAGAACAACCCGGAGGCTTCGGTTTCATTGCCCAATCAAATGGTGTTTACTATTTTTCAGGACAAAGAAGATATAATCTGGATTGGTACCGACGGAGGAGGAATGTTTTCGCTTGATTTGCAAAGCGGGAAAATTACAGATCACAATGATATTCTAAAACACATCAGCAATAAGTCTGTGTTGGCACTTATTAAGGATAAAGACGATGATTTATGGATTGGCACCTGGGGTTCAGGTCTTTTACATTATAATTTTAAAACAAAAAAAACAGAAACTTTTCTTGATGGTGATCCGAAATACGCCACCATTGTTAGTTTGTTTCAGGACAGTTATGGTTCCGTGTGGGCCGGAACCTTTGAAGGGGGTATTTTCAGGTTTGATAAAAATGAAAAGTCTCCAAGAAAATACAGCAGCGAAAACGGCTTGCCCGACGACGCCATATTTTCTATTTATGAAGACAGCGGACATAATTTATGGATTGGCTCCGAGGGAGGAGGGGCCTGTAAAAAGAACATCCTGGATTTTGATAAGCCTGCTTCGAAATTCAGCATCTATTCCAGAAAAGAAAACGAGAACACGATTAGCTCCGATAAAGTTTTTTGTTTTTATGAAGACACGCAAAAGAATATGTGGATTGGTACTTCTAACGGATTAAATAAAATAGAAAAAGCCAGCGGGAAAATGAATTTCTGGCATGAAACCGATGGTTTGCCCAATGCCACCATTTATGGGATTATTCCGGATGGCAAAGGAAATTTATGGTTAACTACAAATAAAGGCTTATCGCGGTTCAACCCAAACATTGAGAACAGTGATGGTTCCGCATTTAAAAACTTTGATGTAAAAGATGGTTTGCAGGGGATGGAATTTAATCAGGGGGCTTATTTTAAAGGCAACAAAGGGCTTATTTTTGTTGGCGGAGAGAATGGGCTAAATGTATTTAATCCGGATAATATAAAAGACAACCCCCACATTCCACCGGTATACATCAGTTCGTACAAACGTTTTGGTAAAGAAGTGGAATTAGATACCTCCATTGCTGGTAAAAAATACATCGAACTCGATTACCGCGATAACTTTTTCTCATTCGATTTTGTAGCACTCGATTACCTGATGCCCTCTAAAAACAAATTCTCTTATAAGATGGAAGGAGTGGATGAAAACTGGTCCATTCCCAGTACTTTCAGGCACGCCAGTTACACTCAGTTAAATGGTGGTGATTATATATTTAAAGTAAAAGCAGCCAATAGCGACGGGGTGTGGAACGACAAGCCCTACGAAATTCATATACGGATCAATCCCCCCTGGTGGAAAACCAAATGGTTTTACACCTTGTCCATTGTGCTGATAACAGCCGGGGTATTTGGTTTTGTTACTTACCGCACAGCTTCCATCAAAAAAGAAAACCGTATTCTTGAACACAAGGTAGCCGAACGGACCTACGAACTGGAGCAAAAAAATAAAGATATTTTAAGCAGCATTACGTATGCCAAACGTATACAGGAAGCTATATTACCGCCCCGCGACCAGATTTTTAAAAAACTGCCCGACTCATTTATTTTATACAAACCCAAAGATATTGTAAGTGGCGATTTTTACTGGTTCGGGGAAAAAAACAATTTAAAAATTTTTGCAGTGGTGGATTGCACCGGACATGGAGTTCCGGGGGCTTTCATGAGTATGATCGGCCATAATTTATTGAACCAGATTATCATTGAAAACGGGGTTGTTGATCCGGGCTCTATTTTAAATGCCCTGCATAGCAACGTACAGGCTGCATTGAAACAGGGGGTCAATGAAATTAACACGGCTGATGGGATGGATGTTGCGCTTTGTGTTATCAATACAGCCACGCTCGAAATAAAGTACGCCGGGGCCAACAGATCTTTGGTGATTGTGAATTCAAAATCGGAACTGGAAAAATTAGAAGGGAATAAGTTTCCGATCGGGGGTGCACAATTGGACACCAGCCGGAACTTTGCCTCGCATATAAAAACCCTGCTTAAAGGAGATACCCTGTACATGTTTTCGGATGGGTATGCCGATCAGTTTGGCGGGGAAAAAGGGAAAAAATTTATGGTGAAACGTTTTCATGAATTTTTATGTTCCATTCAGGATAAACCCATGCCTGTTCAGGGGGAATTGTTGATTGAAAACATTGAAAACTGGCGTGGATCTTACGAACAGGTGGACGATATACTGGTCGTCGGAATCAGGTTGTAATATTCATGGAAAATATTATCTTTGTTTTAATACCCTTTTTATTTTAAGTTTATTCGTTTAATAGTTCATTCGCTCAGATGAACAAATGAACAAAAGAACGAAAGAACTGTAAAACAAATGAACAGCTTAAAAAACATATACTATGAAAAATTACCGGATAATAGCTTTTGCAGGCATCATTAGTGCTTCGCTTATTATTTGTTCATGTAAAAAGAAAGAAGTGGACGGCGAAACACAATCCGTTACAGATCATGCTTTGTGCGAACAGGAGTTTATGAAAATTCCCGTTACCGTAAATGCAAGAGCCGTAAATGCCAACGGGGTAAAAAAATTAATCCCCGGCGGATCGTTTATGTCGAATGCCTGTCCTAAAGACAGTATTGTTGGAGATACCACAGGTTATGCTGCAGGAAATTATGCCAACTTAACAAATTTACCCGGCTTGTTGCTCGACTGGGGAACAGGTTGCAACGACGATGCTGACGGTGTCATGCGCTCGGGAAAATTGCTCACCACCTTCTCAAAGCCTTATGGACAAGGTGGTTCAGTGATTACCATCACCCCCGTAAATTATAAAGTCGGGGATATTAGCTACTCAGGCACTATTAAAAATACACGAAACAGCAACACCTCATTTACTATTGATGTAATTGACGGGCACTGTAGCAACGGCTCCTGGAATATTAAGTGGAGTTCAACGCGTACAATTACTTGGATTGCCGGTTATGGTGACAGCGATGAAACCAATGACGTGATGTCCATTTCAGGAAGCTCAAGCGGGGTAAACCGGGAAGGAAGAGAGTTTACAGTGAACATTACTTCACCGTTAATTAAAGCCGCCAGTTGTAAATGGATTAAACAGGGTGCTTTGGAAATCACACCCAATGGCTTTAAAACACGTACAGTTGACTTTGGTGACGGCACCTGTGATAATGTAGCGACCTTTTCAGTTAACGGAAATACCTATACATTTAACATGCAATAATGTATCGATTAAAATTTGCGTTTTAAAACATTTTAGTATATTTGCTTTAACTTATAGTTAGCGGTTTTTATTAGAAATTATGATGTTAGACCTTTTCGATTTTTACGATAAAATGGAACGCAATAACATATTGCTTTCATTTAAAGGCGACATTACATCTGAGCTGCTCACCTCTATTTTACAGATCATGGAAAGTAAAATGGACAATATGCAGGAAGAACCGAAAACGAAAAGAAAAGTGTACAATGTGCTGGTGGAATGTTTACAGAATTTATATCACCACATGGACGATGCAGCGGCCGATACCGGAGAGAAACACAGGTCTGCAATTTTTATGATAGGTAAAATTGACAACAAGTACAACGTTATCACCGGCAACTATATTTTGAATGAAAACGTTTCGGGATTAAAAAGCAGGTTGGACGAGGTGAACGCACTTACAAAAGAAGAGTTAAAAGATTATTACAAACAGGTGTTGAACAACGGGGAAATGTCGCTGAAAGGTGGTGGTGGATTGGGGATGATTGACATAGCCCGTAAAACAGGTGAAAAATTAGGGTATAATTTTATGGCCATTGATGAAAAGTTATCGTTCTTTAGTTTAAATATTAAAATTTCACAACAATAAAATAAATAAAGTACAAAAAGTATGGAAAAGTTTTCAATTGAAGGTACACCCAAAACTCCAACCATTAATTTTGATATGGCTTCCGGCTTTCTCGAAATAAAAGGCCGCTCAATCCCTGAGAACTCGATTGAGTTTTACAAGCCACTGGTTGATTCGTTAGAGAAGTATGCAACAAGCCCAAAAACGGCTACCAATGTAAATATTCAGTTAGAGTATTTTAATACCAGCTCTTCAAAGTGTATCCTTGATGTGTTTAAAAAATTAGAAGCTATTCACAAAGGTGGAAGTGCCGTTACCATTAACTGGCATTACGAAGAAGACGATGAAGATATGCTGGAAGCAGGAGAAGATTACCAGGCTATCATCAACGTACCATTTAAAATGGTACAGGTAGAAGAATAAGCCATTAAGGTATATTTTATTTAAAAAAACAGCACACGTAAATTACGTGTGCTTTTCTATTTCTATTATTTTTTGGAGAGGCTTTGGTTCCGCATAGTCCAAAGCCTTTGCTCATCAGTACCGATACCGTATCTCAATACTAAGGTCTCAATACTCAATACTAATATCTCAATACTAATTAATGAGCCGCTAAATACTCCGCTACACTTTTATGATCACCTTTCATGGCTTCTTTGCCTTTTACCCAGTTGGCAGGGCAAACCTCACCGTTTTCTTCGTTAAATTGTAAAGCGTCTACCATCCGGATGGCTTCATCCACATTACGTCCCAAAGGAAGGTCGTTAATCAGCAGGTGGCGCACCACTCCTTTTTTATCGATTAAATACAAACCGCGGAAAGCAATCATCGGGCCTGTGGCAATAAGATCGCCGTTGTCGTTTACATCATAATCTCCGGATAAGGTGCCGTAGTTCAACGCAATAATTTTAGTGGTATCGGCTACAATCGGATAAGTAACACCTTTGATCCCACCGTGTTTTTTTTCCATTTGCAACCAGCCCCAGTGACTTTGTTCTGTGTCGGTACTACAGGCTACTACAGCCACGTTACGTTTTTCGAATTCGCCCAATTTTTCCTGAAAAGCATGCAGCTCAGTTGGACAAACAAAAGTAAAATCTTTAGGGTAAAAGAAAAATACAACATCTTTTTTTCCGATGAACTGATCCAATGAAAAATCGCTGACAATTTCTCCGCCGTTTACTACAGCGCTGGCTTTAAATGAAGGGGCTTTTTTTCCTACTAAACTTGACATGTTATTTTATTTTTTTTAGTTAAACAATCTTTTTTAATGCTCACAAAGGTAAGAAATATTGTGGTTCCATTTCACTGACAATTCAGGTCTTCTGTGTCGTCAATTATAGGAATATTCGGTAAATTTGTCCAAAATTTTTATGCGCTTACCAAGACTGATCGCTCCGGTTTTATGTTTGTTAGCTGTTGCCTTTTCCTGTTCCCTCGAAAAAAGGCATTATTCTTCGGGCTATTTTGTGAACTGGAAAAAATATAAAAAAGAAAACATCAATACTAAAGAAACACAAACAGCTGTTGTTGGAAATGAAAAAACATCCATGCCGGAACCTTTATCCGATAGTTCTTCCAATGAGTATTCACTGAGTGCTTCCAATGAAAAAATAATTGAAGTTACAGTTCATGAAGATAAAAATATTTTTCGCTCAGAGGATTGCGACACAATTTACCTGCAAAGCAAAGCAAAGATAGTGGGGAAAATAACTGAAGTAGGCATTGATAAAATCAGGTACAAAAGCTGTAACAATTTAAGCGGGCCCGAATATGTTATTTCAAAAGCAGAAATAATGTATATCAGGTATTCCACAGGGCGTACCGAAGATTTCATGAGTCACGACAATCCACCAACAGCCCAATACAATGAAAATGGAGCCCTGATTCATAAATACGCCAGTTCCAGTAAGATTTTCGGAATCGTTTCGCTCCTTACAGGTTTTATCGGAATTGTACTTGCAATTGTTGCAATTGTAAAAGCCGATAAAGCGATTCAGCTCATTCGGCAATCCCGTGGTAACTATGCCAATGATTTATCCATGGCAAAAACCGGAAAGACACTTGCTATCATTAAATTAGCAATTACAGCGTGTGCACTTCTTATTGTTTTAGCTGCTTTTAGCCTTTTTATTTAAGCCCAAACCAGGTAATTTTTCAATAAAAAAACCCGCCTGCTCAGCGGGTTTTTCTTACTATAATTTAAGAATTATTTCACCAATGTTACTGATCCCTGCACAGAATATTCTTTCCCGTCGAAACCAACAGCTTTCAGAATATAGAAATAGGTGCCTTCCGAAGCCAGTTCACCATTCGATAACCTTCCATCCCACGACTGGCTTGGTGCGGTAATGGTATATACTTTTTGTCCCCAGCGGTTCATGATGTCTGCATTCAGTTGTTTTATCCCTTCCGATTTCACCATAAATAAATCATTAATGCCATCAGCATTTGGAGTAAACACATTCGGTATTTGCACAATGGATGGAATGTCTACCACAATTATTGCCGTAGCTGTATCCATACAGTTTCCATTGGTTGCAATCAACGAAACCGTAAATGTTCCAACATAAGTAAAAATATTTTGAGGGTTTGTCTGGTTCGACACATTTATATCCCCAAAACTCCAGTTGTAAGTATTTGCACCGGAACTGTTGTTAGTAAAATCGACGGTCAGCGGAGCCAGTCCTCCTGTTGTACTTGCCGTAAATGCCGCTACTACATGGCCAGAGCCGGCAATGGTGTATGGACCTCCGTTTACCTTGCAGCCATTTATGTCTGTCACCACTAATTGATAGGTTCCCATCGGGATGTTGTTCAGGTTCGCTGTTGTGCCTACCGTTGTTCCTGCTCCGTTAGTCCAGTTGTAGGTATAAGCCGGTGTTCCGCCATTGGCCAATAAGCCAGTTATTCCACCGTTAGTACCTCCGCACAACTCATCAGTAAGAACCGGGGTTCCTGTTAAACCTGGTAAAGGGTTTACATTAATGTATACAGGGGTTGCAGGCCCCATACATCCCGTTAACACCTCCGCCACATAAAAAGTATCAGTAGTTACGGTAGTCACCGTGTAACTTGCACCTGTACCCAGCGAAGGGTTTAATGTAGTATCAGCATACCAGTTGAGGGTTCCGCTTGTTCCTGTAGCAGTAAGCGGGGCTATGGTCTGTCCCTGGCAATAGGCTGCCGGTGAAACAGCTGCCGGCGCTGGCGGCAAAGGGTTAAATGTAACAGTTACAGGGGTCGATGGCCCTTCACATCCATTCAAATATTCGGTTACCCACAAGGTAGTGGTGGTGGTTAAATTTGAGGTGTACGGTGAACCTAAGCCCACAGGGGTAGTTAAAGTAGCGTTGGAATACCAGGTTATTACACCCCCGCCTCCATTGGCTGTTAAAGCCGGTGGCAACTGGCCTGCACAGGTAGCTGCGGGTGAGCCTGCAATTGGGGCCAGTGGTGTTGGTTTTACAGTAATCGTAATTGGTGATGGAGGCCCTTCACAACCACTAATGGTTTCAGTAACATAAAAAGTATACGTATTCACCGAAGCTGTCGTAACAGATGGGTTGAAAGGGGAACCGCTACCTACTATTGTTGTTAAGGTTGAATTGGAATACCAGGTTAAAGTCCCGACACCTGTTCCTGTTGCCAATAAAGGATTGATCGTTTGTCCCTGGCAATAAGCCGCAGGTTGCGAATAACCTGGTGCCGGAGGTGCGCCAATATTTGAAATAGTATCGGTACCATAAGTACTGACACAACCGTTGGAATCGGTAACCGTTAACAAATAAATGCCCGCGGGCTGGTTGGTTAAATCAGGACTGCTTGTAGAACTGCTTACAGGAACGTTGGTTGAATTTGTCCACACATAAGTAAACGGAGAAACCCCGCTTACATTTAATCCTGTTAAAGCCCCGGTTGCACCGTTACAGGCCGACTGTTGCATGGTGGTAGAGCCGGAAATTACCGGAAGAGGGTTTTGAATTACAGTAATGGTTAAAGATGTATCCTTACAATTATCCGTATTGGTAACAATAACCTGGTAGGTTCCTGCTGTAGCAACGGTATAATTGGCTGTACCTGCACCACTGATCGGTGTTCCGTTCAGCAACCACTGGTAAGAAGCAATTGCACCTGAGCCGCCTATAGAGGCAGAAGCATCTAACACGGTGCTCAAGCCTGCACAAAACTCTGCATTACCACTGGCAAGGGCATTCGGTATCTGAAGCAGGGTAATTGTTATTGGAGTAGCCGATGTATCTGCACAATTATTGGTATTGCCCACTATTACTGAATAAACACCTGCTGTTGAAGTAACGTAGGTAGACGTTGTAGCACCTGTAATGTCTACCCCGTTTAACTGCCATTGATAGGAGTTGATGGTTCCTGAACCAGCATTGGAATTGGCTGCATCAAGCGTAGTAACCGTATTTGAACAAATAATTGCCGGGTTGGCTGTTACAATGGCTGTTGGATTAGCGTTGACTGTTAACGAAAAAGAAGCTGTATCGGTACAATCATTGCTGTTTTGTACTGTAACCATATAAACACCTGCTGTTGTTGCTGAATAAGATGAACCACTGGCACCCGAAATTGTTGTTCCGTTTAACATCCACTGGTAAGCAGACACTGTTCCTGAACCGGCTGTTGACCCTACCGCTGATAAAACAGAAGCAGTACCCGCACATATTTGCTGTGTACCCGTTAAATTAGCCACAGGGTTCGCATTCATCACCACCGCAAAAACAGCCGATGTATTGGTACAACTGTTCGAATTGTTTATTATTACCTGGTAGTTACCTGCTGCATTGGCAATATAAGTAGATGAAGTGGCGCCGGCAATAGGGTTACCGTTTAATTGCCATTGAAAACTACTGATGGTTCCTGATCCGGCTGTTGATGTAGCGGCAGACAAAATAGTTGTAGTTCCTGTACAAAAATTATTACTGCCCGTTACCGAAGCCGTTGGGTTGGCATTTATGCTCACCGCAAAGGCTGCCGAAGTATTGTTGCAATTGTTTGAATTGGTAACAATGACTGCATAATTACCCGCTGCATTTGCTGTATAAGAAGAGGCTGTTGCACCCGAAATATCAACTCCGTTGAATTGCCATTGGTAAGTGCTGATACTTCCCGACCCTGCCGTTGATGTGGTAGCAGACAAGTTGGTGTTAGTACCTGCACAGAAAACAGGACTACCGGTTACTGCGGCAACCGGGTTGGCATTTACACTTACAGCTGCTACAGCCGAAGTGTTGTTACAATTATTAGAGTTGGTTATAATGACCTGGTAATTGCCTGCCGCTGCTGCTGTATAAGTAGAACTTGTAGCACCCGTTATGTTACTACCATTCAATTGCCATTGGTACCCTGTTATTGTTGCAGGGTTCGGAGCTGTTGAAGTAGTAGCCGACAACACGGTATTGGTTCCTGCGCAGAAACTTGCGCTGCCCGTAACAGCCGCAACAGGATTGGCATTCACAACAATAACCGTGGCAGCCGAAGTGTTTCCACAATTGTTGGAATTGGTAACAATAACCTGGTAATTGCCTGCAGCCGATGCGGTATAGGTTGAACTTGTCGCCCCGCCAATATTGCTTCCGTTTAACTGCCATTGATAACTGGAAATACTACCCGAGCCGGCAGATGAAGAAGCTGCAGAAAGAACAGAATTTGCTCCTGCACAAAAAATACTTGTACCTGTAATGCTGGCTACCGGATTGGCATTTACCGTTACCGGTATAGAGCCCGCAGGCCCTGTACAACCCGAAACCGTAGCCACTACCGAATAAACACCCGCATTCGCAGCCGTTACATTTGTTAAGGCTGCAGGATTTTGAGCAGTTGAATTAAATCCGTTGGGCCCCGACCAGGAATAAGTTGCATTTAAAATGTTACCAGCCGATAAAGTAAAACTTCCGCCAACACAAACAGGTGAAGACGTTGCTGTGGCCGAAGGTGCAGCAGGAGCCGATGGATTGATAATGCTATAAGGACCGGAATTAGATAAACAACCATTGGTACTTGTTACAGTTAAGTTATAGGTTCCCGCAGGCTGGTTCAATAAATTTGCAGTGCTTGTAGAGGTACTTACAGTGGAGGGGACAGAATTTGTCCAGGTGTAAGTTAAAGTACCCGAGCCTGTAGCTGTAATGCCTGTAATCGATCCTGTAGCAGCACCACAGTCGCTTGGATTAGAAGTAACTGAACCTGCTGATATGGCTGGTGCCGGTAAAACTGTTAAGGTTGTAGCAGCCGATGTGTTGTTGCAGGCGTTTGAATTAGTAACTATAACCGAGTAATTACCTGCGGCAGAGGTAGTGTATGTTGAAGAAGTAGCGCCTCCAATATTACTACCGTTTAATTGCCATTGATAAGCTGTAATACTTCCTGATCCTGCAGTTGAAGTTGAAGCAGATAATGTAGTACTGCTGTTTGAACAAAAAGTACTGGTACCCGTAACTGCCGCTACCGGAGAGGCGTTAACAGACACTGCATAATTGGCCGATGTTTTTGTACAGGTATTGCTGTTGGTTATAATTACCTGGTAATTCCCTGCGGCGGTAGCACCATACGTTGAACTTGTAGCACCGCTTATATTACTTCCGTTCAGTTGCCATTGGTAACCTGTAATTGTTGCAGGGCTTGGCGGGGTAGATCCGCTTGCAGACAAACTAATGGTTGTACCCGAGCACAATACCGTGGGCCCACTAACAACAGCCGTAGGCAATGAATTTACCGTAACAACATAGTTAGCAGAAGTCTTTGTACAGCCTGGTGTATTGGTAATAATCACATTATACGTTCCGGCAGCATTGGCCACATAAGTTGAGCTTGTTGCCCCACTGATATTAACCCCTCCAAGCTGCCATTGATAACCAGTAATTGAGCCTGTACCTGCAGATGAACCTGTAGTGCCCAGTGTAAAACTGCTACCCGAACAAAAAGAAGTGGGGCCTGACACAACCGAGGTTGGAAGGTTATTGACCGTTACCGCAAAGTTAGCCGAAGTTGTTCCACAAGTATTCGAATTCGTAACAATTACATTATAGGTTCCGGCTGTTGATGTAGAATAAGTTGAACTTGTAGCACCACCAATGTTACTACCACCTAACTGCCACTGATAGCCTGTTATACTTCCGGAACCGGCAGATGAAGTTGCAGCAGACAAAGTTACATTGACCCCGCTGCAGGTTGCTCCCGAACCGGTAATAATGGCGGTTGGTTTTTGGTTCACTACAACTGTTGTTGTTGCTGTATTGGAACAATTGGTTGTTGTATTGGTGGCAGTTACAGTATAAGTTCCGGCCATAGCTGTTGTAGCGTTAGCTATAGCAGGGTTTTGTGCACTTGAAGAATAAGTATTCGGCCCGGCCCAGCTGTATGTATTTCCACCCGATGAACTTAAATTGATGGTAGCGCCTACACAAAATGGACCTGGATTGGATGCCGTAACAACCGGCAATGCGTTTACAGTAACGGCTGTTGTTGCAGTGCTTACACAACCTGCAGCACTTGTTACCGTTACAGTATAGGTGCCGGCCATAGCTGTAGTGGCTGTTGGCCTTGTTGGATTCTGAGCGGTAGAGCTATAAGCTGAAGGTCCTGCCCATGAATATGTATTTCCGCCCGAAGAAGACAAAGCTATGGTTTGCCCCACACAATAAGCTCCGGTGTTGCTTGCTGCAGCAGTCGGTAAAGGGTTGACGGTTATTGAATGCGCCTGTGAAGCTGAACAGGTTCCTGAACCTAATGAATAAGTTACAGTAAATGTACCTGCCCCCGCTGTTGCAGGATTAAAAGTATTTCCCGAAACACCTGTACCACTCCATGTACCGCCTGTAGTAGAAGTACCCCCAAGCAGGCTGTTTAAATTCACCGAAGCAGCGTTCACACACATGGCTGCAGGTGCAGTCCAGGTGGCGATATATGGATTTACTACATTTACTGTTTTTGTATAAGTATAAGGCGGGCAGCCACCACCGGGGCTAAAAGTATAAGTTATCGTATGTGTTCCAACTCCTGCTATGGAAGGACTAAATGTTCCATAGCCACTACCTGCCAATGAAGTTACACAAGCCCCGCAGGATGCCGTATAAGTGGCTACACCGGTTAATGTACCTGCGGGGATATTTAAAGTCTGGCAGACTCCATCGTCTGTCCAGGTGCCACTGGATATAGTGGTGCCGCTGTGTATATCCACCAGGGCATAAGGGAAATTGGCATAAGCTGAATTGGTTTCACACAACTCAATACTATAAGGTGTGGATGGCGACATGAGTGAAACCTGCTCATAATTTTGCTGACTGGGTGTAAGGGTTTGCGAACAACCGGAACCCGTGGCACCATAACAAAAAGCAAAAACCCCGTTCTGGTATATATTCACAACATTCGTTGTGTTGGCATTGGCGGTAAAAGAGAGCAGTACACCAGGGGAAATGGGTTGTCCAAAAGCCGTATTACTGGAGGCAACCAGGGTTATTGTTGGATCATTACAATTCATTGTACCGGATACATTTTGAGTTGATCCAGCCCCAAGGTATTGTAAAAAACCATCGCCCGACAATACATCCGGGCAGGTAATTGAACAGTCTGTTGCTGGTCCTGATGATTGTGCAAATGTTATGTTTCCCGAATAACCGCTATAATTGGTAATCAGCACAGCGTAATACTGACCCGCAGAAGGAGAAACAATAGTCATGGTTTCAGTAGCCCAGGGACTAAAGCTACAATCTTCAATGTTCCCGGTACAGTTATGATCACCAGAACAACTTCCGGTTAAAAAATTACACATGGTGGCATAATTAGAAAAAGGCCCCCAGCAAATAAAATCCACGTCAATCCCTGCACCCGAACCATCCACCTGACTTAAATCAAAGACCATGGTACCGGCCCCGCCTGTTTTAAAAAAGAACCAGGCCGGATTGGGCTGAGTCACTAAACATCCGTAGGATGGGCCAGCCTGCGCAGTAGTACTGGTTGAGTTCGGAAAGGTTGTTCCTGCACCACCCGGAGCATCACAAAATGGTGTGGCCTGGGAGCAATTGCTTCCCTGAGAAAAAGACTGAACAGACAAAAGTGAGAAAATAAGAACGAAGAAGAAGTATTTTTTAATCATTGGCTTAGAATTATTAGTGGTGTGGAGTAAGTGATTAAATTTTTATTTTTAAAACTTTGGCAGATACCTTTCATTCAAAACTTCATGGTGTTGCCTCAAATAATTCTCTATCTCGTAATTGTATTCTTTTTCTGTAGTTCCTTTTTTATATTTTGGAAAACCCTTCGGTAGTGTGGGGTCTTTTAAAAAGCGCAGTATCTCCTCTTTTTTTCCCATGTACTCATCATTCACATCTGTGTTTGTTTTTTTTGTTGACGCCGGAGAGGTTTTTGTTTTGGAATCCATCGGCATTCCCGATGTGTTTTCAGCACCTGGTTTTACTGCTACTTCCTGTGAAGCAGCGGTGTTCTTTTGTTGAGCGAAAGAGAATGAAGCGATGAGCAGGAAGGCGGTGATGAGTACGGTGCTTTTCATAAGTGTGTTTTAATAATTTAATTTGAAAGAATAGAGTATTCTATACCGTATTCAAATTTCAACCTTTTCCATGGTATAAATATTCCGCTATAAACACAAAAAATCAGATAATTTTAAGACGATTTCTAAGCGTTCTGCTATTTATATCAATGTTTTCAACATACTCAGAAGATATGACATAGAAAAAAGCCCCGAACTGATTAGTTTACCACCGACGAATGGACAGATTTATTCGATAATATGCCGTAACCATGACATGTTTTTAGAATTTTAAAAGTCGTTTTTCCATGTAAAACACCTTTTCTACCTGTTAAATTTAAAAATCAAAGATGGGAATATTGCTTTTCAGGCCTTGTCAGTGAAATGAGTATTCTGTTTTATTTAGGCTTGTTTTATTTTCCGACAGAAGCATATTGTCTGACCTCTTTTTCAGAAATTGTTTTCTCACAAAGTATGATCAAACGCTCTATTACATTTCTGAATTCGCGGATATTTCCTGTCCAGTTTATTTGCTGCAGTTCTTTGATCCCTTCCTTTGTAATTGTTTTTTTTACCATCCCGTAATCCGAACAAATTTGCGTAAGAAAATGTTCTGCTAACAGAGGAATATCTTCTTTCCTTTCATTCAGCGAAGGAACATGAATAGGAATAACGCTTAAACGATGGTATAAATCTTCCCTGAAATTACCGGCGGCAATTTCTTTTTGTAAATCTTTATTGGTTGCCGCAACAATGCGCACGTTCACTTTTATTTCTTTATCGCCTCCTACCCTGGTGATTTTATTTTCCTGCAAAGCCCTTAATACCTTGGCCTGTGCCGAAAGGCTCATGTCCCCAATCTCATCTAAAAACAAAGTCCCCCCCTCAGCCATTTCAAATTTTCCTTTGCGCGTTGCTACAGCCGAAGTAAAGGCCCCTTTTTCGTGACCGAACAATTCACTTTCAATCAGCTCCCCTGGTATAGCTGCGCAATTCACCTCCACCAAGGGCCCTGCAACACGGTTGCTTTTTTCGTGTAGGGCGCGGGCCACCAGCTCCTTGCCGCTTCCATTGCTTCCTGTTATCAGCACGCGCGCATCAGTCGGTGCCACTTTTTCTATCATTTCCTGTATGCCGGCAATGGCTTTTGAGTCCCCGATCATTTCAAAGTTTTTACTCACTTTCTTTTTCAGGGCCTTAGTTTCAGTAACCAAGTGTGTTCGCTCCATTGCATTGCGAACGGTCACCAACAAGCGGTTTAAATCTATCGGCTTTGCTAAAAAATCGTAAGCCCCTTTTTTTACGGCTTCAACCGCTGTTTCAATGGTACCATGCCCACTCATCATTACAATCGGCGATTCAATGGCACCTTCCTTCAATTTGTTCAGCAACTCCAACCCATCCAATCTGGGCATTTTAATATCGCATAAAATCAAATCGAAAACCTCTTTCGAAGCCATGGATAAACCATTCACCCCGTCTTCCGCCTCTTCTACCTTGTATTTTTCAAATTCCAAAATCTCACGCAAAGACTTGCGTATGTTTTTTTCATCGTCAATAATTAAAATTTTGGCCATGGCTTTAATAAATTAAAAATTTAAGATTCAATATTCAAAGTGAGCGTTCCTTCAACGAAAGCCATTGATCTTCATCAGTAGAAAAACGTTTAATTGTAAAGGGGGTATTCTTTGAATTTTGAATCTTAAATTTTAAATTATAATTTGTGTTTATCCATCAACTCCGCAATAACCCCTTCTTTCAGCGAATAGGTGGAGCATTTCAAAGCATTCAGTTTAAACTCTTCCACAATTAAAGTAACAAACAGGAATGAAATCACAATCATGTCTACCCGCATAGCGATCAACCCTTTTGTTTGCATACGCTCTTCTGTTGTTGAATGAATAATCTTTTTTCCTATTGCTTTAAAATGATCCAATTGAATCATATACTCGGTTTGTCCTGTATTTAAAGTTTCTGCATGGTAAGCATAACCTACCAGATCAACCACACTGTCGAATGCGCCCGACGAACCGATCAGCTCGGTCAGCGGGTATTTTTTTGCCTCGGTAAACAAAGGCTGTAATTCCTGTTTCAAATAATTCCGCAAGGCATCAATGGTGCTTTCACCGATCGGGTTTTCCGGCTTAAATTTCTCCAGCAATCGTGCAGCGCCCAATAAAAAACTATGTTTCCAAAACACCCCGGTTTTATTTGCAATTATAAATTCAGTACTTCCTCCGCCTATGTCCATTATTAAGGACGGAGCATCTGTCATATTAGTAGCCAGGCGGTTTCCATAATAAATTAATTCGGCCTCCCGGTCTCCCGATATCATTTCTACCTCAACGCCTGTATGTTGTTTTACTGCTTCAATAAATAATTGTCCGTTACGGGCCGACCTTATTGCAGACGTTGCAAAAGCAGAGATGGTATGCACTGAATGGCTGTTAATAATTTTTTTGTATTCAATCATTGCATCCACTCCCCGTTGAAAAGGGGCATCGGCAATAAAACCACTGTTAATCCCCCCTTCCCCCAACTTCACAGCTATGCGGGTTCCGAATATTTTTTTAAACGATTGATGGGATAGTTCGGCAATTAATAAATTAAACGTATTGGTTCCTAAGTCTATTATCGCTACCTGCATAAGTCTGTTGTTACACTAAAAAAGCCACTGTTGTGGCTTTCTGTATTTTATTGAGCTTGTTTTATTTTTTATTTTTCCCACCAGGCGTTTCTTCCTTTAACAGCGTATTCAGTTTTTCTTCCAATGCCGCACCTCTTAAGCCACGTGCAATGATAACGCCACGGGGGTCAATCAGCCAGTTGGTGGGGATAGAATTCACTCCGTATTTAGCGCCTCCCTCGGCACCCCAGCCTTTTAAATCGCTTACATGGTAAGGCCAGTTCAGCCGGTCTTTTTCTATAGCTTTTACCCAGTTTTCCTTGTTGTTGTCCAACGACACATTGTAAATCCTGAATCCTTTTCCGAACTTGTATTGTTTGTCTTTGTAATTTGTATAAGCCGCCACAACATTGGGGTTCTCCATCCTGCAAGGCCCACACCAACTCGCCCAAAAGTCTATTAACACATAATACCCCTTTAAGGAAGACAATTTAATAATGGAATCTTTTGGGTTGTTGTAGGCCAGTTCAGGTGCAACATTCCCTATTTTGATCCCAATGGATAAACTATCGGGAGTGGTATAATCCTCTTTACTGCCAACAGTGCTTTGTTTAGGCTTACAGGCCACAAACCCAATAAGGATAAATGCTATAAGAAGGTTCTTTTTCATTTTTATTTTCTGATAATTTCGGCGCCAATGGCATTTAAGCGCTTGTCAATGTGCTGGTAACCCCGGTCTATTTGCGAAATATTAAAAATGGTGCTTTTCCCTTT
>JAHEYF010000037.1:23943-40391 GCA_023251755.1 Bacteroidota bacterium
CCCTTTGGCAGACATGGCCGCAATCAACAAAGCCACTCCTGCACGTATATCCGGCGAGGCCATTTGTATAGCCCTTAACTGATGAGAACGGTTGAGTCCCATGACCACTGCACGGTGCGGGTCGCAGAGCATAATCGTGGCGCCCATATCAATGAGCTTATCCACAAAAAACAAACGGCTTTCAAACATTTTCTGGTGAATAAGTACATTGCCCCTGGCCTGTGTGGCTGTTACCAATACTATACTGATCAGATCGGGGGTAAAGCCCGGCCATATTGCATCGGCTACCGTTAAAATAGATCCGTCAATATAGGTATCAATTTCATATTGTTCCTGCGCCGGCACATAAATATCTTCTCCCCTTCTTTCCAGGTTAATACCCAGGCGCTGAAACACGGAAGGTATAACGCCAAGTTCATCGTAGGCCACATCTTTAATGGTGATCTCCGACTGGGTCATAGCCGCCAACCCAATAAAAGATCCTATTTCAATCATATCCGGAAGCAAACGATGGCTGGTGCCGCCCAATTTACTTACCCCTTCAATGGTCAACAGATTAGAACCTATTCCGGAAATTTTTGCCCCCATCCTGTTCAGCATCTTACACAATTGTTGTAAGTAGGGTTCGCAGGCTGCATTGTAAATAGTGGTAGTGCCTTCGGCCATTACAGCAGCCATTACTATGTTGGCTGTTCCGGTAACCGAAGCTTCGTCCAGCAACATATAGGTCCCTTTCAGCTGAGCTGCTTCTACTTTAAAAAATTCGTTGTCCTGATCGTAGGTAAATTTCGCCCCTAATTTTTCAAAACCCAGAAAGTGGGTATCTACGCGGCGGCGGCCTATTTTATCTCCACCCGGTTTGGGCATATACCCTTTGCCGTACCTTGCTAACAAAGGGCCTACAATCATAATGGAGCCCCTTAAACCTCCGCCTTTCTTTTTAAATTCAGGAGAGATCAGGTAATCCACATTTACATGGTCTGCCTGAAAAGTATATTCCTCGTGCCCGGTTTTTTCAACCTTCACACCTAATTCTTTCAGTAAATCAATTAGTTTATTGATGTCGAGGATATCAGGAATATTACTGATTGTAACCTTTTCGGAAGTTAAGAGCACTGCACACAAAATTTGTAGTGCTTCGTTTTTGGCCCCCTGAGGAATGATATCGCCCTTTAGCCTTTTGCCACCGGTAACTTCAAATACCATAGATGAAATTAATATTTTCGTTTAAAATTACGGTTGTTATTATTGTTGCTACTCCCGCCTCCACCGCCGTTGTGGCGTTTATGGCCCTGGTTGTTGTTGCCGTTGTTGTGGTAATGTTTGCTCTTGTTGTTGTTATTGGACGACATGCTGTTGCTCACATTGCGTTTCACCAGGTCGCCTGCTGCACTAAGTGTAGAAGGGTCTTCTATTTTTAAAGCCCCTTTCGAAAGTTCCAACAGATGGCCCACAATTATTTCATCGGTAACCGAATCCTTGTTCCAGTTGATGTATGATTTTTTCATGTGATTGGCGATCACCCGTTTCAACTCCTCTTTCTCAGGCCCTTCCTCATAAGCTTTTGCTTTTTCAATCATTTCCTCTACGGTTTTCCCGTAATGCTTGTACTTTATCCTGCCACTGGGGTAAGCAATGCGATCGGGTTTGGTATCAAAGGTTTCGGCACTTGGAAGCGGGTACGGTGAATCAACATCTAATGAAAATTTGGAGATAATAAACAAATGATCCCATAATTTATGGTTGAAATCGGCTACATCGCGCAGGTGCGGATTCAGCTGGCCCATCACCTGTATAATGGCTTTGGCGCATTTGTTGCGTTCAGCCCGCTCTTCAATAGTGCCGCAATGGTCAATCATGCGTTGTATATTTCTGCCGTATTCGGGAATAATCAACTTCGGTTGGTCGGTATTGTATATCATCTGGATAAGTTAAAAGTAATAAGTTAAATTTAAAAGCCTGATTACGGATAGCTTTATGTTTATTCATGTTAATTGTCCCGGTAAACTTAACTCAAGATCGGGGCAGAATAATAATGCTATAAATATAGCGTTTTTAAGCCAATATCGTTTATTCGTTCTTTCGTTTATCCGTTCTTTTGTTATTGATATAGGAAAACCATATCGTTTTAGCTTAACAAAAGAACGAGTAAACTTTTAAACGGATAAACTATTCTATGCCACCGCCTGTATCACCCCCAGTTCTTTCCCTACTTTTGTGAAAGCAGCGATGGCTTTATCGAGGTGCTCTTTTTCATGAGCAGCCGAAAGCTGGACACGGATGCGTGCCTGGCCCTTTGCAACCACAGGATAAAAGAAACCAATTACATAAATTCCTTCCTCCAGTAATTTATCGGCAAATTGTTGCGAAAGTTTAGCGTCGTATAGCATAACAGGGACTATGGCCGAATCACCGTCCTTTATTTCAAGTCCTGCCGCTTTGATCCCTTTTTTAAAATAATTTACATTCCACTCCAATTTATCGCGTAAAGTGGTGGTTTCACTGAGCATATCAAAAACCGCAATGGATGCGCCAACAATGGCCGGTGCTAATGAGTTGGAAAACAGATAAGGGCGCGAACGCTGGCGAAGCATCTCTATTACTTCCTTTTTACCTGTTGTAAATCCGCCCATAGCGCCGCCCAGGGCTTTGCCCAGGGTTCCGGTGATAATATCCACACGGCCCATTACATTTTTAGCTTCAATGGTTCCCCGTCCTGTTTTACCAATAAAGCCCGAAGCGTGGCTTTCGTCCACCATTACAAGGGCATTGTATCGTTCAGCCAGGTCGCATATTTTATCCAGAGGAGCTACAAAACCATCCATTGAAAACACACCGTCTGTTACAATAATCCTGAAACGCTGTGCCTGTGCCTGTTTTAATTTTTCTTCCAGGTCGTTCATGTCGCAGTTTTTATACCTGTAACGCTGCGATTTACACAAACGCACCCCGTCAATAATGGAAGCGTGATTCAGTTCATCCGAAATAATCGCATCTTCTTCTCCAAACAGGGGTTCAAACACACCGCCATTGGCATCGAAGGCCGCAGCGTATAAGATGGTATCTTCAGTGCCCAGGAATTTTGCTATTTTTTGTTCCAATTCTTTGTGAATATCCTGTGTTCCGCATATAAAGCGGACAGAGGACATGCCGTAGCCGTGGGTATCTAAGGCTTTTTTAGCTCCTTCAATTACTTTCGGATGGGAAGAAAGGCCCAGGTAATTATTGGCGCAGAATATGATTACCTCTTTACCGCCGCTAACTGTAACCACTGCGCCCTGTGGACTGGTGAGTATACGTTCTTTTTTAAACAGGCCTGCATCAGCAATATTTTTTAGTTCTTGCTGCAAATGTTGTTGAAGTTGTCCGTACATGATTTTATTTTAGGATGGTAAAGATACCAAAGCTATATTTCTAACGCGCATTAAAAAAGAAAAAACTTTTGATTTCATTAAAAAATTGTATCTTTGGCCGCCCTAAGCGAGTAGTTTGTTTCGTTAAGGCGTGGATTGAAATTTTGCGGATGTGGCGTAATGGCAGCCGCGCCAGACTTAGGATCTGGTGCCGAGAGGCGTGGGGGTTCGAGTCCCTTCATCCGCACAAAAAGGAGAAACTGAGCGAAGAAAAAACGCGATAAAGTTTCTCCTTTTTATTCTAAAAAATTTTTCTGGAATCACGCTTTGGGCTTATTTCTTTTTACTTTTGGCTTTTAAATTCGTTCCTTCTTATCCTGCCCACGTGGCGAAATTGGTAAACGTTGCGGTCTCAGAAGCCGTTGGATGTGAATCCCTGGGAGTTCGAGTCTCCCCGTGGGCACTTTGAAGAAAAGTGCAAAAAATTGTTTGTTTTGTACTAATTCAAATAACTTGTCTCTGTCATAAATAAGTTGACATTTTTTTAAAAACCAGATTCCTCAAAATTTAATGGATACCCTATCGTTCAGGGAAAACAAATCCGAAATTTAATGCGCAAATAAGGCCTTAAAATGAATTAAATCTGTAAAGATTAAAGACAATAATATGGCGAAAAATAAAACAATAAGCATTGAAGAGCATCCAATTGTCATTGTCTCCCACAATAACGAAGATTATATTTCACTGACCGATATGGCGCGCAGCCAAATGCAGGAAGCAATTATTATTAAGTGGCTGAGTTTAAAGAATACAATTGAATATATTGGTGAATGGGAAACCATGTATAATCCGGATTTTAATTGTACCGAATTCGGTACAATTAAAAATACTGCAGGTGGAAATAATTTTGTGTTATCGGTCAAAAATTGGATTGAACATACAGGAGCAATTGGGATAACTGCAAAAGCCGGCAGATATGGCGGTACTTATGCCCACAAGGATATTGCTTTTCATTTCGGTATGTGGATCAGCCCAAAATTTCAGCTGCTTTTAGTTAAAGAATACCAACGCCTTAAAGCGGATGAAAATAACCGGTTAAAGTTAGAATGGAACCTGCAACGCACTTTGGCTAAAGTAAATTACAGCATTCATACGGATGCGATTAAAGAAACCCTGATACCACAATTACTTTCTAAAGAGAAGGTAAATTTTATCTATGCAAATGAAGCGGATATACTGAATATGGCTTTGTTTGGGCGCACTGCAAAGCAATGGAGAGATGCTAATCCCAATGCAGAAGGCAATATTCGTGATGAAGCAAACATTGAACAATTGGTTGTACTTTCAAATATGGAAAGTATCAATGCTGTATTTATTCACCAGGGGCTGCCACAAAATGAACGCCTGCAACAATTAAATAAAATTGCCATCAGCCAGATGAAATCTTTACTGGGAAATAAAAATTTAAAAAAACTGAAATAGTATAAATAGTAATCAGGGGGGTGCAATTACCCTCTCAATCTTCCCTTAATCGCTTAAAATCCTTCCCTTTTCGGCTAAATGATGCTAATTTTAGATGAAATTTCCTGTCGCAATGCGCTAAATTCATTTCTGTGTCTTACCTTTGTACGCGTTCTTTTAAGGATAGAAATAGTTTAAAAACCAGCTTAATGTTTATAAAATTTAAGCTGTTTTGTTCCGAATTATAAAAAAAATAAATATATTGCTCCAAGGTCAAAATTGGTATTGTAGCAGGGATCAGGGATATTGAATACACATTAACAGGGATGATAAACAATAGAAAGGTCGTAATGTATAATCATAATTTAAAAGCAAGCATGAGATATTTAGTCAAAATTTCTTTTTTTATTGGGGTAACATTTACAGGTAATTTTTTACATGCACAATTTAAAGTAATAGACAACAAGGAGCCCATCAACATCACCGACGAACAGGGCATGAAACAAGGAAAATGGATTGTGTTTGGAACATCAAAACCTGATTCGTGTTACCAGCCTACTTCCAAGGTGGAAGAAGGTTTGTACCAGGAAAACAGAAAAACAGGAATTTGGGAACAATATTATTGCAGCGGTATGACCAAAGGCAAAACCACCTTTAAAAATGGTCGCCCTGACGGGTACACCGTTATGTACCATGAAAATGGCAAGATTTCGGAAGAAGGTACCTGGAAAATAAACAAATGGGTGGGCAATTACAAGCTTTATTACAACAATGGCCAGATGCAGCAGGAGTTTAGCTTTAGCCCTGTTGGAAAACGCGAAGGCCCTCAGAAATACTACTACGACAATGGCCAGGTGATGACGGAAGGCAGCTGGGCCAACGGAAAAGAAGCAGGTGTGGTAAAAGAATATTACGAAACCGGCGAAATTAAAGCGGAAAAAATTTACAACAACGGACAGGTAGATGTAGCTTCGATTAAATCGTTTGAACCCAAAAAACCCATCGATGCACGTTCAGACAAACATGTAGCCAGCACTAAAAAAGCGGTTATTACGAAGGAAGAAAACACACAGGCCACTACTACTACAAAAGGGCCCACCATTCTGAACGGATACTACGTACTGTACAATAAAAGCAAACAAAAAACCAAAGAAGGCACCTTCACCAACAACCGTTTGATTGACGGGAAAAATTACATTTATAACGACAACGGAGTTTTACTAAAAGTAGAAATCTACAAAGAAGGGGTTTACCAGGGAGATGGCGTAGTAGAAGATTAACAATAAATCAAAAAGAAAACTATTTTTGTTGTTTATGCGCAAAATAATTTTCTTATTACCTGTCCTTCTTTTTCTTCTTAACTTTATTTTGAAAATTCTGCATTTGTCCTCTATGGACATTGCACACGATGAGCCTTTCAGTATTTTTCATGCCCAGCAAAATGTTTCCGAAATATGGGCTTATTTTACAACTGCAGCCGAAAACAATCCTCCTCTTTATCACCTCATTCTTCATTGCTGGATCAAATTATTTGGTATCAGCGCTTTTTCTGTCCGTTTTCCTTCGCTCCTGTTTTCAAGCGCAATTGCTGTAATTATCTACCTCAGCGGCAAGAAATATTTTACTGTTAAAACGGGTTTACTTGCTTCGCTGCTATTCAGTTTTAGCACTGCACACCTGTATTATTCTCATGAAAGCCGGACATACCCGCTCTTTTGTTTGTTAACTATAGTATCACTTTATGCAAGCTTAGGTGTCATCAAATCTCCCGGTAAAAAAAACAATTATATCCTGCTCATTGTTGCCAATACCCTGCTTATCTATTCGCATTATTTTGGGTTTTTTGTGCTACTTGTCGAGCTTATTTCATTTCTCGTATGCCGGCAAAGAAAACATGTCTTAAAAGGGGCATGTATTTCATTTATGGCAATTGCCCTGTGTTACCTTCCCCTTGTATTTACTCTTTTTAATCGTTTTACAGATTCTGTAAGTAAGGGGACCTGGGTTCAGGCTCCTGCAAAAAGTGAATTGTACGGGTATATTAATATTTTTATCAATAACCGCTACAATACTTTAGTTTACCTACTGGTGGTTTTTATTGCCTTTGTGCTATTGTGGCGAACAAAAAAGATTGCCGGCTTTATCAAACGGTATTTAAAAGCTGAACCCAATCAGGTGCTTTTGATCTGGTTCCTTGTTTCATACCTGAGCATGTTCCTTGTTTCTTGTATTGGTGTTCCCATGTTTATAGAGCGTTACATCCTGTATATTTCTATCCCCTTGTATTTTATGCTGGCCTCAATACTCGTTTCAGCCTACCAGGGGATAAAATATAAGTACCTTGCGATAGGTGTTTTTATAATAAGTATGTTCCTTACACTCAGGCTAAACCCTGATAATCATAGAAAATTAAAAGAAGCCTGTGAAAAAATGAAACAATTAAAAACAGGTTCAACCCCGGTAATTATCAGCCCCGATTATGCCGATGCCGGTTTCGCTTATCATTACGACTTAAGTATTTTTAAAGATTACACCAACTTTCATGAAAGGCTTCAAAAAGAAAACATTTATTTTTACAATACGGCTGAAGCGGCTGAAAAATTGATAAGCCAAACAAAAGAGAAATTAATCTTTATACAGGCTGGTAATGAATTTGTAGATCCGGACAATAATTTACTAAAGTCTATATACTCCCATTATTCGCACCATGAGGAGTATCATGTTTATCAAATATATAATATTCACTGTTTTTACAATTAGAGGTCCTATTCAATAATTACAAGTGTTCTGTAATGAATGGAATCACCGGTAAGGCACAATAAATAAGTTCCAGCAGACAGTTGATTTTTATTCAGCATAAAACTGCTTTGCTTCGTTTGGTTTCTGTAGACCTCCTTACCCAAAATATCATACAGCACAACTGTTAATAGTTCATTGTTATCGGGCTTACCCAGTATATCAATCCGGCATTCGGCTGAAAATGGGTTGGGTGCAATTAACAGGGTTGATGATAAAGATGTATGTTCAGCAACATTAATAATGACCAAGGGCAAAGTATCCTGAAACTTAACAAGATTTATATGCTGATCGGAATAAACACTGTCCTTTTTCATTAAAACCAGGTACATGTCCTTATCTCCATAGCTCAGGTTTGTACTGTTGGTACTCCCAACAAATACAAGGTATTTTTTAGAGCTCATGATCAGGCTGTTTCCCGCTTCATCACCGGCACCTCCATATGTAGGGGAGCTGATCCATATCCCATTGCCATAATAATGAATGGGGAACAAGGAAGTTCCTCCCAAACCACCAACTACTGTTCCTACTGTAATTATTTCATGTTTTGAGTTTTCCACACTTTTATTAGCCATACTTACCTGAGAATAGCCCCCCGGATCAGTCCATTGAATACTAAAAGAAGTATCCATTCGCATGATAATACTGCTGCTAAGGTTCTTAACGGGTAAAGAATCTTTTTGCCCTGTTAATATAAGCTCCATGTTTGCGGTGGTGCCAATCCCTTTGTATTCATAATTAACCGAATCTTTTGGGCCATATAAATATGAACCAATGCTATTTCCACTGAAGTCATATTTTGTGATGATAGCATCCGTTCTTTTTCTGATTGGGTTGTATTGTTTACCGGCTGCATAAATGCTGTTTTTCAACACGACCACGTCATTGTATTCCTCATCGTCCTGGCCTCCGTACAATGTTGTCCACAAGGTATCGCCGGCTTTATTGATCCGGATCAGCCAAGCGTCTTTATTACCTGCCGAATGCGTATAACTTGCTCCGCACAGCACATATCCGCTATCCGCCATAGGGTATGAATTGTACAAATAATCCCAGTCGTCGCCGCCAAAGGTTTTTTGCCACAACAGGTTGCCGGCACTGTCTGTGCGGACAATATAGCCGTCGTAACCATTGGTATCTACAAATGAATTGGTATAACCAACAAACAAATACCCATTGCTATAAGCATTTTCAACAGAATAGCCCCAGTCGATGTTTAAACCCCCGTAATTTTTCGACCATTGGTGAATACCCAGACTATCTGTTTTTACCACGTACAGAGATGTGCTTCCCTGCCCGAAACTACTGGTGGTTCCTACAAGGATATAGCCCTTGTCATACGTTTCTTTTAAATCGCGTGCTTCGTCAAAGTTATTTCCTCCATAAACTCTTATATAAGCAGTGTCAGCAGCTACCGCATAAGGCGCCTGTGAATAAAGCATATTCGCCAACAGACAATAAATAAAAATACCGGCCAGACGTTTCATATCTAATTTTTTTAATAAGTTCTGTCGTTTATTTGTTCGATCGTTTATTCGTTTATGTTACCGGAAACGGGGAGCGAATAAACAAGAGAACGAGTAAACGGATAAACGAATAAACTTAGTCTATTTTATACGACAAGCTAAAATAAGCACCCTGTCCCAATGTATTTTTAGGGGAAATAAAGCCCTGAATACTATTTGAGCCCAGCCTGAGCTGCATTTTATCTGCAATTTTAAATATTCCGTAAATCCCGGCGTTTAATTTCCCATAACCTCCATAACCTACATGGAGCGAAAGAAGAACCTTGCTGTTGAACCTGAATTCATTTTCAATAAAAATATAGGGCTTGTAATTGGCATTGAACACGTGCCTGAAACCATTCGTAAATGCGAACCAGGGAGTAAATTCTATTTTATGGGTAATAAAAAACGAAGTGGGCAAATTGGTGGAGACATAATGCCTGGAGAACTCTGTTGAATTATTGAAAATAGAATCGGCCTTGATGGCCTGAATAGTGGAGTCTTTTAATTCAAACAGGTTGTTGACCTTTATTCCCGAATAATTAAACGTAGAGTCGGCGGTGTAGTTTAAAGAGTTTTTATTCCAGCGGATAAAACCCAGGTTGTTTACACATAAAAAGAATTTGCTTTTCCCCAACTTTGAGCGATAGGGCGTTTCTGCAAAAAACTCAGCCGAGGCACCGTTGCCATTAACAGCGCTCAGGCCTGTTTTGGACGTATCGCTCATAGCAAGTGTGGCATTGGTACTCAGGCTGATTTGCGAGGCATCGCCGGCTGTATAAACCGAAGTTGTATTGGTGTTCAACTGCAACAGGTTTTGCCCTTTTAAATAGGAGATTGAAATTCCCATTGAAGCGTGGTTGGTGTCCACCTCTGTTAAGATAAGACCGAATTTAAATTCCTGAAACGAATATAAATTAATACTGCTGTTGCTTAAGTTGGCTGTTCCGCCCTGGTATATTTTATTGCCAAAAAACCCGAGTTTAAAAAAATCGCGGCTGAAACCCGAATTAAATAATTGCTGTTGCTTTACTCCTACCGCAAAACGGTACCTTGAAGCCTCTTTTCCAAAAAAACCAACCATGTTGTAATTCAGGTAACCTCCTACACGGTTGTATAAATGCAGCTTTTTATTCACATCGTCTTTCATTTTAGTATTAATGTACCCGCCGGTGTAAAACTTATTAATAAAGGCATTGCTGATAGCATTTGAATTTATTTCGTACTCCGTATTCAGGTTGATGCTCCGTTTGTTCAGGGAATAAAACAAAAAATCATTGTTGTATTGGGCGGACACAACAAAGGCAAAAAAGATAAAAATTATTGAGTACAGTTTCTTCATTTATTCACCGAGTAGTTCACATCCATCGTCAGCAGCAAATCTAACGAATAGTAATTATAAAATTTAAGGGGGGTGGGTTGATTAGCGGTATTAAACCTGCTCACGAAATAAACTTTCCGGGCTTTTTTAATGTTCACTAATTTCTCTTTGTTCAGGGGGATTCTTAACTCACTTTTTTTAGGGCCTGTTACTTTGTTATTCGCGTCAAGGTCGGCTGGGGCAATTAAGCTATACACAGGGTTGCTAAACAGGGAATCAATCCTGGCACCGTTTTCGTCCAGCAAATAACCCTGCACATTTACACTCAGCGGATACGTATTGGTGGCGTACAATAAAAGATTGCCATAATTAACATTGTCCAACTGGGTAACATGGCTGTAATTAAAATCAACAGTATCCTGAAGGCTTAGATTGCTTGCCGAAAAATTCAATGGAATGTCAACATTGAGCAAGGCCCTTAAACTGGTACCATAATAAGCAAAATCATTCATCCCGGATTGATTTCCATTCGGGTTCAACTGAGCTGTGAGGGCGTAGGAAATTTTATCGGGAATATTGTTGAGAAAATCAACCAGGTTGGAGTTTTGATTTAAAGTCAATGTTTTGGTGGTTGGATTTATAAGTGGTGACGGCAGCCCTGTTTTTGTAGCCCTGTTTACATTAAACGAAGAGTTCAGCACACTACTGGTTAAAGGTTTATTAAGTCCGGTTGAAGAATTAATAGACACCACCTGGTTGATCTTGGCCTTCATATCCACCCCAAAATCATTAATTACTTTTAATTGCATCGTAGCGTTGCTCAAATGCAGGTTCCCGGATTTAATTTTATTAAAAACATCAAACAGCGTTGTATCCGGGCCGATATTAATCGTCTGGTTTCCAAAATACCCCTGTCCGTATTGAGGGATGACCTGCATAAACGCTATATTGGTTTTAATATAATCCCCCATTCTTAATGTATCGGCCAAAGCATAAGGGGCAATAATTAATTTAAGGGTATAATAAATGGTGTTCGTTTTATTTCCGCTTAACCCGGCCATGTCAATATCGTAACCACTTAAATCAACAAGGGTATCTGCGGTTCCGGGTATGGTATCATTGGGTAAATAGGTGGCCGCAGGGGTTGGGATGTTCAGGCTTAAAACCTGTCCGTTTTTTGTAGCCGAAGACAACACGCAATTAAAAAATGTGGGTTGCCTCATCACACTTTCCACTTTCACTTTCATTTTCCCGCTCAGTATTTTTATCCGGTTTAATTCCACCGAACTAATCGCAAATTCCAAATCGGTATTGGGTGTCCCGATAGGAAATATATCACTCGGTTGATAGGCATAATACCCGCCCGGCCATACAATGGGAGAATAATACGAATTTAAGCTGGTATCGGGGACTTTAAGAAGGCTATCTGCTTTAAAATTAAGCATTTCTGCTTCAAAGGCTATTTTTAAGGAGCTATCGGAATTTGACTTAAGAATTGAATCGGGGAAAATTGAACTCAGGTTTAAAGTGCTTTTGGCTAATGGTGCAACAATATCCGCATCCCAGTAAGTATTTTCTCTTTTACAGGAAACTGTTAAAAAAATCACAGCAATACATACTGCAATTAAAGGTTTTAACATATATTTGTTAATATTATGCATGCGCAAATATATCTAAATCTTAATTAATGTGTAATATTGAAACTTATAATTAGATGCTAACGTACAAAAAGTTAAATTATTGCCAATCAAAAACAATTCTTGTTGTGTTTGATGTAAATAAATAGTTTAGGGTATGCTCAACAGACGATTTTATTTTGCCTGGATAATTGGTGCCATTGCAATGTATTCTGCATTTTATTGTTGGCACGGCTTGATTCTCACAGATTTTTCGAGGGTCAATTTTCCCAAGCCACTTTTTTTAAGTTTTACGGCCATTACCTATCTTTTGATTTCTTTTTTGGTTTACAAGGTGTTTGAACTTAAATTATGGGATGCAATCTCTAAAAACCTCTTCACCAAAGCAGTCTTTACAGGCCTTACCGTAGGATTTTTACTTTTTGTAGTGACAAGCGTATTGGGTATTTCATTCAGCGCACGCTTTTCGTTTACCCATTTTGTTACCGATTGCATCTGGCAGATCATTGAACAATCCATTGGTGGTATTGTTGTGGCTTTTTGCCACATACACGTTTATAGCCCTGAACTGGAAGAAGAAGCTGTTAAAAAGTAAAGCTCCGGAAACCTTTTTTAATTTAGTATCCATATTTTTCCTTCCACCTGTTTTTCAAATAATTTCTCAATTCATTTTCCCGGGCATTATTACCGGGTTCATAAAATTTTGATCCGCTGATTTTTTCAGGCAAATATTCCTGCAGGATAAAATTGTTTTCGTATTGATGAGAGTACTCATACTCTTTTCCATAACCAATGTCTTTCATTAAACGGGTCGGCGCATTTCTCAAATGCAGAGGTACCGGCATATTCCCCGATCGTTTTACCTCTTCAAGGGCAAGGTTGATGGCCATGTACGAGGCATTGCTTTTGGGCGAAGATGCCAGGTAAGTAACACATTGCGACAATACGATTCTTGATTCAGGGAACCCAATAGCATTCACCGCCTGAAAACAATTGTTGGCCATCACCAGCGCTGTAGGGTTCGCATTGCCAATGTCCTCACTGGCTAATATAACCAAGCGACGCGCTATAAACAATACATCTTCACCTCCCTCTATCATGCGGGCCAGCCAATACACTGCGGCATTGGGATCGCTGCCCCGTATCGATTTAATAAAGGCAGAAATAATATCGTAATGCTGTTCCCCGTTTTTATCGTAAAGGGCCAGGTTTTGCTGAATAAACGTAGTTACCAAATCATTGGTAATGGTTAGTTCATTCCCTTCGCTTCCGTTTACCACCAATTCCAGGGCGTTCAATAATTTCCGCCCATCACCTCCCGAAACGCGGATCAAAGCTTCGGTTTCGTGCAAATTAATTTTTTTCTTTTTTAATTCAACATCAGTGCTGATGGCTTTTTTTAATAATCCTTCTGACTCTTCGTTGGTAAATGGCTTTAAAATATACACCTGACAGCGGCTCAGCAAAGCCGAAATCACCTCAAAGGAAGGGTTTTCAGTAGTTGCCCCTATTAATGTAATCACACCTTTTTCAACCGCACCCAGCAAGGAGTCCTGTTGGGATTTACTGAAACGGTGTATCTCATCAATAAATAAAACCGGTTTATTTTCTCCGAAAAAATTTTGGCCTTTTGCTTTTTCTATCACATCACGTACATCCTTTACCCCTGAGTTGATGGCACTTAAAGCATAAAACGGGCGTCTGAGCTGATTGGCCATTATTGTTGCAAGAGTTGTTTTCCCTACACCCGGTGGCCCCCATAAAATAAGAGAAGGCAGAAGTCCGCTTTCTATGGCGTTTCGCAATACTTTTCCTTTCCCTACTAAGTGTTCCTGTCCAACATAATCATCAATACTTGAGGGGCGTAAACGTTCGGCCAGCGGGATATTCATCAATTTTAAATTTAGTTCAAACTTAACCAAAATGGAATAATAATTGGATGCTGTTAATAAAAGAATATTGCCTTGTAAGATTTATGATTATTTTTGAAAACAAAAAATTTCCCTTATGGCATCACCCCACATCATCACCCGAAATCTTGTTATACTTGTAGTGTTATTTACAACAGCAGCATTTATTATAGAAAAAGATGCTTTGCACAAGAAAAAATACAGTGTTCAGATAACCGAGTTCAGGGATGGAAAACCAAAACCCAAAACAATTGAAGATGCCATTGAATTTAAGGATGGGAAAGTATACAGTGATTTTGCGGCTTCGGACAAACTTGGCTTTACCAAGTTTATGAAATACGAACTTAAAAAAGATTCGACTTACACCGAAGACGATGTGGAGAAAAGATATTTTGAACTTGAATCGATCAGCACAAACGAAAATGACGAGACACTTTATATGAGTATAAAAATTGACGATTATGAAATTGAAGGGTCCATGAAACTTACCAAAGGGGATAAACCCAAAAAGTATTATGAGTTTGCCGGAAAAGAAAAAGTAAAAAAATAATTCTTTTCTGTAAGGTAGCTGTTGTTTGCTCGTCTGATCAATAAACAAATAACAGTATGAACAAATTAAATTTAATATGGATAGCCGTAACCTGTGGTTCGGCTATTTTTTTTAGCTCCTGCAAAGCACAGGGCAAAGAACCGAATTCAGAACTTGTTAAAAACATGGAAACAAACAACAAGGCCCTTGATACCGCAACCTTTGGAGCAGGCTGTTTCTGGTGTGTGGAAGCCGTTTTCCAGGACCTGAAAGGGGTAGAAAAAGTAAGCAGCGGTTACAGCGGAGGGCAAATTAAAAATCCATCGTACAAGGAAGTTTGTGCAGGTGTTACAGGGCACGCCGAGGTGTGTCAGATTTTGTTTAACCCGCAGCTTATCACCTTCGATGAATTATTAGAAGTGTTTTGGAAAACACACGATCCCACCACCCTGAACAGACAGGGCAATGATGCAGGAACCCAGTACCGCTCGGTTGTTTTTTACCACAATGCTGAACAAAAAAAATTAGCTGAACATTATAAAAATAAACTCAACGAATCGGGGGCTTTTGAGAAACCACTTGTTACTGAAATTTCAGCTTATACTACTTTTTACAAAGCCGAAGACTACCACCAGGATTATTACAATCAAAACGGCGAAGAGCCTTATTGCAGATTTGTAATACAACCCAAGGTGGATAAATTTAAAAAAGCTTTTGGGGAGAAGTTGAAAAAATAAGTTCAAGATTTAAAGAGTCATCACCAGTATGGCAATTTTTCAACACAGAGGGCACTATGAAAACAGAGCTGCACAGGGTTTTCTCAGTGTAACTCCTTAACCTCTGTAACTCTGTGTTAAAAAAGTGAGCCGATTTTTTATTAATTACTGCAAAAGCACATTGTCGATCAACCTTATTTTACCAACAAATACAGCCAGCAGTGCCACTACCCTGTTTGCACTGTTAGCTGTATCAATGGGCTCAAGGGTATCTGCATCGCATATTTCAAGGTAATCCAATTTCATTAAAGGTTGTAAGGCTATCTTCTCTTTAATTGCCTTAAGTATAGTTTCTACGACTGTGTTTTTTCGGAACATTTCCTCCAATTTACCCATCCATAAAGGGATGTGAGCAGCCACCTTTCTTTCTTCTGCTGAAAGCAATACATTCCGGCTACTCATGGCCAAACCATCGGCTTCGCGCAGAATGGCGCAGGGAACAATTTCAACCTTGTAATTTAATTGCTTTACAAGCGCTTTCACAATCATGACCTGCTGAAAATCCTTTTGTCCGAAAAATGCTTTATCGGGTTTTACCAGTTCAAATAATTTACTTACCACCTGGGCAACCCCGTTAAAATGCCCCGGCCGTGTACGTCCCTCATGAAGCTCCTCCAGCCTGCCAAAACGAAATACTCTTTTATCTTCTTTTTCGGGGTAAATTTCCTTTTCATCCGGAAAAAAAACAAAGTCACAGGCTTCCCGCTCCAGCAGGGCAAAATCGGCTTCGGGTGTGCGGGGGTATCGATCCAGGTCTTTTTTATCGTTGAACTGTGTAGGGTTTACAAAAACACTGCAAATCTTCACATCGCACTGTTTACCTGCTTCCTGTAAGAGTGAGAGATGGCCTTGGTGAAGTGCGCCCATGGTCGGAACAAAGCCAATTGTTTTTCCTTTTTGTTTAATTTCATCAATAATTTTATTCAGGCGAACAATATCTTTGACAATTTCCATTCATTGGGCTTGTTAGGTGCTACTTTGCTGCGTAACTGACAAAACTAACAGATTTAGTTTGAAAATTCGACATTTTTTTATTATATTTGTATTGCTTATTTAAAAAGGCTTTCTTATACTCCCACTCTAACTCTAACTAAATTCAACATGAAAAAAGCCAGAGTACTCTTTGTTTCACAGGAAATTACCCCTTATTTAGATGAAAC
>JAHEYF010000147.1 GCA_023251755.1 Bacteroidota bacterium
ATAAAAATATTCAGCTCGAAAACCATCAGTTTGAATACGAGGGGGCCGCTGTAAATTCCCAGCAAAAGGGAACGATAGACAACATTATCAATACTGCTTATTTATTTTTAAACGCACCTTATTTGTGGGGTGGGCGTAGTGCGCTCGGTATCGACTGTTCGGGTTTTACACAATTGGTGTATAAAGTAAATGGAATCGCATTGCCCCGTGATGCTTCCTAACAGGCAGGAACAGGAACAGCCTTGAGTTTTGTTGAATAAGCGGAACCGGGCGACCTTGCTTTTTTTGATAATGAAGAAGGAAAAATTGTTCATGTGGGAATTGTTCTCAGCGATCAGCAAATTATTCACGCTTCCGGTAAAGTGAGGATTGATAAGTTTGACCACTACGGTGTTTTTCACAACGAACGCAAAAAATACTCACACATGTTAAGGGTTATTAAGCGCCTGGTGGACTAATGGCCTGGTTTCAAGTTCCGACATCGCCCCTTTGAAATTTATACATTCAATTTTGTTTTGTTGCAGGTATTCCACCAGCCACATATACCAGTCCATCCAGGTTTTAAAACTTTTTGAAAAGTAGCGGTCGTGAAAATCTATTCCGAGGTAGTTTAAGTTGTTCTTATACGCTTCTTCAATCAGGACTTTGGTATTTTCTTTGGCCTGTTCAAAGTTTTGGGTTTGCCAGCGTTGCCCTTTTTCAATCACCCAACCGTCCATGATCTGAAAAGGAAACTCCCACATATTTCCTATTTTGTATGGGTTTTTGAAGGCGTGTTCTGTACTGTCGTAAGTATAACCCGATTTTTCCATATAGGAAAACGTATGTTCATTTTTTCTTACATAATGCATACGCAAGCCAAAATGACTTAAGGCCGATAGTTGCTGAAAGAGGTCGTGCTCCTGTTTCACATCGCTGTAATTTTCAAAAGCAATGCCATGTGCCCCAATTTCACAGTCCTTTTCAAGAATCAATTTTATCCACAACCCAGCGGTAGCCGCAGAATAGGACAAGCCCAAACCATTTTGTACACCAATAAAAAAAGAAGAAGGGACTTTTCGGGATTGATTAAAGTCTATTAGCTCATAAATGTTTTGCCATTTGTTGGTAAAAAAAGAACGCATACGGTTCATGTATTCCTGAATAGAAATTTTACCTGAAAACAATTCAATGTTGCTGCGCGCCACAAATTTAGGAAGGATGGTATCTTTGGAAAGATGTTCCCAGGCTGTAATGTGGTCTATGTCGTGTGAAATGATTGCTTTCAAAATGCTTTGCGTTTAATTAGTCCCAGTCCTATTTTAACTGGCAAAGAAGCTTTTTGTATAGTATAATAGGGGATGAGTGCCCCTCCAAATTCCCTGAAGTATTTCTCAACTTCGGGCAACATGGAGCCTTCAAAATCGAATGTTTTAATTCCTTTTCTTTTTGCATAAAGTATACAATTCCACATAGAGCTGACTCCTGCACCATGATGTCTGTTTTGCGGGTCGTAACCTCCAAATAAATAATAGCAGCAATATAAGTCATAAACACAGAATGCGCAAGCAATTGGTTTTGTACCATCTTTTGTTATAAAAGCAAAGCAATTTTGAGGTTCAGCGAACTTTGTCAAAATTTTATCCAACAGGGCTTCGTTTATTTTTTTTTGTTTTCTGTCGAATGTTTTAGTTACCAATTTTTTTATTTCATCGTAATCAGTACATAAAACCGTTGAAAGCTGGTCTTTTTCAGCACGCTTTAAACTTTTCCTCTTTTCACTGCTAATATTCGCGTATAGCTCCTCTTCCGTGGGACTAAGATCCAAATGATAAGTATAACGGGTATTGACGCTGAATTTTTTCCAGTAAAAAGCCTGGGTATCTACGTAAGTACTGGGAATCGAAAAATCAACAAAGTGGAATTTATGCGCCTCTATATACTCAGCCAAATGAGTCATTACTTTTTTATCGAAACTTGTTTTTTTCGATTTGTTTTTAGAAGGGTTCAGGTAATGTAAACCACAATGTGGTGTGTATGGTGTATTAATCAAATAGGATAAATTGTTTTTTTTTGCGCTAAAGAAATAACAATAGCCAATCAGTTTGTCTTCCTCTTCAAAAATACCAAGCAACAATAATTTTTCGGAAAATAATTTTACCCAGTTGAATGAACTGAAAACCGGGACTGTTTCCTTTGCAGTAAAACTGTTTAGCAATTCCGTATTTATTTCCTTTACTAACACTAAAATAACTGAGGCTTAATAAGTTTTAGGGGAAGTTTATATAAATTTCCGGCTTTGCTTAAGGTTTGATAAGGAGTTAAATCTCCTCCAAATTCCCTGAAATTTTCTTCTACTTCAGGCAACATGGACCCTTCAAAATCAAAACAAGTAAGCCCTGCTTTTTTTGCATGCAGTATACTGGAATAAAGAACCAAAGCGCCCGACCCGTTGTGCTTGTTTTCGGGATTGTAGCCACCTAATAAATAATAAGCTGTGGTGGTATCGTATATACAAAAACTCATGGCCGTAACCTTGTTGTTTAACCGGGCCACCAGGGCAAAACAGTTACCGGTATGCGCAAACTTATTTAAAATGGCATTCAGTATGGTTTCATTCAGCTTTTTTGATTTACGGAGATACGTTTGCCCGGCAATTTTTTTTATTTCTGTGTAATCACTTACCTGTTCTATCAATACATTGTCTTTTAACGCTTTTTTAATGCTGTTCCTTTTTTTATCAGACATCAGGCCGGACAATTCATTTTCGGAAAGATTCAGATTGAGCTGGTAGGTGTAATTCGGACTTACATTAAATTTGAGCCAGTGAAAACTTTGTGTATCGGTAATATATGCCGGCAGGGCTAAAAAATAAATTGCAGCATGCTGTCTGAGTAAAAATTCCGCTACACATTGATTTATTTTTTTAACAAAAGTGTTTCGCTGATGAGCCTGCTGAGCGGGGTTCATAAATATTAAACCGATATGCGGAGAAAAGGGAGGGGTCTTAATTATTTTAATGCCAAAGCGGTTTACAGTGTAATAATTGAAGGCTCCGATCAATTCTTTGTTGTCATTAAAAATCCCATAGGTGCTTAAACTGTTTTCGTACATTTCGAGCCATTTTACAGAATTAAATACAGTGCCGCAGGCCGAAACCAATTCACTGTATTGTTGTTCTTGTATATTAACGGGCTCAATCAACATTTAGTGTTCAGTTTTCAAATTATTTTGATACAATGCAATCATAAGATTCAGATTATCTTCCCATTTATACAGACTTTCAACTTTTTTCCTTCCTTCTACACCCATTTTTTTTCTTTTTTCTTCCGAAAGAATAAGCTCTTCAATGGCTTTTACCGTTGCCGGAATGTTATTTACAGGAACTTTTATTCCGTTCACCCCGTCGTCTACTATTTCTTTCAGGCCGCCTGTATCACTTACGATTACAGGCTTTTCGCAGGCCATGGCTTCAATTACAGAAACACCAAAGCTTTCGTATTCCGAAATATTCACAATTATGTCCGACAAATTAAAGTATTCCGGTACCTTATCAAAATCAATTCTTCCGGTAAATTCAACATCATTTGTAATATTTAGCTGTTGGGCTAAATTTTTCAGGTTTTGCAATTCAGAGCCAGGTCCTACAATCATCAATTTTAGGGATAGTCCGGGATTATTTTGTTGAACCAGCGCAAAGGCCTTTATAACAAGGTCTATGCAATAAATTTTTTCCAGGGATTTTATACAGGAAATGACAAGTCCCTTTTTTTTGTTGTTTTCGCTGACAGGTGTTGGTTTAAAATCATTCAGGTCAACTCCAAAGGGAACAACTTCAACCGGGCGATCTATCACTTTGTGTATATACTCTTTAATGGTATTGCTTGTAGCGCAAACAACAGCGGCTTTTGCCAGGTTGTTTTTTAAAACTGCGGCGTTTATAAAATTTTGCTCCGGAAACTTCATCACATCGGTTCCCCAGGCAGAAATAAAATAAGGGCGGAAGCCGGACAGATTCGCCAATAAACCATAACTGGTGGCATAGTGCGCATGAACAATATCGGGGTTAAAAATCCGGATTATTTTTTTTAACTCCGGAATAACTTTTAAATAAGCAATTTTTGATAGGCGGGTATTGGGGTTCATGCCTTTTCCGGGATTCAGGTAAGTGGTGTTTTTTTGCTGATTGAACCAGGTCAGATCCGCTTTTGTTAAACTGAAAATCCCCACTTCAATTCCAGTCGTAGCAAGGCCAACAGCCCATTTTTGGGTGTGCTCCGAATTAATATCTGATAATAAAAGGATGCGCACTATAAATTAGCTATGTTAAGGTTGAGGTATTTTATTTGCTGAACAAATAATGTTTTAATTTTCTCAGGTTTAAAAAAAAAGTAAGAAACGAAATGCTTTTTCTTCCATACTGCTTACTGATAATTAATTGCTCATTAATAAATTGTGGGACAATACTTCCACTTTTACTGGAAGAGTGTAATCTGAATTGAGCCACGGTATGATTTATGTTTTTGAACCGGGCATTACGTTTTAATAATCTTAAAATATATTCATAATCAAAGCAGCAATTATTCTCCCGTAACAATCCTGTTTCTTTGGTTCTTGCTGTTTTAAAAAAAGATCCGGGTTGAAAAACGGAGGGTTGTTTATTTACTAACATATTAATGGTTAAAGGCCAGCACTCTGACTTTCTAATAAGCTGATCTTTTTCATCTATGATTTCAATATCCCCATAAATGTAATCGATTGACGGATCCTTTTGAAGCTCTTCATGTAAATTGAAAAAACCATTGATATCGATATAATCATCGGTATTCAACCAGGTCCAATAGCGACCCCTTAATTTTAAAATCCCCTTGTTGATAGCATCATATTGCCCCTTGTCTTTTTTTATTTCAACATAATCAATAAACGAACGATATTCATTAATTACAGATTGTGTAAGTTTGTCTGATTCACTATCGAACAACAAAAATTCAATAACAATATTTTTATTTGCTGCTTTTTGTTTTAAAAGCTTTAAATTGTTGAGTGTTTTACCAATAAAGTCAGGTTGGTTATAAGAGGGGATAATTATACTATAATCTATATTCATGCTTTTTGAGCGAACCAATTTAAAAGTGTAAAGATACTCTAAAAAAATAGTAATTTTAAACCCTGTAATTTCAATTATACCAAAGGAAATGATGCTTACGATTATTTTGCACTGATTCCTTGGGTATAACTGAAAGTAGTTCGGTTTCCGAACTACTTTCAGTATATTATGGTGATAAAAAAGGAAGATATGTTATTATTTTTGCTTTAAGGAATGGCGATTGTACCTTCTGTAAAATATAAAATTGCTTATGTTTCGATGCACGATCCGGGGGATAAAATCGTTTGGTCCGGTTCGCATTATAGCATTTATACTGCTTTAACCAGAAACGTCGGAAAGGTTGAAATACTTGGTCCATATCAGCCTTCGGTTCAATTGTTTATTGGGAAGGTATTTCATTTTTTAGCTCTGCTAACCGGAAAACGTTACAACTATCGTCACAGTAAACGGGTATCAAAAGCCTATGCCCGTTTTTTTTCTAAAAAACTTCAAAAAGTAAAATTTGATCTTATCATAGCCCCCTCTGCTTCCAGTGAAATTGCATTCCTTCAAACAAGTATACCAATTGTTTATATTGCCGATGCTACTTTCAAAAGCTCACTTAATTACCATAAATCGTTAAGTAACCTTACAAAATTTTCTCAAAAAGAAAGCTATCAAATAGAAAAACGTGCACTCGAAAAAAGCAGCCTTGTTGCCATGACTTCCCCCTGGGCGATCAATTCGGTTATTCATGATTTTAAGATTGATCCACAAAAAACAATTATCCTTCCCTTTGGAGCAAATTTTGAAGAAATTCCCGGCGACTCCTTCGCAAAAGAAAGGAAGCCGGGAACTATTTGTAAATTGCTTTTTGTGGGCGTGAATTGGGAAAATAAAGGCGGGCCAATTGCTTACACCATTTTAACTAATTTATTGAAGCAGGGAATAGACGCCGAATTAACTATATGCGGCTGTGTTCCACCTGAGAAATTTAAGCACGAAAAAATAAAGGTCATTCCTTTTTTAAATAAAAGCATTAAAAGTGAAAGGGAGCAGTTGTATCATTTATTTAAGGAAGCAACTTTTTTTCTGTTTCCCACACGCTTCGAAGCATTCGGAATAGTTTGTTGCGAGGCCAGCGCTTATGGGCTTGTATCATTAGCAACAGATACAGGAGGGGTTGCAGGTGTTGTGCGGGAAGGGGAAAATGGATTTTTGTTTGACCGTAAGGATAGGGGAGATGCTTATACGGAAAAAATTATGGAACTCCTGAAGGACGAAGAAAAGTATAAAAAATTAGCACTGAGTAGTCGCGCAACTTTTGAAACTTATTTAAACTGGGATGCCTGGGCAAAGGGGCTTCAATCTAAATTAAAAGAACTCTCAATCTTTTGATCTTCTGAGGATACATTTTCCAAGTAGTTTCAAGCTCCAGTTTTCAGCGTTGGGACACCTAGCAATTTTATGGAAATTCTGTTAAGTGTTATTGCTGTTCTCTTCTTTATTCCACACGCGGCCATTATTGGGTTCTGTTGGGCAATCATCTTCAAACACAAAGTGAGAGAGTAAGAGGGTAAGAAAGTGAGAAGATACCGTTGTTGTACAGAATGTAAAAAGGCTCAGTGTCCCTTAGTGCCTGAGTGAATGGTGAAATTCCGTTTCCTCTGTAAATCTTGCAGCTAAAACAAACACCTTTCGTTACTTGCTCCCTTTATCATTTTTATTTATCTTCAACAGTGCAATTCTAATTTTCATGAAAAAATATTCTTTCGCTATTCTTTTCTTACTTGGATTTACTTGTTTTATTAAAGCAGATGAAGGTGAACCCGTAAACAAACATATACCAGGCGATACCCTAAGAGCAAAAACAACAAGCCCTGATGCAATGGTCATTTGCTCTTTTCCTGTAACAAATATCACTTTTCCAAGCAGTCCAACTGCTTGCGACGGGAGTATTACTTTTAGCATACCAACCAGCTGTGGAGCCGGCCCTCCTTATAAGGCAGTTTCCGGTGGTACCTGTCCAACTGGTCCTATTTTAGGAATGCTCCCTCCTTCTTTCACCGTTACCGGATTGTGTTCCTGCAACGGAAACTATGTATTTGCTTTTTATGATGCAAATAGTAATTTAGTTGGTTTTTCCCCTGCCTGTGCAATACCTTATATACCTGTTATTTCTATTACCGATTCAATAATCCAGGCTGTTTGTTATGGAAGTAATAATTCAAAAGTAAGTTTAAGCCCCTCAGGAGGAACAAGACCCTATACTTATAACTGGAGCCCTTATGGTGGAACCGATTCTGTTGCAACAGGATTAAGCCCCGGAACTTTTACTTGTTCTGTTACTGATTCTAATAGCCCTACCCGCACTGTAACATACTCTGTAACCATTCCTGCTCTTGCCCTCATCACTTCTTCACAAAATTTAACCTTGTGCGCAGGGCAAAATGTTACGGTCGGAACAAATACCTATACCGCGTCAGGTACTTACACCGATACCCTTACAAGTTTTAAAGGCTGCGATAGCATTGTTACCAGTACCATCAATGTGCTTCCTTTAATTTCGGGCACACAAAACATCAGTATTTGTAAAGGTGACAGCATTTTACTTGCCGGTACTTATGAAAATACCCCGGGTGTATACACCGATACTCTTCTATCACATCAGGGCTGCGATAGCATCCTGAATATTACCCTGGCTATAACTATAGTTGATACCTTGCTTATGCAAAATGGAAATACATTTACTGCACATGCCGCAGGTGCAATTTATCAATGGATAGATTGTGGTAACGGTTCGCTGATAAATGGCGCAACCGCACAAAATTACACTGCCACACAAAACGGGAGCTATGCTCTAATCATCAACCAAAACAATTGTACCGATACCAGTGCCTGCGTAAGTGTTAATTTGGTCGGTATACAAACCGCTGCTTTTTCTGAAACAGGCATTCAGCTTTATCCAAATCCCAACAGAGGTCATTTTATTATTGCATTAAATAACAGCACTCAAATTAGTATTGATAATACATTCGGAAAAACAATATTTAATGAATTAGTACCGGCCGGTAAAAAGGAGTTTGATTTAAGCATATACCCTAAAGGGATTTATTTACTGAAAGCAACGAACAACAATACCATTCAACAAATGCTTAAAATTGTAATTGATTAATTGTTAGTGAATAGGTGGTGAAACAATAAAACTAATACACCACTAATTTTTTAACCGCAGTATATTTTTTCTCCGGATCAGTTAAACTTAAAAAATACAAGCCCGAAGGAAGGTTAAAATTATAGCTACAGGCATTGTTCAACAACTGTATGTTTTGTTTGCTGATTTGTTTTCCGCTAAGCTCATGTACAGCAACAGTTAAAGCTTTAATGTTTTTATCCGAACATAAAATACTAACCTGCTCATGCGCAGGGTTGGGGAAAAAACTGAGACTGTTCCCGAATTTCTCCACCTCGTTAATGCCAACGGGTTTTACGCTTACCACCACGGTATCGTAAGTTATAGTACCGCACAAAGTCTGCTCTACTATATAAGTAGTAGTGGTATCGGGTTTTACATAAATACCGCTGCCCGTACCCACTATTGCTATTTGGCCCAGCTCGTACCAGTTGCAGTTTAAATTACTTATCTCCTGCCCTATAAACACACTATCACCTTTGGCAATTAAGGTGTCCTTGCCTCCATAAGCTGTAAGGCCACCGGGTATGCTGTCTATGGAGATGACTGAGACGTCGTCGATGAAATAATAAGCTGCATCCGTAGGTACTGAATCATGCACTTTTAACGTGTCTGTTGTGGCATCGTTGTTGAAATTCCCTATGGTTATATAATTTCCCCCCCCCCAGCAACATATATACCTGATATTAGCTTCCAACTTAAGGTATCTTTAATAATTTTATTTTTATACCCTAAGATTTGAGCATTATAACTTAAAAGGGGATTTGATGTGGCAGAATAAATTTGATTTACAGAAATATATGCCCCAAGATTATTGCTTGCGTACATTGAACCATTAAGAAGATTCACATAGAAAGAAACAAAATAACATTTGCTATTTATTAAAGTGTTGATAGTTTGACATTGAATATATTCTCTGCCATTAGGAACTGAATAACCCCAAGTATATAGGCCGGCAAACGCATTTCCAGTATGGGCATATTGATAGCAGTCACCACCAATAGTGCAATTGGGGACGCTTAAAAGAGCTGAACAACTATTAAAGTAATCAGGACTCCCCCAGGATGTAGGATTGATCCATGGGGTTGCATAATTCAATTGTCCAGAATTATTAGGGCACGAAGAGTAAAATTCAAAACTATAATTTGGAACCAAGTTAGATTGTGCAGAACCAGTGCAAAATAGAAACAGAAACAAAAAACTAATTCCTCCTCTACTCTTTAAAGTAAAGGAAGAAATCTCGTCGTTATATTTATTATTGTTGAATAACAAGTTTTTTGTTTATACACTGCTGAGTACTAAAGTTAGTAATTTTAACGAAATACACCCCATTGCTTACATTCAGTTTTATTTGCCCAACACCTTCACTCAGATTCGTATTTTCCTTGTAAACTAATTTACCATTCATATCCCTGATCTCCACAGCTATTTCCCCTTTTTGCAATTCAAAGGGGGCTATAAACAATTCATCCGACGCAGGATTGGGATAAAGTAAAACATCAAAATCTTTATTCTCTATATTGCTGTTCTCCTCCTTATTCCAAACGCGTCCATTATTTGGTTCTGTTGGGCAATCGTCTTCAAATACCACCACAGTACTGTATACCACATTGTACAAAGCCCTGGCCTGGTATACCGCCGGCCCATCGGTAAAGGGGCAGCCATTGGCCAATTGCACCAATTCAAGGCTATCACTACCGGTTATGGTATCGGTAGTGTATTTCAAATACAGGTTATAAAAAGTTTTATAATTATTCTCAATGTTGTTTTGAGCGGTAATAAAACTTAGTTTATTCTGAGCTGTATTATTGTTCCCATCAGCCAATGCCTCCTCTGCTGCTATCAATGCTTCGGTATTATT
>JAHEYF010000001.1 GCA_023251755.1 Bacteroidota bacterium
AATATTTTAGATTCTATAATGATCAGCGCCATCACCAGTCTCTCGATTATAAAACACCACAGCAGGTCTATTACAAGGCAGCAGCATGAGTTATGAACAAATTAACAGTTATCAACAAAATGTCTGTACCGATCCATATTGAACCACCCCTTCCGATTTAAACTATACCACCCTACCGACCCATACTGAACCACTTTTTTGAGCTGCGATTTATTGGTATTGGAATTTTAAAAAGTGAAAGAATTTTTTCACTGGGAAAAGAATTTTCCATTCAATAAATAATGACTTAAAGGTTGGAATAAATTACTGCCATTCCGACACATACTGAACCACCCTGATTTTTGGAATTTTATTTCCGAGGCATTGTGAACCACCCGGTAAGAACAAATTGCGTAACCCTGTTTAATGGGAAATTAGATTAAAAATTTAATCTATAAACCCATGAGCGCAAAACCGATTACTATGCTACAGCTTAGAAGAATTTTACAATTATTAAATGGTGGATACTCAGAGCGATCCATCAGCAAACAAACCTCAGTGGCCCGTAATACCATACGGCAATATAAAGTAACCATCCAGGCAAGCATGCTTTCCTATGCAGAATTGCTGGCATTAAATGATGAATCACTGTCCAAGGTGCTGTTTGAACCTGAACAAAACGGAACCCATCAGAAAGACAGGTATCTGGATATTCAGAATTACATTAAAGAACTGGAAAAAGAGCCGGAGCGTGTAAAGAAGATTCTGACCAAAAAACTTTTGTGGATGGAGTATAAAGAGTTATACCCGGATGGCTATGAATACTCCAGGTTCTGCGATTACATCAACTCCAATGAGCAGTTGAGAAATACTGTCATGCATTTTTTTCATAAACCCGGAGAAAAATTAATGATTGATTTTGCCGGAGACACACTCAAATGCAAGATGCATAATGGAGAAACAAAAGCTTACCAGGTATTTATTGCGGTGCTTTCCTATAGTGGATACACTTACGTTGAAGCCACTGAATCCCAGAAACAATACGATTTACTTCGCTGCATGGAGAATGCCCTTAAATTCTATGGAGGGGCATCTCAATATATCATATCGGATAATTTAAAATCCTGCATTACAAAATACGACCGTTATGAACCTGAGCTTACTGAACTCATGGATCAATTTTGTTTTCATTACGGAACAGCCATCATACCGGCAAGGCCTGCCAAACCTAAGGACAAGCCATCTGTTGAAAGGCATGTCAGGCTGGTTTACGAACGCATTTATGCGCTCCTGAGGAAACAAACCTTTCACGGGCTAAAGGATATCAATGAAGCAATTTTTTGTTTAAATGACAGGCATAACGAATTAAAATTCCGCATGGGAGATAAAACCAGATTGGCCTTGTTTACCGAATTTGAGAAAGATATACTTACCACTTTGCCTTCGGCCCCTCTGGATATCAATAAACGTATTAGCGCCAAGGTGGCTAAGGATTATCATGTCTGGCATTCGGAGGATAAACATTTTTACAGTGTTCCCTATAAATATGTAGGTCAGCAGGCCATCCTGCTGTATAACAGTACCACTGTAGAAATATATATTGAGCATTCCCGTATTGCCCTTCATACAAGGGGCGGAAATGTTTATGGCAGGACCTCTGAAATATCACACATGCCACCCAACCATTTAGCCTATTCCAGAGAAGGAGGATGGACTCCTGAGTACTTCTGTAACTGGGCAAAATCCATATCCCCTGATACCTTGCTGGTAATTGAAAAAATGCTCAGCATAAATATTATTAAACAACAGTCCTTTCTGGCTTGTTTTGGCACCCTGAAACTTGGAAAGAAATATACGAATGAAAGACTTGCTAAAGCTTGTAGTATGGCAGTAAATGCAGGCGTATTCCGCTGTAAATTCATCAGAAATATCCTCAACAATAATATGGACATAAAAAATTTTAATGCCCCGGTAACTACACAAACCATTTTCGAATTCCATGAAAATAATAGGGATCCAAAAGAGTATGAATAGAAAATAAATAATCACAAACCAAAAAAAACAAAATACCATGAACACAACTGAAAATCAACAGCAAATGACTAAACTAAAACTACACGGAATGGCAAAGAGCTATCAGTCTATTCTGCAATTACCAGTCAACAAACAACCAGAAGGGCATGAATTAATATCCCATCTGGTACAGGCAGAAGTCCAGCATCGGCAAATGCAACGCACAGACTTTCTATTACGTAACGGGAAGCTGCGATATACTGCCTCAATAGAAAAAATCGAATGTTCCCCGGGGCGTAATTTTACAAAGCAACAGCTCCTTCAACTCTCCGATGGCTCCTTTGTAGAAAAAGCCCAGAACGTTCTTATTACAGCTGCCACCGGAGGTGGAAAAAGTTTCCTTGCATGTGCTCTGGGAAATCAGGCATGTCTGCTTGGATACAGAACCCTGTATTTAAACATGAACCGTTTCTTTGAGAGAATTGCTCAATCAAAGATAGAGGGCACTTTCCTCAAATTAATCAATCAGATTGAAAAGGTAAAACTCCTTATCATTGACGACCTTGGTCTTCAACCTATGACACAGGAGGTAAAAATTGCCCTTCTTCAAATCCTGGAGGATCGATATCAGATCAGCTCAACAATTATTACCTCACAGCTACCGGTAAATAAATGGTATGAATATTTTAAGGAGCCGACTTTAGCGGATGCAATTATGGACAGATTGACAGCTAATGCACACAGAATTGAATTAAAAGGAGAATCTATGAGAAAGAAAAAAGTGAATCAAAATTAATTTACATTTGTAAAAATCAATTTGTTCTTTGACCGGAAATCACAAAAAAATCACCTGGTTCAGTATCGTCGGAATCGGTGGTTCACAATGCCTCGGAAAAGTGGTATAGCTTGCTCGGAATGGGTGGTTCAGTTTCATCGGAATAGACAATAAACGGCTGTAAAGCACCTGCATCAGCATTTTTGTCTTATTTGAAAATTCTTCCATAAATACAAAGAACTCAAACTATACTAATGGAAATGTGCTAATAGCAATTTTGTTATCAATATC
>JAHEYF010000148.1 GCA_023251755.1 Bacteroidota bacterium
TTTTCCACTTCAAGCTCCCCCATTACCCCCGAACCAACCTGTGAGTAAGTATTGTCAAGGGAGTAAATATCATACGCCACTTCTTCGTAAGGATGTGACCCGAACAAGGCTTGTAACACGCGTCCTTCCGATGGGCTGCTAAAAACAGTTTCGATCCTGGTTTCGTTTTCAGTATGTAGTTTCCCTTTTTCGCCTACATGGGGCTGACTGAGTTCATTTCCTCTAAAAGTACCATCACCCTTAAGGTTAAAGCTGCATGAATCGTAATTGCCAATGTTTCCACAGCCGGCTGCAAACAGGGCATTTCTTACTTTTTCAGCTTCAGCAGCAGGCACATAGGTCACTAATTTTTTTAACAGGCCTTTTTTGGGCGCAAGTATTTTTAAGTTTCTTAAGCCTAATTTTTGTGCAATTTTAGCGTTTACGCCTTGTATAACATTGTCTAAATTGGTGTGAATGGCATAAATAGCTATGTTGTGCTGTATGGCTTTAATGATAACCCTTTCAACATAATTGTTGCCGTTTATTTTTTTTAAGCCGCTAAATACGATGGGATGATGGGCAATAACAAGGTTACAGCCCAGGGCAATGGCTTCGTCAAGTACCGCTTCAGTAGAATCAAGACAAAGTAGAGCTCCGGTAACTTCCTGTTTTTTATTTCCGGTAATCAGGCCCGAATTGTCATAACTTTCCTGATAGGGCAAAGGGGCAAAGGCTTCAAGGCAGTCAGTTAGTTCCTTTATCAACATAATTAGCAGAATAATTAGCAACGAAAGTAGTAAATAAAATAAAAAATCTTCCGGCCTGTCCAAAATTATCAGGGAATTATATCAATACCCTGTCACAATCTCAGCTATCCTTAGCATCGAAGTCAGTACAAACTGGTTAAAAAATGGCAGAATATTTTATTTTTTTGATAGAAATAAGTAAGTTAGCCTTTTTAATATATTTGTAGTTATTGAAGAAGGCCAGGTACATATTTCTTTATCCTCTTTCGTTATTATACGCTATAGGTACAGGCATCAGAAATCTTTTGTTCGACTGGAATGTGCTTAAATCCAAAAGCTTTGAGGGGGTAAAAATTATAAATGTAGGTAATTTATGTGCCGGAGGATCGGGTAAAACCCCTCATATTGAATATCTTATAAAAATTTTAAGAGATGATTTGCGTATAGCTACCCTGAGCAGGGGCTATAAACGGAAAACCTCGGGTTATGTGCTGGCCACCGGACAATCTACTGCCGAAGACATAGGCGATGAACCCCTGCAGTTTGTGACAAAGAACCCCGATGTGATGGTGGCCGTAGATGGAAACAGGAGAAGGGGTATTCAGAACCTTTTAAAAATAAACAAGGGTCCCGAAGTAATTTTGTTAGACGATGCCTTCCAGCACCGGTCGGTAAAGCCCGGCTTAAATATTTTATTGACCGATTACAGCAAACTGTTTATTCACGATACTTACCTGCCGGCAGGAATGCTGCGCGAATCCATTAAAGGAAGCCTGAGGGCAGATATTATTGTTATTACCAAAACCCCCGAAAATGCATCAAGTGTAGACATGCGGGGAATCATGAAAGACATTGGTATTAAAGCGTATCAGACAATTTATTTTTCGTACCTGAAATACGATAAATTGTATTGCCTGTACCACCCGGCCGATACCATTGAAGCAGCAATGGAACTTTATAAGTACAATGTGCTGCTGTTTACGGGTATAGCCAACGACGCGCCTTTGCTGACTTACGTGAAAGAGTATGCAGACGACCTTGTACACAAAAAGTACCCCGATCATTATGAGTATTTTGAACAGGATGCAGTAGAGATTAAAAAAATATTTGATAATATTGCCGCAGAAAATAAAATTATAATTACCACCGAAAAGGATGCCATGAGGTTGAACAAACCTGAAATAAGAGCTGTATTGCACAACCTGCCGCTGTATGTATTGCCGGTAGAAGTTGATTTTAAAAATAAAACAGAGGAGTTTAATGAAAACGTGTTGAAGTATGTTAGAACAAATAAAATTTACCACAAAAAATATATGTAAGTCTACCCACAATTTTATTCCTGAAATAGGTATAATATTAGGTACCGGCCTGGGCGGCCTGGTTAAAGAGATTGCGATAGCACATGAATTGTCTTACGATGAAATTCCTAATTTTCCTTTAAGCACTGTTGAAGGCCATAGTGGCAAGCTTATTTTTGGTACCCTTGGCGGAAAAAAAGTAGTGGCTATGCAGGGTCGTTTCCATTATTACGAAGGGTATAATATGGAGCAGGTTACTTTTCCGGTAAGGGTGATGAAAGAACTGGGTATAAAAACCCTGTTTGTATCGAATGCAAGCGGAGGGGTGAATCCGGATTTTGAAATAGGGGAATTAATGATCCTGAACGATCACATTAATTTTATGCCCAATGCACTTGTTGGAAGAAATTGCAGCGAACTAGGCCCCCGCTTTCCGGACATGAGTGAGCCTTACGATAAACAATTAATTGTTAAAGCAAAAAATATAGCCGCCCGCAACAACATTAAAGTAAGTGAGGGTGTATACCTTGGACTAACAGGGCCAACCCTTGAAACTCCTGCAGAATATAGAATGGTGCGTATACTTGGTGCCGATACTGTTGGAATGAGCACCGTGCCAGAAGTAATAGTGGCCCGTCACATGTGTATTCCATGCTTTGCCATCAGCATTATTACCGACCTGGGCGTACCCGGAAAAATTGTAGAAACCACACACGAAGATATACAACGCGTAGCAGCAGTGCAGGAACCTAAAATGACTCTAATAATGAAGTCGCTGATTGCTGAGTTGACCTTCGACCTGGTGCCCGTTTAATTGTTTTTTAGTTCACTCGTTTAATCGTTCATTTGTTAGCAGAACATTATGCCTAATTTTCTATGCCCCCACAACTTTCTAACTTTGCAACTTTTTAACTTTCCAACTATTGAACGAATAAACGAAAGAACTTATACCAACTCTCCATATAAATCAAAATCGCTGGCCTCCGTAACTCTCACTTTACTAAAATCCCCAATACGGGTGTAATTGTCTTTTGTTGCTTTTACCAATACTTCATTGTCTACATCGGGGCTATCAAACTCTGTACGGCCAATAAAATAGTCCCCTTCTTTGCGATCGAACAATACGTTAAACTCTTTGCCAACTTTTTGTTCGTTGAGCGTAAGTGAAATTCCCTGTTGCAAAGCCATTACCGCATCGGCACGTTTCTTTTTGGTTGCAGCCTTTACATCGTCTTTCAGCAAATGGGCATGCGTGTTTTCCTCGTGCGAGTAGGTGAATATACCGAGTCGTTCAAATTTACTGGCTTCTATCCATTCTAACATTTCCTCATGATCCTTTTCAGTTTCGCCAGGGTAGCCTGCAATTAAGGTGGTGCGTATAGCAATACCCGGCACTTTATCCCGGATCTGGTTCACAAGGTCTATGGTTTTTTGTTTGCTAATTCCACGGCGCATACTTTTCAGCATATTGTCGCTGATGTGTTGCAGGGGTATATCGAGGTAATTGCAGACATTTTTTTTATTTTTCATTACATCCAACACATCCAAAGGAAAACCGCTGGGGAAAGCATAATGCAAACGTATCCAGTCAATTCCTTCTACCTCACTCAAACGATCGACCAGCGCAGCCAGCTCACGTTTTTTTGAAAGGTCAAGTCCATAATACGTAAGGTCCTGTGCAATCAGCAGCAATTCTTTGGTGCCTTTGGCGGCTAATTTTTTTGCACGGTCCACCAGCTCGTCAACAGGTACAGATATGTGCCCGCCCCGCATTAAGGGAATGGCGCAGAAAGAACAGGGCCTGTCGCAGCCTTCCGATATTTTAAAATAAGCGTAATGGTGCGGGGTAGTAAGCAGACGCTCGCCAACTAATTCGTGTTTGTAATCGGCTTTCAGGGTTTTTAACAGGCGGGGCAATTCCCTGGTTCCGAAATAGGCGTCCACTTCGGGTATTTCTTTTTCCAGGTCGGGTTTGTAGCGTTCGCTCAGGCAGCCGGTAACGTATACCTTTTCAACCTGCCCGCTTTTTTTCGCATCAACGTAACGTAAAATAGTATCTATACTTTCCTGCTTGGCATTTTCAACAAAGCCACAGGTATTGATAATTACAATATTGCTGTCGTCTTCGGCGCTTTCGTGTTCCACCTCAAAATTGTTGGCCTTCAATTGCCCCATCAGCACTTCGCTGTCTACAATGTTTTTGCTGCAACCCAGGGTTACCACATTTACCTTGTTTTTCTTAATTGTCTTGGTTTTCATCTAAATAGTAAAGTGCAAAGATACAAAATCCTGAGGAGTGGTCTTATTGTGTGGTTGGGAGTAATTTTTAAGCCAGAGCAAATATGCAAGAGGATCACAAACCTTTCCGTCAATGTTTACCTACCCATTATTTCTGTAGTATAATTATGAATTTTTGGCCTTTGTTGTAGGTAGTATTTCTTCCGACTTTATTTCAATTATTACTCCATTTCTTGAAACTATCAATGGGCTTTTCTTTTGTTTTTTAAACTCAACCATTTTTCGGTAAGCTTCCTCCAGGCCTTTCGAAATTTTATCCTCTAATTCTTTTAACTGTTCTTTAATTCCCATGGTATTTTTCTTTTAGTGAAATCCAAATCTTTTCATTTTTCACAATAGTTTCAACATTTGTCCCTTCTCCAATAAATTCAAAATTTTCTCCTGAATTATCTATTAGCAGCCATTTGTCAACAATTGGAATGTAAAGATTAAACAGGTTATGTAAACCTTTTTCAAATCTTCTTCTGATTACTTCTTCCGGGATGTTATGCCCTCCTTCTTTAACCCTTGTTTTTACCCTTTTTAAAGCTAATTCCTGAGAATCCAAAGCTAAAAAAAGCAAAATAACCTCATAGTTTAGTTGGCGAGCTTTTTTAATTAATCCTACATAACTTTTAGTTGATAACGTTGTTTCAAATGCAAAAGATTCTTTATTTTCAAGTAATTCGTTTATTCTTTGCAACATAATTCTACCCGCTTTTACACCTACTTTTTCAGGGTTAAAAGGGGATATTCCTTTCGCTATTTCGTCAGCATTTACAAATTCATTGCAGTCAAATATATCAGGAAGAATAGTATAAGATGCAGTAGTTTTACCAGCACCATTCGGGCCTGCAATTATATAAAGCCGTTTCATTAATAACAAAGATAACCTTTATCTTTTTCAATCTAACAGGTTTGGTTTTTATAATAAATGATAAGAATAAGCTCTATTAAGCATTTTGTTTTACAATCTATTTCAAAACCAAACATTTATCACCTTTTTCCCTGATAAATTTAGTTTAAAGTTCTCCACTTTCTGTTTAACTTTATCCCATGTTTAAAACCATACTTTCCTTTCTGACTTTAATTTTTTTGTTTTCCTGTCAAAACAAAGTCGAAAAAATAAAACCAACAATTGAAGCCATTACCGAATCTATTTATGCCTCGGGCATAATAAAAAGTAAAGACCAGTACCAGGCTTTTGCAACGGTGAATGGTATTGTTGACCATGTATTTGTTACCGAAGGCGATACTGTAACACGGGGCATGCCTATCTTGTCTATTTCGGATGAGGCCCAGCATTTAAGTAAAGAAAATGCTGAACTGGCCGCCGCATTTTCGGATTTGAATGCCAACCAGGGAAAATTAAATGAAGCGAAATTATTTATTGAGCTGTCAAAAAATAAAATGAAGAACGATTCGGTGATGTTTTTCAGGCAAAAAAACTTATGGCAACAACAGGTGGGTACAAAGGTTGAATTGGAACAGCGTGAACTCGCTTACCAAAATTCAAAAACGGCGTATTATTCTTCGCTGGTAAAATACGACGACCTGAAACGCCAACTGGATTTTACATCCTCCCAATCGCATAAAAATTTATTGATCTCCAGTAAAATGGAAAGCGATTACACCTTAAAAAGTGAAATGGACGGAATTGTATACAGCCTCTCAAAATCGAAAGGAGAAATAGTAGGCCTGCAAACGCCGCTGGCTGTAATTGGCGATGCAAAAAAGTTTATACTCGAAATGCAGGTGGATGAATACGATATTCTGAAAATTAAAAAAGGCCAGCCCGTATTGGTAACCTTAGATAGTTATAAAGGAAAAGTATTCGAAGCTGTAGTAACCAAAATTGATCCGCTGATGAACGAACGAAGCAAAACATTTTTGGTGGAAGCCGAATTTACAAAACAACCTGAAGTCTTGTACCCCAACATCAGTTTTGAAGCCAATGTGGTGATACAAAAAAAAGACAGGGCTGTTTTAATTCCACGAAATTATTTGCAGAATGATTCGCTTGTATTTAAAAGCAATGGAGATAAAGTAATTGTAAAAACAGGTTTAAAAGATTATCAGAAAATAGAAATACTTTCAGGTATTGGCGCTGAAGATGAACTGGTAAAACCAAGCGAATGAAATTTAAACTGCTCGTAAGTGTATCGCGTTCCCTGTTGCTGGCCCGTTGGAAACAAACGCTGGTAGCGGCAATTGGCGTTACTTTCAGCATCACCATGTTTATTGCCCTGCTTAGTTTTATGTCGGGTTTAAACGAAATGCTGGACAACCTTATCATCAACCGCACACCGCACATCCGTTTATACAACGAGATTCAGCCTTCTAAACATCAACCGGTAAATGCATCAGCTGAATACCGGCATCACCATAATTTTATCAGCTCTGTAAAACCAAAAAACGGAAGGCTTGAAATATACAACAGCGGCCCCATTATGAAGGCCCTGAAAAAGGATGCGCGGGTACTGGGCATTGCGCCTAAAATTACCGCCCAGGTTTTTTACAATGTGGGCGCCATTGACATAACCGGTGTGATCAATGGTATTGATGTGGAAGCAGAAAACAGCCTGTTTTCTTTTCATGATTATGTAACATCCGGTAATTATATTGATCTTAAAAACATCCCCAACAGTATTGTACTGGGCAAAGGGGCGGCAGAAAAAATGATGGCCGGTATTGGTGATGTTATTCAGGTAACCACTTCTAAAGGGGAGCGTATGCAGTTAAAAGTGGTCGGGTACTTTCAATCGGGCCTGCAGGATATAGACAAGGTGCAGAGTTATGCTTCCATCAATACCACACAAAAATTATTAGGCGAATCAAACAACTACATTACCGATGTACAGGTAAAATTAAAGAACATAATGCAGGCTCCGCAATTGGCGAAAGAATACCGGCAGTTGTTTGAAGTGGAAGCCATCGATATACAAACAGCCAATTCGCAATTTGAAACGGGCAGCAGTGTGAGGTCCATCATTTCTTATGCGGTTGGTATTACCTTATTGGTGGTAGCCGGCTTCGGCATCTACAACATTCTGAACATGATGATTTATGAAAAAATGGACACCATTGCTATTTTAAAAGCCACCGGTTTTTCGGGTAAAGATGTGAACCGTATTTTTATTTCCATCGCTTTAACAATAGGCATTTTTGGAGGATTGCTGGGTTTATTGTTTGGCTTTAGCCTTTCTTTTTTAATTGATCACATTCCGTTTAATACAGCGGCTTTGCCCACTATTAAAACTTTTCCGATTAATTACAATCCGCGTTTTTACATTATTGGCGCTGTGTTTTCAATAGTTACAACCTATTTTGCAGGTTATTTTCCTTCGCGCAAAGCAAGTAAAATAGACCCGGTCATCATCATCAGGGGGAAATAAAATGAACGGAAAAATACTGGAAGCAGTAAATATATCCAAGCACTTTCACGATCCGGTAGACATACAGGTGTTAAAGGACATTAATTTCTCGGTACAGAGAGGTGAATTCGTTTCTGTTATCGGTAAATCGGGTTGCGGTAAATCAACCCTGCTGTACATTCTTTCTACCATGGACACTGATTATACAGGCGATTTGCTGATAGACGGAAGCAGTATGAGAAACAAAAAGGAAGCAGAGCTGGCCAGGGCAAGAAATGAAAAAATAGGTTTTGTGTTCCAGTTTCATTATTTGCTGAATGAATTTTCGGTGTTGCGCAATGTGATGCTGCCCGGATTAAAATTAGCCACTTATCCTGAAAAGGAAGTGGAGCAGCGTGCTTATGAAAAATTAAAAATATTGGGCATTGAAAGCGAGGCCCTAAAAAAGCCCAATCAATTGTCAGGCGGGCAAAAGCAACGGGTAGCCATTGCCCGCGCACTGATTAACGACCCGCTGATTATTATGGGAGATGAACCTACAGGCAATCTTGATAAAAAAAACAGCGAAGTCGTATTTAATATTTTCCAGGAATTATCGCAGACCTATAATCAGGCCTTGTTAATCGTAACGCACGACAATGAGTTTGCTGCGCGCACCAACCGTATTATTGAAATGGAGGATGGGAAGATAATCAGGATGTGATGATAAAAGCCAAAAGTAATAAGCCAAAAGCCAAAAAAGGGAATAGGTAATTGAGAGGGACAAGGATGATTAGCTGATTGGAGAACAGGATTTGAGGATTAGCTGATTTGCTTGATTTGAAAATTTGAGGATGGGTTAATTTGAAGATGAGAAACAAGTAAATGAAACGAGACAGGCGCATGTGATTAGTTGATGTGATGATATGCTGATTGATTCGATAATGGGAGATAAAAGAATAAAAAACTTAGTGCCCCTTAGTGCCTCCTTTGTGTACTTAGTGGTAAACGAATTTAACCGGCTAAAATTACAGGTTCAAATTAAGCGTATATTTGTAGCCGCATGAAATCATTCAATATACCTGAATTTTATAAGAGCCCGCTCATCTCGAAAATTAAAAATTACAGGAGGGCATCTGATCCACGCAAGAAGGATGTTTCGCCGACGGTGCTGGATTTTGGACCGCTAAGTTTTTACATTGCCAGACATTTTGGATTTTGTTACGGTGTAGAAAACGCAATTGAAATATCTTTCAAAGCCCTGGCCGAAAACCCGGGCAAACGGATATTTTTAATCAGCCAGATGATTCACAACCCCGAAGTGAACAAAGATTTGTGTGATGCAGGCGTACAGTTTTTACAGGATACAACAGGGCAACAACTCATCCCTTTTGAGACCTTAACACCCAACGATATTGTTATTATCCCGGCCTTTGGTACCACAGTTCAGATAGAAGAACAATTGCGTCAAAAGGGAATTGAAATACAGCAGTACAACACCACCTGCCCCTTTGTGGAAAGGGTGTGGAAAAAATCGGAGCAAATTGGCAGGGATGATTTTACCATTGTTATCCACGGAAAATACAACCACGAGGAAACACGCGCTACCTTTTCGCGCAGCAGTCTGCACAGCCGGGCCATCGTGGTAAAAGACCTGAGCGAAGCAAAGTGTTTGGCGCTATACATAAGCGGAGAAAAAAAAACCGCAGAGTTTCACGAAGAGTTTAAAGGTAAATATTCAGCAGGCTTTAACCCTGCAACAGACCTGCAACAGATTGGGGTAATTAACCAAACCACTATGCTGGCCAGCGAAACACAGGAAATAGCAGATTTTCTGAAACAACAAATGATTTTAAAATACGGCGAAGAAAATATAAAACAACACTTTGCCGATACCCGCGATACTTTGTGTTACGCCACCAACGAAAACCAGGATGCGACTTATGGACTGCTTGAACAGGAAGCCGACCTGGCACTTGTGGTGGGAGGCTACAACAGCTCCAATACTTCGCACTTAGTGGAGTTACTGGAACGGAAATTCAGGACGTATTTTATTTCTTCGGCTGCTGAAATAGAGAGTAAAACAAGCATCCATCACTTCGATTACCCTGCCCACAAACATTTAACAACAACAAACTTTCTTCCTGAAAAAGAGAAAGTGAAAATAATTTTAACCAGCGGGGCTTCCTGCCCCGATGCAATTGTAGAAGCTGTTTTAAGCAAAGTGCTTTCGTTTTATACGGGTACCCGTACTGAAGAAGAAG
>JAHEYF010000149.1 GCA_023251755.1 Bacteroidota bacterium
ACCCGGGTAGCCCGTGAGGTAGGAACAGAAGGTAAACTGGGAGGGCAGGCCAACGTGCCCGGTGTAGCCGGAACCTGGAAAGACTTAACAGACTCTGTTAATCAAATGGCCGGTAACCTTACGGCGCAGGTGCGGAACATTGCCGAAGTGGCCATTGCCGTGGCAAACGGAGATATGTCGAAAAAAATTACGGTAGACGTACGTGGAGAAATTTTACAGTTAAAAGAAACCTTAAACACCATGGTGGATCAGTTGCGTGCCTTTGCCTCGGAGGTAACCCGTGTGGCCCGTGAGGTAGGAACAGATGGCAAATTGGGAGGACAGGCCTTTGTACCGGGTGTTGCAGGTACCTGGAAAGATTTAACAGACTCCGTAAATCAAATGACCGGTAACCTAACGGCGCAGGTGCGAAATATTGCAGAAGTAACAAAAGCAGTAGCAAGCGGTAACCTGTCTAAAACCATTGCGGTGGACGTTAAAGGAGAAATCCTTGATTTGAAAAACACCATTAATACCATGGTGGAACAATTAAACTCATTTGCTTTTGAGGTAACCCGTGTGGCCCGTGAGGTAGGAACTGAGGGTAAATTAGGCGGACAGGCCGAAGTAAAAGGTGTGGCTGGCACCTGGAAAGATTTAACCGACTCGGTAAACATGATGGGTACCAACCTAACTTCACAGGTGCGGGGTATTGCAAAAGTTGTAACATCCGTGGCCACAGGAAACTTAAGGCAAAAATTATCCATCGATGCAAAAGGAGAAGTGGCCCAGCTGACCGAAACAATTAACGAGATGATTGATACCCTGGCTGTATTTGCCGACCAGGTAACAACAGTGGCCCGTGAAGTAGGTGTGGACGGTAAATTAGGCGGACAGGCCAGTGTACCAGGTGCATCCGGAATATGGAAAAACTTAACGGAAAACGTAAACCAGCTGGCAGAAAACTTAACCACCCAGGTGCGGTCAATTTCCGAAGTAGCATCGGCGGTAACAAAAGGAGACCTTACCCGTAACATCCGGGTAGATGCCAAAGGTGAAGTAGAAGCCTTAAAGGATACCATTAACCAGATGATTGCCAACCTGCGCGAAACAACCCTGCGCAACCAGGAACAGGATTGGTTAAAATCAAACCTCGCCAAGTTTACCCAAATGTTACAGGGGCAAAAAGATTTGAACACAGTAACACAACGTATTCTTTCGGAGCTTGCACAAGTGGTAACTGCGCATTACGGGGCATTTTATATTTTAAAACAGGACGATGAAAATCAACATGTGAAATTAAAACTCTTTGCTGCTTATGCCTATAAACCACAAAAAAATATACCTACCGAATTCGCTATCGGCGAAGGATTGGTAGGACAATGCGCATTTGAAAAAGAAAGAATATTGCTCAACAATGTTCCGGGTGAATACATTAAAATAAGTTCTTCGCTCGGAAAAACAAAACCGCTCAACCTGATTATTCTTCCTGTTTTGTTTGAAAACAATGTGAAAGCTGTTATTGAGCTGGCATCACTTGATGTATTCAGTATTACCCACCTCGATTTCCTCAGTCAGCTGACCGAAAGCCTCGGTATTGTTTTAAACACCATCGAAACCAATACACGAACAGAAGAATTGCTGGCCCAGTCGCAGTCACTTGCAGGTGAGCTGAAAATTCAGCAGGAAGAATTGCGCAGAACAAACGATGAACTTCAGGATAAAGCATTGTTATTGGTAAAACAAAAAGACGAAGTGGAAGCCAAAAACAAAGAAGTGGAAGAGGCCAGAAGTTCATTGGAAGAAAAGGCGGAACAACTTACCCTTACATCCAAATATAAATCCGAGTTCCTGGCCAACATGTCGCATGAATTGAGAACACCTTTGAATAGTTTATTGATTCTTGCCCAGCAATTGTATGAAAATGCCGAAGGGAACCTGAACGATAAACAGGTCCGTTATGCAAAGACTATCCATTCATGCGGTGATGACCTGATCCAGTTGATTAACGACATCCTCGATCTTTCAAAAATCGAATCAGGATTTATTTCCGCAAATTTTTCGCCGGTACGTTTTTCAGAAATTGCGGCATTTGTTGAAACAACATTTAAACCTATATCTGAGGCCAAACACCTTAAATTTAATATAGAAACGGATGCTGAGCTTCCTGAATTTATAGAAACAGATTTACAGCGCCTCAACCAGATATTAAAAAACCTCCTGTCCAATTCCTTTAAATTTACAGAAAAGGGAGAGGTGAAACTGAAAATATACGAAGCCAATAAAAACTGGAAACAGGGCATTCATAGCCTGGACAGTGCAAAGAGGGTAGTTGCCTTTTCCATTATCGATACCGGTATTGGTATTCCACAGGAGAAACAATACATTATTTTTGAAGCCTTCCAACAGGCCGAAGGCTCTACCAGTCGTAAGTATGGAGGAACAGGATTGGGCTTGTCTATCAGCCGTGGTTTAGCCGAATTGTTAGGAGGCACCATAGAACTCGAAAGTGAACTCGGGAATGGCAGTGTATTTACCCTGTTCCTTCCGGTTGAAAATATTCCGGGTATTTCTTCAGCAGTAACTGAAACCAGCACTTATCAGCAATTGCAGTTAGCTGATGGGCATGGAGAAAACATTGATACACTTTTAAATTCGCTTCATCTGAGCTCCGAAGAACTGGAGTCCAGGAAAATGAACCTTGTGAATGAAATGATCAACGAGGCCGGAGACGACCGGAACAACATTCAGCCACACGATAAAGTCATCCTGATTGTAGAAGATGATTTGCGTTTTGGTAAAATAATTATTGAAAAAGCGCATGAGCTGGGCCTTAAAGGGATAATAGCCATGAGTTATATTGAAGTGTTTGATTTCATTAACCGCTACACTCCCATTGCAATAACACTTGATGTTAAACTACCCGATACCAGCGGATGGAAAGTACTTGACCTGCTAAGAAATGATTTTAACTACAGGCACATTCCCATTCACCTGATATCGGGAGAAGAAAACAGCGCCCTGGCCTTAAAGCGGGGAGCACGGAGTTTCCTGTTAAAACCACTTGGAAATGATGCCCTGAATGAACTTTTTGAAGATATTCTTTCCTGCGATAAGAAAGAAATTAAAAAAATTCTTGTCATCGAAGACAACGAGATTGATTCTTCTCAGATTGTTAAAATACTTAAAGACCAGGACATCACCATAAGTATTGCCGACACCGGAACAAAAGCGCTTCAGTTAATTTCAACAACTGATTTTGATTGCATCATTCTTGATTACACCCTGCCTGATATAACCGGACCCGATATAGTGAACGGTGTAAGTGAAGGAAAGAAAAGACTGACCCCTTTGATTGTTTATTCAGCAAAAGATTTTAATCACGCAGAACTGAACCAGTTGAACGGGAAGTCGAATACCATTGTATTAAAAGGTGTAAATTCTATTGAGCATTTGCTGGAAGAAACGGTTTTGCATTTGCACATTAATCACAAAACACTTCCTCCTGAAAAAAGGAAAATAATTGAAAATATCAGGATAAAGGAAGACATTTTAACCGGTAAAAATATCCTGGTGGTGGATGATGATGTTCGGAATTTGTTTGCGCTTACTACTGTTTTCGAACGTTTCAACATCAATATTATTACAGCTGAAAGCGGTAAAGAAGCCATCAATATTTTAAATGCAAACCCTAAAATAGACATGGTGCTGATGGACATCATGATGCCCGAAATGGATGGTTATGAAACTACACAAAAAATAAGGCGCGAACATAAAAACAGCAGTCTGCCTATAATAGCCGTTACAGCAAAGGCCATGAAAGGTGACCGCCAAAAATGTATTGAAGCCGGCGCTTCGGACTACATTACCAAACCATTAAAAATTGACCAGCTGCTCTCCCTTATGCGGGTGTGGTTTTATAAATAGCAAGTATGCAACCGAAAATTTTATTAGTGGACGACAGGGAAGACAATTTATTCTCCATTGAAACAACCCTTGCCCCTGGTGGATACCGGTTTGTTAAAGCCAATTCAGGAAGAGAAGCCCTGAAAGTATTGTTAACTGAATTTGACTTTGCACTTATTTTAATGGATGTGAAAATGCCCAATTTAAATGGCTTCGAAACAGCTGCTTTGATTTATGAAAGGGAAAAACTGAAACACATCCCCATTATATTTATTACAGCCAATAATTATGACAGCGAAAATATATTTAAGGGATACCGTACGGGAGGAGTGGATTATATTTACAAACCCATTAACCCCGAACTACTCAGGGTTAAAGTAGCTGTATTTATTGATTTATACAGAAAGAACCACAAATTGCTGGAACACGAACAAAAATTAAAAGCCATCAATAAAAACCTTGAAAATGAAATAAATGACCGTAAAGCTTCAGAAGAAAAAGTGAAGGACCTTAACCATCAGTTGCTTGAAAACATCTCGCGCCTTGAATCTGCAAACAAAGAACTGGACCGTTTTGCCTACATGGCCTCTCACGATTTGCAGGAACCTTTGCGCAAAGTAATTATGTTTAGCGAACATTTAGCTGCAAAATGCGAAAACAAACTGGATGAAGAGGAACGCATGTACATCAACCGTATTCAAAATGGAACCAAACGAATGCAGGCCCTTATTTATGATATTCTTGAGTTATCAAAAATAGCAGCAGACAAAAGTGTTTTTATAGAAACGGATATGAACGATGTGCTAAGGCTGGTGCTGGCTGATCTGGATGAATACATAAAAGAAAAAAAAGGAAAAATTTTAGTTGAAAAATTACCTTCAATATGTGTAAACCCAAGTTTGATCCGTTCCCTTTTTCACAACCTGATTAATAATTCATTAAAATACAGTAAGAAAAATACCTGCCCTATTATAAGAATTACATCAGAGATCAGCACGAGCATAAATGAAAACCATAAAGACCTGAAAAAAAAATATTGCAGAATTCATGTAATTGACAATGGAATTGGCTTTAATCAGAAACACTCCGAACAGATATTCAGCATATTTAAGCGCCTGCATTTTAATGCCGAATATGAAGGTACAGGTATCGGTCTGGCTATTTGTAAAAAAATTACTGAAAAACACAATGGTTTTATAAGCGCAAAGAGCAAAGAAAATGAAGGCTCCGTATTTATCGTTTCTTTACCTGTGGATTTAAACTGATTGGATAAAACTTAAACAGACCGGACTATTGGACATAGCCTGGCCTGTTTAATTAAAAGCGCAGCAGGTTCGTACAATAAGCTTGTTGTTTATTGCAGGGTAACAGTTTGTTCTATGTCCTGCCCGTTTTGCACCTGCACCACCCCTTCACCGTGATAGGGCGTTGTTCCCACTGTTACTGCTACTTTGTAATAGTAGTTTCCACCGTTTAATTTGCCGAAATCAGCTTTGCCATTCGCATCAGTAGTTTTAGTAGCCAGGTAAGTCCCGCTGTTAAGGTCCTGCTGCGAAACAGCAAGGTCTATTTTAGCATTGGGAACCCCTGAACCCGCTGAGTTTTTTACATTAAAGGCCAGGCCTCCTTTTGTTGATAAATTTGGAGATGTGCTTTGCCCTGAAGGCTCAATGTTATTTTCTTTCTTGCAACTCATACAAAGCAGCGCACCGAAAACAATGAATGTTGTAATTACGGTTTTTAAGGTTTTCATGGTTTTAATTTTTTAATTGTCCTACTCTTTTCGTGTGGCTTTTCGGAATCCGCCTTTTAAGCATATATTTCAATTGAAATACCAGGAAGGAACGCTTCTTTTATATGGACTTTATAAAGTTGAAAAACAAAGCCTTAAAAAAGTAAAGACAATTGCTTACTTAATAAATACAGGTGGTGTTTGTAGAATAAAAACAACAACTTGTGCAAAGCATTTCTGATTTTTAAATTAAGTGTTCAACCCGTTTTTTTGGCTAAGGAAAAGTTTTCAATGGTCCGGCAAACGCTGATCTCCCGTACTTTAAATTATTGTAAGGCATTGCTCTCCCGTAGTGTAAAAAAAACAACACACGGGGCGGTTTTTCCCCATACTTCCCCATATTTCCTCAGGTAAAATAAAAATTTAACAGCGGGGCGCCTTTTATCCGGGTTTTGAAAGTTTGGTACAATTTTAATTAACGAATGTAATTTAAACAACAACTACAAAATAAATTCTGATCCTATGAAAAAAGTAGCACAACTTAATTACCCTAAAACCCAATATTTTGACCTGCAGGTTTTTTTTAAAGAAGAGCTTAAACATATTTACTGGGCAGAAAATTACCTCCTGAGGAAGTTTGAAAAATTAACAGCAAGTGCTACATCCCCTGAGTTGATTATGGCTTTTAGTGATTACAGGAAAATTATTGTGCAACACATTGAAAAAATAGAAGAGCTGTTTGATGCACTGGAAATTCATGTTGAGGGTAAGAGATGCAGCAGAATTGAAGAGATAACAACCGAAATTGAGCAGGCATTAAATGAAATGAATAACAATGCTTTTACCAGGGACGGAATACTTGTGATAGGTGGCCATAAAATACAACAATATAAAATTGTTGTGTTTGAAGGTTTAATTCAGGTGGCGAACCTTCTTTATGAGAATAATATTGCTACAGGCATAAATGAAATGCTGGAAGAAGAAAGAACAGCAGATAAAAGATTTACTGAAGTCATAGAGCTGTATATTCAGGGAGAAGGCGTATACGCTTAAAACTAAAAATTATGAAACAGTGTAATTATTCAGGGCTTTTTTGCCTGAGCGTCATTTCATTTTTCATGGCTTGTCACAACAACCCGGAAGCCGGAGAGGCTATTGAAAATAGGCCGGAGAGGGTCATTCAGCAAGATTCTCAGTTTGTGGTAGACGCCTATAGTGAGGGCTTACTGGAAATTGAAATATCTGATCACGTGAAAAACATGGTGAACAGAACTGAATTAAGGGATATTGCTGAAATGATGATGATTGCTCACGAGGTATTGAATGAGCGGCTGAAAAACCTGGCAGCTTCAAAACATGTAGCTTTACCTGAAGGGCTAACAGAGCATCAGAGCGAGGAAATTTTCAAAAACGATACGAAGAGCGGAAGTGAATTTGACAAAGCCTTTCTGGACAAATTAATTATTGATCATAAAAACACAATTGATTTTTTTAAAAGGGCTTCTAAAGAGGCAAAAGATAAGGATGTCAGGCATTTCTTTACAGCTGCATTGCCCGAAATAAACGCTCATTTGGATTGGATCAAAGGAGCCAGGGATAGCATTCTGTAAATTGTTGTTTTGTTTGATGAGGGAAGAAAAGTCAGGTTATGGGTAATGGCCTGGCTTTTCGATTTTATAAATAGTTAATGAAAACGAAATGCCTGTAAAAATAAAACACATATAAATAAGGTAACAATTATTTTTTTGTTTTGGACTGTGCCAGTTGTTTTTTCTGCATGTCTTCCAGACGTTGCTGAAAACCCGATTTCTTTACAGGTTTGGTCATGTTCTCGTCAATCTGGGCGCGCAGTTTATTGTCGTCAACAAAACGGCGCATCAGCAAAGTCTGTGCAAAGGTAATCATGTTCGCAAGGAAATAATACCAGCTTAATCCGGCTGAATAGGAGTTCATGAAGCTCAGGAAAATAACCGGCATCAGGTACATCATGTATTGCATACCCGGCATTTGCTGATTGTTCATCGGCATCATCTTTTGGTTCATCCAGGTGTACACCATGGTTGAAGCAAACATGAGTAAAGCAAACAGGCTCATGTGATCGCCGTAAATGCTGTTGATCACCGGGATGTAACCAAAGTCCCAAACGCTGTCGTAAGTAGAAAGATCGTGTGCCCATAAAAACTCTTCCTGCCTTAGTTCGATGGAAGCAGGAAAAAAGTTGAACAGGGCGATGAGGATCGGAATCTGTATCAAAGCGGGTAAACAACCTGAAAACGGGCTGGCTCCCGCCTTTTTGTAAAGGCCCATCGTTTCTGAATTTTTTTTCATCGGGTCATCACCATACTTTGCATTTATTTCATCTATCTCTGGTTTTAATAAACGCATTTTAGCCGACGATAAATACGTTTTATAAGCAATAGGGGAAAGTAATAGTTTAATAATAAGGGTTAACACAAAAATGATGATACCGTAATTTATCCCCGAAGTTTTTAACACATTGAACACCGGTATAACCAACCACTTGTTCAGGAAACTGAAGATGCTCCAGCCAATGGGGATCATTTTTTCCAAACCTAAATCGTACTCTTTTAAAGTGCTGTAATGATTGGGGCCAAAATAAAATTTCATCCCGATTTTATCATTTGCTTTGCCATTGTAAGCTATTCCCAAAGTTGTATGAATGCTCTTTACATAATCGGGCGATGTTTTATTGGTAAGCGTGGTAACTTTCGCGCCTTTTGCAAAGGGCTTGTCGGCGATGATGGCCGAAGTAAAAAATTGTTGTTTAAAGGCCACCCATTTTACATCCGACTCCAATAGTTTTTCTTCATCCTTCATGGCGTTGATATAGTCCACATCGTTTTCGGCGGGCAAATTCCAGTAGGCGGTTGCAGTCTGGCGCTCCTTCTCAATGTGCTGTTCCTGGCTGGGCAAAGTCATTTTCCAGTTCAGTGTTAAACCTGAATTGCCCGGGCCTATAATGTTTTGCATCCCCACCAGGTTGATCTCGTAATTAAGCATGTAATCATTGCCGCTAAGTGAATACACATATTCAATATAAGTTCCGGGCTGAGCAGTGGCTAATTTTAATTTTATGGAACCGTTTTGAGTTTCGCTTAAGCTGACTGATTTCTGATCGCCGGTAAAATATAAACTGTCTGTATTGAGAAGTAAGTTGTTATAAGCTTTAAAACTAAGGCTTTGTTGGGTTGAGTCGGGTGTAAATAAAATCACCGGGGATTTTTTATCCGCCTTTTTGTATTCCTTTAATTCAACCGAAACTATTCGCCCGCCCCTTGAAGAGATGGTGGCTTTTATTTTTTTATTTTCAAGAATATAATTTTCATCCTTGCCAACAGCCGAAACTGCAAAGTCTTTATACTTCTGGTTTAAACGGTTTCCTGCAATTGCAGTTCTCACTGAGTCGGGCAGGGTAGCGGCTATCGAATCGCTTGCTTTTTGTTTGGCCTGCTGAACAACCAGTTGTTTTGCAGCTTCAATCGCTTTCAGTGAATCAACACGGGCTATAGAGTCTAATGTGAACTTTTGTTTTGCGATGACTTCGTCTGAAGGTTTGCTCCAGTATATCCAAAGAATCAAGATACCACCAATCAATCCAAGGCCTAAAAGGGAATTTTTGTCCATTGTTGTTTTAAAAATAAGGGTGTAAATTTAACGATAATAAATTCAATTATGCATGGTTTAAGGCTGCTTTAACAAAGCTTACAAACAATGGATGTGGATTTTCGACTGTGCTTTTGTATTCGGGGTGAAACTGAACGCCCATAAAAAACGGGTGACCGGGCAATTCAATAATTTCAACAAGGCCGGCATCGGGGTTAATACCCGAAAGTACCATTCCTGCGGCTTCGTATTGTTTAATGTATTCGTTGTTGAACTCATAGCGGTGGCGGTGGCGTTCCTGGGTTTCCTTTGCACCATATATTCCACTGGCCATGGTGCCTTCTTCTAATTTGCAGGTATAAGCCCCCAGGCGCATGGTACCGCCCATGTGCGATATGTTTTTTTGTGCTTCCAATAAATCAATAACAGGGCTGCTGGTAGCAGGGTTCATCTCGCGGCTGTGTGCATCGGTTAAACCCAATACATTGCGGGCGAATTCAATCACGGCACATTGCATTCCGAGGCAAATCCCAAAAAATGGAATTTTATTTTCGCGGGCGTATTTAATGGCTAATATTTTCCCGTCAATTCCCCGGTTGCCAAAGCCAGGTGCCACCAATATGCCTTTCAGG
>JAHEYF010000150.1 GCA_023251755.1 Bacteroidota bacterium
AAATCAGATTGAACAACGTACGTACCCGTATGTTAACTTCGGGAGATATGTGGTGGGATTTATCCAATGCCAAATACGAAGTTCCCAAAGGAAGTAATTCTTATGCCTGTTTTGCTGGTTCACTCTGGTTTGGAGGCCGTGTAGGCGGTCAGTTGCGCGTATCGGCCATGACCTATCGTCAAAGCGGTATCGATTTCTGGCCGGGACCATTGGATCCTTTGTCGGTTGAAATTGATGCAGCCACCTGTGCAAAATACGATAAACACTGGAGGTTCAACAGAGCTGACGTAGACAAATTTTATGCAAACAACGCAGCGCCTGATCCTTATTATTCAGTCCCCACCTGGATCAAAGAATACCCCGGTAATGCACCTATTCCTACCAATCAGTTCAATTACTTAGCTCCTTTTACTGATGTAAACAATGACTTGGTGTATGATTATTCATCCGGGGATTATCCAGGTTACAATGTTACCGGAGCACCTATAGCTTTTGGTGATTGTAAAAAAATGTTGTTTGGCGATGAAACCCTTTTCTGGGTATTTAACGACAAAGGAAACATTCACTCCGAAACAACTTCTCAAAGCCAGATTGGTGTTGAAATACGCGCCCAGGCTTTTGAATTTGCCACCAGCGATGAGTTGAACGACATGACCTTTTACAATTTTGAAATCATCAACCGCTCCACCAATAAATTAGACAGTACTTACCTCGCTGTGTGGGTGGATTCGGATTTGGGGAATTACATTGACGACTATATCGGTTGTGATGTGAAACGCGGATTGGGTTACATTTACAATGGTGATAATTACGACGACGATCAGTCGGGACAAACCGGCTACCACGCCCAGTTGCCAGCTTTGGGCTGCGACTTTTTTCAGGGCCCTAATGCAGACACATCCGACCATGTAGACAACGACAGGGACGGTTGCCTCGATTGTACTTACGACAAAGACCCCTTAACAGGAGCTTTAACAGGAACTTTCACCTCGGATAAAGTTCGTCCCGAGCAAATCATTATGTCCCGTTTTGCTTATTACAACAATACTTCTGACCCTAAAAACGGAAACCCCGGAACAACAGGAAACGGTATTCACTTTTACAACCTGATGAAAGGTTTATGGAAAGACGGAAGCCCGATGACTTATGGAGGAAACGGTGTGGGTGGTGCTATCCCCTGCGAATTCCTTTACCCCGATGTTACCGATCCTACAGGTTCCGGAACTGGTGGTATCGCTCAGCCGGCCTGGACAGAGGTAACAGCTGCCAATCAGCCCGGTGACCGTCGTTTCTTACAATCGGCCGGACAGTTTACTTTGCAGCCCGGTGCTGTAAATTACGTAACCTTTGGTATGCCTTTCGTTCGTACTACTACCAACAACAACTTTGCTGCAATTTCCCTGTTACAACAGGCCGATGACAAAGCTCAATCCTTGTTTGACCAGTGTTTTAAAGTACTGGATGGCCCTGATGCACCTGATTTAACTATTCAGGAAATGGAAAATGAACTGATCGTATTTTTAACCAACAAAGCCTTTGGAAATAATTACGAACAAAAACGTTACCACGAGGTGGATGTGAGCATCCCTTCTTTGTTTATGGACACCGTAGGCGTTGACCACGATACAACCAACAAATTTTATGATTTTGAAGGCTACATGGTTTATCAGTTGAAAGATGAAACGGTGAGCCAGACAGATTTGGAAGACAATAACAAAGCCCGTTTAATTTTTCAGTCCGATATAAAAAACGGGGTTGCTAAGTTGATCAATTACAAAGTTGATCCTTCATTAGGAAGCATCCCACAATTAATGAATCCGGTTGCAAACGACGACGGAATTAAAAATTCCTTTACTGTGAATGAAGATCAGTTTGCCGAAGGAAGTAAAAAGTTAGTGAACCATAAAACCTATTATTTTATGGCCGTAGCTTACGCTTACAACAGCTTTTTGCATTACAAACAAGATATTCCTCCCACTACAAATTCTGCCGGAATAATTATAGGCCATCCTTCATCAGGCGATTACATGGGCCAGAAAAAACCTTTCTTACGCGGTCGAAAAAACATCAGAAGTTATTCTGCTATCCCACACAATATTTCTCCTGAAGCCAACGGAACCATACTGAATTCGTATTACGGTTACGGCCCTAAAATTAAACGCATCGAAGGACAGGGCAATGGTGGCAATGCCGTTGATTTAACCGAGGCTTCCATCAATGCAATTTTAAACAGTGCCGACAACAGAATGGTTGAGGTAGAGTACGAAAATGCACGCGGCCCTATATCCGTAAAAGTAATCGACCCTTTAAATGTATGTGGTGGTGATTTTGTATTAAAAATGCAAAAAGGTGTAAAAAATGCACAGGGAGTTTACCAATATAGTGTTGGTGCAAGAGATACTTCCTGTATAACTGTTGGAGGATTGTTGCGCGACGATATGAGGTGGACCCTGGCAGGTACTTACAAAGATAAAAATGGAAACACCCAGTCGAAAAACTGGACTTCAGATGTTTCTATTTCTGTTGGACAGGAACAAATTTTAACAGGAACAGAAGGCGAACCCATTGGTATTTCAATTACCATCAATAAAGGAGCAGACCCCCAGCGTTCTGTTTTAAATAAAAAAGGCGAAACGGCTGACGGGGATTTATTGGAATCGTCCATGACTTATAGCGGTGCAGAATGGCTGACCGGTGTGATAGACGCTGAAGGTGAAACCCAGCGGAACTGGATACGCTCAGGAATTCAAAGCTTTACCACCAAACCCGAATACAACGACGTGGCCCAGAAAAACGGAAACGCTTCTTTGTTTGGTGATCCGGGTCAGGTGTGGGAAAATGTGGTGGACGGACGTTGGGCGCCTTTCCGTATGGTGGCTGGTTCACAACCAGGTACCGGAAATATAGAAACTGCTCCGGCCCCCTTTAACCAGGGCTTCCCGCAGTTCAGCAGCGCCGACAACCAGACAATGGACACCCGGAATTTAGCCAGTGTAGACATTGTATTTACAGCCGATAAAAATAAATGGACCCGTTGTCCGGTAATTGAATTGTGCCACACTACAACCAGTGCTGTGGGCGCTCAGAATAAATTCTTTATCCGTAAACAGGCTTCTGTAGATAAAAATGGTGTTGCCACCGGCTCCGCAGGTTGTAATGAAACTGAGGCCCAGTTAACAGCTGCAAGCGGTATGGGTTGGTTCCCGGGTTATGCCATCAATATTGAAACAGGTGAAAGATTAACGGTTGCATTTGGCGAAAACTCTGGCGACGTTACCAACAATGGCAATGACATGATGTGGAACCCTACTTCAACTACCATGAATGCTGCCGGAAAATATGTATTTGGAGGTATGCATTATGTTTATGTATTTGGTCACAACAGTGATGGGGTGAAAGCAAGCCTTCCGATAGACGTAGCGAGGTATGACAACGGTTCATCCCTGCAACAAATATTGTCGCAGGCAGCCGGTTCTACTTCTTCGGCGTATGCCAAATTAGTGGAGGCGTACAAAGATGCCATGTGGGTATCCCTGCCTTTAACCAAAACAGGTTTTACTATTGCCAAGCCATCAGATATACCAGGCGATGTAAAAGTACGCATCAGGGTTAAAAAACCTTTGCGTTATGCTCAAAGCGGAGTTTTCTCCAAGACTTATTCAGCAACTGGCGGGGTAGCAGCAGCCAACTTTAAATTAACTTATTTAGATTCTGTTAAAGATTTAAAACCGGCTAATTTTGCTGATGATATCTTAGCGGCCCCTGTAAATGGCAATTTCCCAATGTACACCTTCAGCACCTGGGACATGGTTACAACTAAAAAGGACGTAGCAACAGCCAAAGATGCATTGTCATTGATTAATGTAGTACCGAATCCATATTACGGGCACTCGGCTTATGAAAGACAACGTATAGACAATTACATTAAAATTGTTAACCTTCCTCCGCAGTGTACGATCCGTATTTATACTATTAATGGTACCCTGGTGCGCACGCTTAAAAAAGACACCGATGCAACTACCGATATGTTGTGGGATTTGAAAAACGGAAAAAACATCAGTATAGCAAGTGGTTTATACATTATTCATATCGATGTACCGGGAGTAGGGGAGAAAATACTGAAATGGTTCGGTGTAATGCGTCCGCTTGACTTACAATCTTATTAATGCTTACAAACACAGTGTTCTATAAAATGATTATGAAAAAATACAGCAAAATAATTCTTAACACAGTCCTTGCAGGTTCTTTAATGCTTCCGGTAATTGGCCAGGCAGGCAACCCCGACCGTGCTGCTTCTGCAGGTGCAGGGCAATTGCTGATCAACCCTTATGCCCGTTCTTCAGGATGGGGAGGTGCAGGTTCATCGCGTGTTAAGGGTTTAGAAGCCATGTTTTTAAATGTGGCCGGTACCGCCTTTACTAAAAAAACCGAAGTTATGTTTAGCCGTACCAACTGGTTGGGCGGTTCGGGCATTAACATCAATGCGTTCGGAATGACCCAGCGCGTTGGTGAAACCGGCGCGATAGGTTTGGGCATTATGTCCCTGAGTGCAGGTGATATAGCCATTACCACCGTGGATCAGCCTGAACCTGGACAGGGAACATTTGCCCCTATGTTTTTAAACATCGGCCTTTCTTATGCCAAAGGTTTTTCGGATAATATTTATGGAGGTATGACCTTAAAAATTATTTCCGAGCAAATTGCCAATATGTCTGCCAAAGGAGCCTGTATTGATGCAGGTATCCAATACCACACCGGTAAATACGATCAGATTCATTTCGGTATCGCTTTAAAAAATGTAGGGCCAAAAATGAGTTACAGTGGCGACGGGATGTCGTTTCAGGCCAATATATTAAACGGAACCCAGTACAACGGTACTGTTGCAGGTTATACGGCTACCTTTGAACAAAGGGCCGCTGCATTTGAATTGCCTTCCCTGTTAAACATTGGTGGTTCTTACGATTTTTACCTCGGCGGCGCCGGATCGGACTCAACTATGGGCGTTCGTGAACACAGACTTACCCTTGCAGGAAATTACACCTCCAATTCATTTACTTTAGACCAGTATACACTGGGAGTGGAATACGGCTTCAGGCAATACCTGATGCTCAGGGCTGGTTATGCCATTGAAAAAGGAATTACAAGCACCACGACCCGTGTAAATGCGCTTACAGGCCCTTCTGCGGGCATTACCCTTGAACTTCCTTTCGGTACTGAAAAGAAATCAAGTTTTGCATTGGACTATTCTTACCGCGCTACATTTCCGTTTAGTGGCATCCACTCTATCGGAGTACGCGTTAATTTGTAGAAATAAATTTTTTTTATTAACTTTGTTTAGAGGGTCCCGTATTTACTGCGGGACTCTTAATTTTAAATACCTCATTCACATGTCGCAAATAGCTTATTACACCGAAGAAGGATTGCAAAAATTGAAAGATGAATTGCAACAGATGGAAAAAGTGGACCGGCCGGCCATTACACGTGCCATTGCCGAAGCAAGGGATAAAGGCGACCTTTCGGAGAACGCGGAATACGATGCAGCCCGTGAAGCACAAGGATTGCTGGAACTGCGTATTGGAAAACTAAAAGAGGTTTTGTCCAATGCACGCATTGTAGATGCAAGCTTGCTGGATTTAAGCAAAGTCTCCATTCTTACCAAAGTGAAAATTAAAAACCTTAAAAATAAGGCCATGATGCAATACGTTATTGTTGCCGAAAATGAAGCCAATTTAAAAGAAGGTAAAATATCTATTGACTCACCGATTGGCAAAGGTTTGCTGGGTAGAAAAGTAGGCGATAAAGTAGACATTAATGTTCCTGCCGGAGTAATTCCTTTCGAAATAGTTGAAATAAGTCTGTAAAACAATGCCAGGTATTTTCTCACGTATTGTTGCAGGAGAAATACCCTGTTACAAAGTAGCTGAAGACGAAAATTATTTAGCCTTTCTTGATATTAATCCCCTTGCTGTAGGCCACACCTTGGTGATCCCCAAAAAGGAAGTGGATTACCTTTTTGACCTCGATGATCCTACCTACAATGGACTCATGTCCTTTTCCAAAAAAGTTGCTGTTGCATTAAAAAAAGTAATTGATTGCAAAAGAATAAGTGTGGTTGTCCTTGGCTTTGAAGTACCTCACGCGCACATTCATTTAATACCGAGCAACAATGAATCGGATATAAATTTTAGCAGGCCTAAGTTAAAATTAGATGGAGAAACGATGAAAAAAACAGCAGATAAAGCTCTGGAATCGTTTAATAAGCCTTAGCGGCTGGCGCTAGCCGTTTTTTTTTGAGGGGGCACTCTTCGCCTTGCATTTCTTGCAGCGGTACTTGATTTTCGGGAAGCTGTACTTAAACGCTGATTCGATCTGCTGGGGTCAAAAGCACCTTCTCTTTTTCTGGGGTCTTTGTTAAAGTGTTTTAAAAGGTAATAAGCCCCAATGCCTATAACAAACATACCGGCAAATATGTAAATGGTGTAAATAGGCCGAAAGCCATCAGGAGCAGGGGCGTCGTTACCCATGTTAAATTTTTCTTCTGCGTTCAGAGCAATAGTAAAAAACATAAAAACTATGCTTCCAACTAATCTTCCGCTCCTATTCAATAGGTTTTCTTTCGTTTCCATGCCGTTGATTTTTTAATTTATAAAATCACCTTTACTTGTAGTAAAAATAGTAAATTTCATCTATTATAGAAACAAATCTATCGAAAAAACGGGGCATTAATCTATTTTGTTTCAATAAGATATTAAACATACATTGTTAATACGCAGCTATTTATTTATTTATTGTGTGAAAAAGTGCTTGAAACAACAATAAAAAAGTGTATATTTGCCAGCGAAATTAAAAAATAAATAGTTGAGGGGGACCAAAAAGTCCCCTTAGTCTTTTAACAACATTAATGATCAGCGAAAAGCACATAAAACAATTGGTGGAAGAAAAATTGGCCGGTACCAATAAGTTTATTGTTGATTTAAAAATAAAACCAGCCAATAAAATTGAAATTTTGTTAGACAGCTTCGATCAGATTGTGATTAAAGATTGTGTGGAAGTCAGCCGTCATGTGGAGTCGAGTCTTGACCGTGAAAAAGAAGATTTTGAATTGATGGTTTCATCTTCAGGATTGGAAGAGCCGTTTAAAGTACCCGAACAGTATAAAAAAAACATCGGAAAAGAAGTGAGTGTACTCACCAGCGAAGGGGTGAAAATTTTGGGTAAATTACTGCAGTTCGAAAACGGGGAAATTAGCCTTGAAACAACAAAAACAGAACGGGCAGAAAAGGGTAAAGGAAAACAAACAACAGTTGAGAATTTAAAATTTTCATTGAATCAAATAAAAGAAACCAAAATAATTTTTTCATTTAAATAACAAATAAAAATGCAAGCTGTAAATTTAATCGAATCGTTTGCGGAGTTTAAAGATATCAAGAATGTTGACCGCGTTACGCTAATGTCAATTATTGAAGATGTATTCCGCAGTATGCTAATTAAAAGGTTTGGTTCAGACAAAAATTTCGACATCATTGTGAACCCCGATAAAGGTGATATTGAAATATGGAAAAACAGAACCATCGTTGACGATGAATTTGCAGAAGATTCTTTTGATTACGATCCTAACAAACACATCAGCATAAAAGCTGCTCAAAAAATTGAACCCGATTTAGAAATTGGCGAGGAACTTACTGAGCCGGTGAAACTCGAAGATTTTGGACGCCGTGCAGTACTGGCCGTTCGCCAGAATTTAGTACAAAAAATCCTTGAACTTGAGAAAAACGAGATTTACAACAAATACAAAGAACGTGTTGGAGAAGTTGTTGCTGCTGAGGTGTATCAGATCTGGAAAAAAGAATTGCTTTTATTGGACGATGAAGGCAACGAACTGATCCTTCCGAAAACAGAACAAATACCTACCGATTTTTTCAAAAAAGGAGACAATGTGAAAGCCGTGGTTGCTAAAGTTGAAATGCGCAACGGTACACCGGTCATTATTTTATCACGTACATCCCCTTCTTTCCTTGAACGTTTATTTGAATTAGAAGTACCTGAAATTGCCGACGGACTCATCACCATTAAAAAAATTGTGCGTGAACCGGGCGAAAGGGCAAAAGTGGCCGTTGAATCGTACGACGAAAGAATTGACCCTGTTGGAGCCTGTGTGGGAATGAAAGGCTCTCGTATACATGGCATCGTGCGCGAATTGAAAAATGAAAACATTGACGTGATTAACTTTACCGGTAATCCCAACTTATTTATTCAACGCGCATTAAGTCCTGCAAAAATCACCACCATTAAAATAAACGAAGACAACAAACGTGCTGATGTGTATTTAAAACCCGATCAGGTTTCGCTGGCCATCGGTAAAGGTGGTTACAACATTAAACTGGCCGGACGATTAACCGGGTATGAAATAGATGTGTACCGTGATGTGGAGGATGCAGATACAGAAGACGTTGACCTGGATGAATTCTCCGATGAAATTGAACACAACATCCTCGAAGAATTAAAAGCAATAGGTTGCGATACAGCTAAGAGTGTACTCGACCTTTCAACAGAAGAATTAAAACGCCGTACATCCCTTAACGAATCAACGATTCAGGATATACGTGAAATTCTTCAATCGGAATTTGAAGATTAATTTTTAAGACCTGGTATGCGCGTACCAGGTTTGTTTTTGTTCTGTAAGAATATAAAATACGAGCGTATTAAATAAGATATGTCAGAAAACACAAAAATATTGCGGTTAAGCAAAGTAGCTAAAGAGTTTAATTTATCGTTGCACACGATAGTGGATTTCCTTTCAGTAAAGGGCCATAAAGTGGATGCCAACCCGAATGCAAAAATAGGGGACGATGAGTACAAACTTTTAATGAAGGAATTTCAAAGCGATAAGTTTGCCAAGGAAGAAGCCCAGCAGGTTTCTCAGATTATTAAAGAGAAAAAAGAAACCATTGCGCTGGACGATGTGAAAACGGTGGCTAAGAAAAAGCAGGATGAAATTGATGAAAACATCATCATTAAAGATTTAACCACTCCTTCGGCTACCGATAAAGTGTTGGAGAGCATTGTAAAAAAAGAAAGAGAGCGCATTGCCGAAGAAATAAAAAATGAGCAGCCACCTGTTGAAGAACAGAAGAACGAAGAGGAATTAAAAGTACAGGTTGATAAAAGCTCCGGTGTAAAAATTGTATCAAAAATAGACCTGGATGCTTTAAATTCCAAGACCAAACCGGATAAAAAAACCAAAAAAGAAAAACAGGCCGATGCCGATACCAAAGCTGGTAAAGGTAAAAAAGCTGAAGTAAAAGAAGTTCCGGTTGAACCGGAAATAGTAGTTCCCGAAGCAATAATTGAAACGCCTGTAGAAGCTGTTGCACCTGTTGAAAAACTGGTATCAGAAGAACCCAAAGAAGATTTTTTAGCCACTAAATTCCAGAAACTGGAAGGCCCTAAAATTATGGGTAAAATTGAGCTGCCAGCCGAACGCAAGCCGGTAGCCTCTTCTGAAGGTACACCAAAAGGACACGAAAAGAAAAAACGCAAACGGATTAAAAAAGGAAGTATATCGGCAGAAGAAATAAAAACGGTTGGTAAACAACAAGCCACTTTAGCGAAAGAGAAATTTAAAGAACGAGACAGGGGCCAGAATAAACCAGGCGCCAATACAGGCAATAAACGCGAGGCAAAACCGGCGCTGACCGATGAAGAAATCCAGGCACAAATTAAAGAAACCCTTGCGCGCTTAAGCAACCAGGGAGGAAAATCAAAAACATCCAAGTACCGCCGCGAAAAACGTGAGATGATACAGGAGCGTATGCAGGAAGAG
>JAHEYF010000038.1 GCA_023251755.1 Bacteroidota bacterium
GCCAAACGAATGAACGTATAAACTATTGAACTAATAAACTTTGTATGATTAAGAACAAGCGCAGATAAACCCGCCCATTAAAGCCATGGTTACAATCCAGTAACCTACATTAACAGCAATGTATTTAAACCCTTTGCGTTCAAACAGGGCATTGGTACCAAGTATAGGTAAAGCTATAGTGATTCCGGCAAGGGTGCCGTGCAAAGCCCCGTGTTTAAACGTACGGAAATTATGCCCGTATTTTTCCATAAAAGCCGCAACATATTTGCCCAGTTCAGAATTAGGATCATTAAATCCTTCTTCGTTCAATAAAATCGAATTCAAATGCCATTGATGAATAACAACAAATTGCATTGAAAAAGCCAGAAAAAAACTAAGCAACAGCGACACCCCGAATATTACCCCCATATTGGCCCCTTTCATTTTTTCTTCGTTTATATCCGCAGCTTTCATCCAGGCTTTTCCAAATACTTTTGGGTTGTACCATATAAATCCCATTATCATGGGAATTAAAGCAGCTATTAAAATAATTACAAAATTTGGTTTCATTTTTTTTAGTTTTTAGTTTATCAAATATATATAGTTTATTCGTTCTTTTGTTTATTCGTTCACCAGCTATTGAACTAAAAAACGAATAAACTATTGAACTTAACTGAGTAGCTCATTAAAACAATCCAAATACCGTTGTTTCTGCGCCTCAACCGAGTATTTTTCAAGCACCGTTTGCCGCGCTGCTTTTCCCATTTTCAGGCGTAGTTCAGGGGATTCTATTAATTTCGAAATACAATCCACCCATTCAGATGTAGTACTTGCTAAAAACCCATTTTCACCCTGCTGAATAATTTCCGTATTTACACCTACAGGTGACATGATGGTGGGGATTTCAAGGGCCATGTACTGCAAGCCTTTCAATCCACATTTTCCATTTGCCCATTCGTCATTAGGCAATGGCATAATACCAATATCAAATTCCGAAAGGTCGTGTAATTCTGTTTCTTTTTTCCAGGCTTGTCCGGTAATAGTTAAAACATCATTCGTGTAATTTTTATCACCAATTACATGAATTTTTACCTTATCACCATACTTCGCTTTAACAATCGTCAGAAAATCAATGGCGTATTCAAAATGTTTAATAGTGGTAATACTTCCACTCCAACCAATCACAATTTTTTCTGATAAAATTTTGTTGCCGGCGTTAATGTATTCATTTGTATCAATTGTAGTTGGAATAATTTTTACATTCGAATTAAATTGTTTTGCGTAATCCGCCAGATAATTGTTTCCGGCAAATACCATGTCGCAATAACCAATATTTTTAGCAGTTTTTTGCGGGTTTTTTAACCACTCGAATTTTTTGTTCGCATCTGATGTATCCATTAACCAGATTGAATCATCAAAATCAAAAACAAATTTTGCCTTACTTGATTTTATTCTTTTTTCGAAAAAAGTGGAGCCAAGCATAAGGGCTTCCCGCTGAACAAATACAATATCATATTGATTGTAATTCATCCAGTTATTGAAGCGGATTTTTAATGACCTCAAAAGAATACCTGTTTTTTTTAAATAATTCCCCTGACTATAAAAATATTTATCCCCGTCTTCAGATATAATTGATGAAAGATGACAGGTAAATCCATTTGATTCGAGAAACCCGAAATACTGCTCAAACCTAAATCGCTGGCTGGGCGAACGGTGTATACGATGTGCGGCTATAAATAAAATTTTCGGCATCAATCTTCTAACCAGATTTTTGGCAGCTTTTCTAAAATTTCAATATTGCTGAACCTCGAACTCTTTTTAATACCGGTTTTTTTAGCCCAATCGGCCATGTTTTGTAAACCTTGTTGCAAGGAGGTATGATGAGACGGCTTAAATACTTTCTTAAATTTATCGTGATCTGCAAAAGCATGTACAACTTCATTACGGGCTTCCACATGCCTTATTTCTCCTTTTATTCCAATAGAAGCCATAATGGTTTGAGCCAATTCATTTACAGTAAAGTTTTCATCTGCCCCAACATTAAAAATCTGATTATAGGCTTCTTTTATATTCACGCTATCTGCAATATAAGGAGCAATATCTCCAATATAGCTGAAGGCCCTGGTTTGATTGCCATCCCCAAAAACTGTAAGCGGTTTATTTTGCATCAGCTGGTTCATAAAAATCCCAACTACGTTCCTGTACCTGTCACCAAGGTTCTGGTATTCCCCATAAACATTATGAGGGCGGAAGATTACATAATTCAATCCAAACATCTCATGCGACACTTTTAAATCCTGCTCAACAGCCAGTTTGGCAATACCATAAGGATCTTCAGGCACAGGCACCATGTCTTCCCGCATAGGAGGTTTTAAAGCCCCGTATACCGCAATGGAAGAAGTAAACACAAAACACTGAACCTTGTGCTTAATTGATTCATTAATCAGGTTCACACTGCCTATTAAATTATTGGTATAGTTAAAACGTTTAATGAAGTGGCTTAATCCCTCGGCCGCGTAAGCAGCAATATGATACACATAATTAAATTTGTGTTCGGTGAAAATTTCGGAAAGTAACTGGTGATCATTAATCGAGCCTTGTATAAAACAAGCTTCATTATTTACATTTTCTTCAAACCCGCCACTAAGGTCGTCCAATACTATTACTTTATGCCCAAGTTTAATCAGTTCATTGGTTAAATGAGCCCCAATAAACCCGGCTCCTCCTGTTACTAACGATGTAATCATATATTCAGTCTATGAAACTACTAATATTTTCTTTAAAAATAAAAAAAGCTATCCAATAAAGGATAGCTTTCACTAAAAAAGCTGAAATAATTATTTATTAACTGCGCTTGTGCGTTCTTTCGTCAGACACAGTTAGTTTTTTACGACCTCTTTTGCGGCGTGCAGCTAATACACGACGGCCATTAGCGGTGCTCATTCTTTCGCGGAAACCATGCTTGTTTCTTCTTTTACGTTGCGATGGTTGAAATGTACGTTTCATTGTATCTGGAATTTAATAAGTTCAACAAATTATCCGCTTCCTCAAAAACGGATTGCAAAGATAAATTCTTTTTTAGAACTGGCAAACTTTTTATACGGATATTTTATTTTTCCGGCTCAGCCCCTTTATTGACTGAAAATCTATATTCTTTAACAAAGAAAAGCATTGTGCAGCCCCTTATTTCTGTAAATTTGCACAAATTTTTTTCATGGCAAAGCAAAACAGGGCTGGAAATAACGATAAACAGGATTTACCCAAAGCAAAGTTAACGAAAGAAAACTTAAAGAAATCCCTGCGTTTATTCAAATATATCGGCCAACACCGCTGGAAGTTTTTATTGGGTTTGATTTTTCTTTTAGGTACTGCAATTACAGGCTTGTGCTTCCCTTTCATTTCAGGAAAAATGATTGGTTTATTTGGTTCAACCGATAAAACAGAAGCGGTATTTAATAAAGAGTTGGTAAGGGTTGGAGGTTACTTAATTGTTTTATTATTAATTCAGGGGGTGGTTTCCTTTGGAAGGGTATATATGTTTTCTATGGTAACTGAAAACATGTTAAAAGGTTTGCGCAACGATGCCTTTAAACGCTTAGTGCAAATGCCAATGGGCTTTTTCTCACAAAACCAGGTTAGTGAATTAAACAGTCGTATCGCAACAGATATAAATGTTATTTCTGAGGCATTTTCAACCAATATAGCCGAACTGATAAGGCAAATAATTGTTGGTATTGGTGGTTTGGTATTGATTTATACTGTTACCTCATGGGACATGGTGAAATGGTTTTTAATTGTTATTCCACCCGTAACCATAGTGGCAATAGTTTTTGGAAAGCGTATTCGGAAATTCTCGCGGGCCATGCAGGATAAAATAGCGGAATCAAATGTAATAGTTGGTGAGGCCTTAGTTGGAATTAGCAATGTAAAAACGTTTACCAATGAACAATATGAAATTAAGCGTTACGAAAAGGTAACTGAGGGTATTAAAGAGTTTGGGATCAAATATGGTTTTTTTAGAGGCCTGTTTTTCACCTTTATTATGATTTTTGTTTTTGGTTCTATTTTTTTCATCCTGTTTGTGATGCTAAGCATGAAAATCTCTGGTAATCTGACATCTGACCAATTTGGTCAATTTTTAATGTATGCCCTATTTGTTGCTGCCTCTTTAGGTGGCCTTCCTGAGCAAATTTCATCCATACAACGCGCTATGGGTGCCTCCGAAAGGGTATTTGAATTAATTGACGGAAATATAGAAAATATTGATTTAAGCTTCAATAAAAAACCTGTGCAAAGCGCTAAACAAGGCGAAATTGAATTCAGGAACATTAATTTTCATTACCCTTCCCGTCCCGATTACCCGGTATTAAAAGGGGTTTCGTTTAAAGTTGAAAAAGGGCAAACGGTTGCCTTAGTGGGACCCAGTGGGTCGGGGAAAACTACGATTGCCGCACTTATACTGAGGTTCTACGATCCCGTTAGCGGGCAATTGTTAATTGATGGCTTAGACACCCGCGAATACTCACTCACCACGCTCAGGCACCAGATGGCCCTTGTACCGCAGGATGTTATTTTGTTTGCCGGCTCCATTAAAGACAATATCCTTTACGGAAACCCGGATGCCTCGACGGAGGATATTCGTGAAGCCGCCAGAAAGGCTAATGCCCTGGATTTTATTGAAGGTTTTCCCGATAAATTTGAAACACGTGTAGGCGAACGTGGCGTTCAGTTATCGGGCGGGCAACGCCAGCGCATTGCCATTGCAAGGGCTGTTTTAAAAAACCCGGCTATCTTAATCCTGGACGAAGCCACCAGCTCACTCGACAGCGAATCGGAACACCTGGTGCAGGAAGCCTTAGACAAACTAATGGAAGGACGTACTTCGATTGTAATTGCGCACCGTTTGTCCACTATACGGAACGCTGATAAAATTGTGGTACTCGAAAAAGGAATTATAAAAGAAACAGGCACCCACAATGAATTGATTGCCCTGAACGACGGACTGTATAAGAACCTCAGCAGGCTACAGTTCGAGGTTTCCTAATTCGTTCATTTGTTTACTTGTTTATTCGTTCTTAGTTCTTTTAGTTCGCAAACGAAAGAACTAAAAAACGAATGAACGAATAAGGTTTTTATATTTTGGATATTGTTGTATTTTAGCAGAAACCACCCTAAACATGAAACAATTTTATTCCACCACCATTTTATTTGTCTTCTTTAACCTTTACTTACAAGCCCAAACGCCCATAAGCATTACATCGGGCAGTATGCCGGGAGCCAACGACACCCTTCGATACAGCAATGTAAGACCCAACTCGGTTGATGTTAGTTTAACCGGCGCCAATTACACCTGGAATTACGATACTTTGAAAGCCCTTAGCCAGGGACTTTACGAATACAAAAGTGCTTTGGCCACACCTTACGCCTTTTATTTTTTTGGTACGAATAAATACGGGCTAAAAGTTGCCGATACCATTGGCGCCGGAACATTCACCTTTACTGAAGTGTATAATTTTTACAAAAAAACCACCGCTGATTTTCAGGCCGAAGGTGTTGGTTTCAGGTATTCGGGTCTTCCTTTAGCAGCCTATTACAGCGACCCGGATGAAATTTACACTTTCCCTTTAAATTATACCGATTACGACAGTACTACTTTTGCTTTTTCGGTTCAGCTGGGAACCGGCATCTCTTATAGCCAGAAAGGGTACCGGATTAATTATGTGGACGGCTGGGGGAAAATAAAAACACCTTACGACAGCGCCAATTGTTTACGCTTAGTTTCAACAACCATTGCAAAAGACAGTATTAATTACAATGGAATTGGTTTTTCTTTCCCCAATCATCAGCGCAGTTATAAATGGATGGTAAGCACTCAAAAAATTCCTTTTTTAGAAGTCAGCGGCCCTTACAACAACGGTATTTTTGCAGCCACACAAGCCCATTACAGGGACACTTATAAAAACATGACCGGCATTGCCGATTTAAACGGGGCAACAGAACAAGACTTCTGTTTTTTCCCGAACCCAGCATCCAGCTCCCTGTATATAAAAACAAGTACCAGTAACGCTGTAAATATTGATATTATTGATATTTCAGGGAATCTTGTCTTCAGTAAAAATTACCTGCACCAGGATATGATTACAATAAACACCCAGGCAATTGCGAATGGAATGTACTTCTTAAGAATGACAGATGTTAAACGGGGAACTTGTTTGAAACAAAAACTGATAATTGCCAAATAATTGCAGTGGAGTAGTTTAGCGACTCGCTAATGTAAGCATTGCAGATGTTACAAAAACTTTTTGGAAAAGAAAAAAAAGCCCCCTTTTGGGGGCTTTGAAGATTTATATGAAAAAACGATTAGGCTCTTTCTTCGCGTGGACGAGCTTCGTTAACTACGATGTTGCGTTCAAATTGTTCGCTTCCATTTAGTGCATTAATTGCTGCACGGCCTTCGTTGTCATCAGGCATTTCAATGAATCCAAAACCTTTGCTACGGCCTGTTTCTTTGTCTTTAATGATTTTCACAGAAGAAACTTCGCCAAATTTTTCAAATACCTCACGTAAGTGATTTTCACGCATCTTGAAACTTACGTTACTTACAAAAATGTTCATGATTAAAATAATTAATTAATAATTAGTACTCGCTTATTTTCCTTAAATACTCCTTAAAACAAGGACTACTGAAAACAAACTTGTAACAAACTTATGAAATAAATATTAAAAAGTAAAGAAAAACAAAAAATTATTTTGCAATGCTGACCTCAAAATAAGCAGCAACATTCTTAACTAACAATTCTACATGCTTTAAATTGGGTTTAGACTGGGCAACAAAGTATGTATTGCTAAGTTTTTCTACATATTGTTTGCGTTTGGTAATTAACCATTGCGAGGTGTAATAATAAGCGGCAATGGTTAAATCGTTCTCTTCATTGACGATATTTCCGGAGGTGGATTTTTTATAGCGTTTGTAACAATCGGCCACTTTTTCATAATTTTTCAGGCTGAAATAACCAATGATAAGACCTGCAAACATACCATCTAAAAATTTCTGAAAAGGTATTTGCTGGTAAGTAATGAGTGTTTCTTCAATCAGGTTGATCCCCTTGTTAATTTCTTCGCTTGAGCCCAATAACAATAATCCGCTGTACAGACTGCGGGTATTGATTAATTTTATCAGGTAACCTTCGTTCCAGATTGGTTTTTCAAGCTCCTCAACAATTTTATCTTTCAGGTAATTGATGTTCTTTTTAATATCATCGGGCAGGTTGCGGTAATGGTCTTCGCGGTAGGTTTCACCATAATGGCTCACGTAATGGCTGGCCTGTATGGCGATGGCAAATAATTCCGGCACATTCACGTAACTGTGCCAGAATTTGAGGTGGGAGCTTTCTTCAATGATGCGCTGCGATTCTTTCATCATCCCGGTGGAATCCATGCGGTGCACCATGTACTGTAGTTTAAGCCCCAATATTTTAAACAGCACATCGTCCAGAAAAGGGAATATCACATAACTGTTGTTGTTCAGGTCTCTTTCTATCTTATCTAATTCTACTAAGGTTTCGTTTTTATAAAAATCGGGGTGGTACAAAAAGCTCAATTCATAATACTTCCCATAACGGGCAAAAATGCTTACCGAAAAACTCGGACTGTTGATGTAAGCATCAAAAAAGTTCTTCGGTGTGTTTTCAGCGTGACTGACAGACACATTGTCTTTGCGTTTGTAATGAAGGTTTTCGCGTATATAACAATACAATTCGTTTAATTGTTTTTCCTGCTCAATCAATTCTGCTATTCTTTTATGGTACTTCACAGAATCCTTCTCCTCCACCAGGAAAGCCTGCTGAGACATAAATTTAAGAACATTAATATTGGTGGTGTAATCTTCCACCTTTTCCGAAATATCGAGTAAATAGTCTGCAATGAGATTGGCCTTCTTTATATTTCCTTTGTTAATGTTTTCTTCTATTATGGATAAATTGTGTTTCAGGTAAGACGGGTAATTCCGGCTTAAGAATGAACTTAATTTAAGCGTGTGATGCGTGAGTTGAAGAAATTTTTTCTTTGATTTTTCGTTGGAGTTGCCATAAATACGTTCGCACAATTTGTCTGAGTCTGGCTGTTCCCAGCCAAAATCCCGTATTTCATTAACAAGTCTGTATGAAAGTTCAGCCTTCGTCGCTTTTAGGTGAAGCGAGAATTCATTAAAATGAAAAGTATTCAGTAACAGGATGTGTTTTTGTATGCTTAACATAGCGTTTGGGGATTTCGGCCAAAATAAGGTATTTTCAGCTATCTTCAAACATGTTCATGTATTTTATAATTTTTATTTTTTAAAAATTATAAAACCTCCTCCACCCTCCAGTCGATTTCCGGTTCTCCCTGACTTCGGAGCAGCTCATTTGTTTTTGAAAAATGTTTGCAGTTGAAAAAGCCTCCCCTGGCCAATGGCGAAGGGTGTGGAGCGCTTAAAATATGATGTTTTGTTTTGTCAATTAAAGCCTCTTTGGCCCTGGCATAATTTCCCCACAACAAAAAAACAACCCCTGTTTTTAAGTCTGACACTTTTTTTATTACAGTGTCCGTAAATACTTCCCAGCCTTTGTTCTGATGCGACCCCGCTGTATTTTCGCGCACGGTAAGTGTTGCATTCAGCAATAAAACACCTTGTTTTGCCCAGGCTTCGAGGTTACCTGTTCTCGGCACCGGAATTCCTAAATCGGTTTGGATTTCTTTAAAAATATTCTGCAGCGAAGGCGGTTGTTTAATTCCCGGAGACACTGAAAAACACAGTCCGTTTGCCTGACCAAAGCCATGATAAGGGTCCTGCCCGATAATCACCACCTTTACTTTATTGAAAGGAGTGTAGTTAAACGCTGAAAAAATTTGCTGGCCGGGAGGGAACACCCTGTAATTAGCCTTTTCGGCGATTAAAAAATTTTTCAGCCAAATAAAATAGTCCTTTTCAAACTCTGCCTGTATTACTTCCTGCCAGGTATTGTCCAACTTAAGTTTGCTTGTTCCTTCCATGATTTAATGTAAGATTATTTGTGCATTCTTATTTTACCTATGCAAATATGTCGAAAAAATAAACAATAAAAATTTGCCAGAATAAATTATTAGTCTATTTTTGCTAAGCTTAAACCTATACACGACTAAATATATGAGAAGATTTTTTTCACTACTGTTGATTACTTCTGTTGTAGTAGTTGGCTTTGCATCCTGTAAAACAAAACAATCCTGTCCTGCTTATAGCAAAGCTAAAAGTCCGAACCACATCCATATAATATAAATAATTCATGAAAAAATCATTGGCTATCGCGCTCCTGTTTGCATTTGTTACTGTTTTTGCAGTATCCTGTAAACACACTCAACCCTGCCCTGCGTACGGAAAAGTAATTGTAAAAACTAAAAAGCACTCGGTTTAAAAATCAACATTTATTTCGTCTTTAAAAAAACAAAAACTGCCGGCTTTACCGGCAGTTTTTGTTTTTAGTTTATTCGTTCTTTCGTTTATACGTTCGGTTCTTCACCATTGAGCTAATTGTAAATAAATTCGATCACCTGTTTAATATCAGGATGGATACTTTTAGCTACCGGGCAGGTATGTGCAGCGTGTTCAAGTAATTTTTTATCCTTGTCAGAAAAGTTACCGGCGGGCAATGTTATTGTAACATGTATCTCCCCTACCCTTCTTGGTTCCTGGTACATCACCTTCGTTACTTCTGCACTGGTGCCTTCTATTTGCAGATTATCGCGTCGGGCAACAATTCCCATGATCGAAAGCATACAACAGGCCAATGAAGTCGCCAGCAAATCGGTTGGTGAAAAGGCCTCCCCATTTCCATGATTGTCCTTTGGAGCATCTGTTATTATGGTATTTCCTGATTCGAGGTGAACAGCTTCCGTACGAAGTCCTCCCAGGTATTTAACGGTTGAAGTAGCCATTGATCGGTTTTTAAATCCAAAAGTAGGAATGTTTTAACTCTTAATCAACCATATTTGATGGAAATACCTTATTTTTGTATTACACCATGCGTCTTTTCCTTTTATCCATACTTGTTTTACTTTCAGGTCTTACACTTCGTTCACAAAGTGCAGTCACTGCTTTGGAGCAAGGCCAGGACATTAACGTGTTGTACCGCAATGAAGCAAGCGGCGGAATCATGGTCCACACCAGGGGTTTCGGGATAAATTACAAAAGGCTGAAACATGTGACCGGTACCCGTAAACGATTTATGGAATTTGAATTGTTGGGGATGCGTCATCCGAAAGAATACAAAGTTCATTATGAGGGAAAAGGAAATACCAAAAGTTTTTATTACGGCAAATTAAACAACGTAACCATATTAAGAGTTGGTGCAGGCTTGCAAAGAACATTGTACGGCCGGGCCGAACGAAAAAGTGTGGAAATAAGATGCTCCTATTCGATAGGCCCGCTTCTTGCCTTCGCAAAACCTGTATACCTATATGTTTTTCACGAAAATATAAAGGACCCCTTGATTGAAGCCTACGATCCGGATAAACACCAATTGTCGGATATAGCCGGGAGGGCGCCGTTCATTTATGGTTTTGATAAATTAAAAGTTCACCCGGGTGGCTTTGCAAAATTGGGTTTTAGTTTTGATTTTGCCGATTTCAGAAATGAAATAAAAGCCATTGAAACAGGGGTGGTGGTAGATGTTTTTCCGAACTCACTCCCCATTATGGCTTATAATAAAAAAGAACAGGCTATTGTAACCCTGTACATCAGTTTTGTTTTTGGTAAAAAATGGTTTTAATCAACAGATGGAAAGTGCAGCTCTAATTACAAGTGAAAGACCCCGGAAACCTTCCTGGTTGAGGGTAAAACTACCCACAGGCGAAGAATACGCCAAAGTCAGAAACATCGTCAGCCAGCATAAACTTCACACGATATGCGAAAGCGGCAATTGCCCGAACATGGGCGAATGCTGGGGAGCAGGAACAGCTACCTTTATGATACTTGGAAATATATGCACCCGCAGTTGCGGATTTTGCAGTGTTGCAACGGGACGTCCCAAAGCAGTGGACTGGGACGAACCTATGCGGGTGGCCAACAGCGTTAAACTGATGAGTGTTAAACATTGTGTAATCACTTCGGTTGACCGCGATGATTTAAAAGACGGGGGTTCTATTATCTGGGCCGAAACCATTAAAGCCATTAGAACCGTTAGTCCGGAAACAAAATTCGAAACTTTGATCCCGGACTTTGCAGGCAAATGGGAAAACCTGCAACGCATTATTGATGTGAAGCCGGATATTATCTCCCACAACATAGAAACAGTAAGGCGCTTAACCGCCAAAGTTCGTATACAGGCCAAGTACGACCGAAGCCTGGAAGTATTAAAAAGAATAAAAGAAGCCGGCCTGAAAACCAAATGCGGAATAATGGTTGGCCTGGGAGAACTGGAACACGAGGTGTTGGAAGCCATGGACGACTTACGAAATGTTGGCGTTGATGTGTTAACTGTTGGCCAGTATTTACAACCTACACCTAAACACTTACCTGTAGCCGAATTTATACATCCTGATTTATTTGCCAAATACAAAGAAGCAGGATTGAGTAAAGGCTTCCGTTATGTGGAAAGCGGGCCACTGGTGCGCTCTTCTTACCATGCCGAGAAGCACGTGTTTTAAAATTATACGCTGGGCACATAAGGTTTTTACTTCATCATTTTTATCTCAGTATTTAACTTATGTGAACTTATATGCCTTATGTGGTCAAATAAAGCATCGCTATTTAAAACATATAAGGCACATAAGACATATAAGGTTTTTACTTTATCATTTTTATCTCAGTATTTAACTTATGTAGACTTATATGCCTTATGTGGTTAAATAAAACATCCCTTTAAAACATATAAGGCACATAAGACATATAAGGTCTTTACTTTATCATTTTTTATCGAGTTTTTAAACAAATCCCACACCACAATACCAATACTTACTGATATGTTTAACGAATGTTTGGTTCCCAATTGAGGTATTTCAATCACAACATCACTGTTTGCAATTATTTCTTCTTCCACGCCATAAACTTCGTTCCCAAATACAAGTGCATATTTATTGCCCTGCACCACATTAAATTCATTCAGGTATACAGCTTTATCAGCCTGTTCTATGGAACAGACGGTATATCCTTTATTCTTTAAATCAGTGATTGCTTCCACTGTGGTTTTAAAATACTTCCACTGCACCGTATCTGTAGCACCCAGCGCTGTTTTGTGTATTTCTTTATCCGGTGGGGTTCCTGTAACACCACAGAGGTAAATCGCTTCTACTAAAAAGGCATCTGCGGTTCTGAATGCCGAACCAACATTGTTCAAACTTCTTACATTGTCTAATACAAGAACAAGGGGTGTTTTATCGGAGCCTTTAAATTCATGAACCGTTTTGCGGCCCAGCTCTTCGTTTTTTAATTTACGCATAGGGACGAAGTTAAAAGTTAAAAGTCAAAAATTAAAAAGTTGGATATACATAATTAAGTCATTTGGAAAAACGAGTAGCTTTTTATATTCTATCTAAGTCATATCATAGCCCGAATTCCTCTTTTAACTTTTTACTTCTAACTTTTAACTTAAAAACTACCCGTTCATAATTTCATTTTGTTTTTTAATGGAAGCTTCGTGTATAAGGCTGTACAGCTTATTCACCCATTCTTTTTCAAAGCCTAATAAATCCGACTGCATATTCAGTTTATCCTGAATTTCGTTCCAGCGGCTGGTTTGTAAAATAGTTACTTTATTTTCTTTTTTGTATTTCCCAATTTGTTCCGAAAGCTTGAAACGTTCGTGCAGGGTGTACAATAATTTTTCATCGGCACGGTCAATTTGTTCCCGCAGCTCTTTTAATTTATCGGTAAACACGGGGTCGTTTGATTTTGCCTGACGCACTGTTAAAGCCTCTAACAACAATGCTAATGCACGGGGTGTAATTTGTTGTTTGGCATCGCTCCAGGCCAGGTCCGGCTGAATATGTGTTTCAATCATTAAGCCGTCCACATCAAGGTCCAATGCCTTTTGCGAGATGTAAGCAATCATTTCACGGTTGCCGCAAATATGGCTGGGGTCACATATAACAGGTAGCTCGGGCAGGGCGCTTTTTAACTGTATCAGCAATTCCCATTGCGGGGAGTTGCGGAAAATACTTGGCTCGAAGGTGTTGAAACCCCTGTGGATGGCTGCCAGTTTAGTAATCCCGTTTTTATTTAAGCGTTCCAGTGCGCCTATCCACAATTGTACATCAGGGTTCACGGGGTTTTTTACCAGTACCGGAATGTCTACTCCTTTAATCGCATCGGCTATTTCCTGCACCGAGAAAGGGTTTACCGTCGTTCTGGCCCCTATCCATAAAATGTCTACCCCGTGTTTTAGGCAAAGTTCTGCATGTTGGGCATTGGCCACTTCGGTGGTGGTCCTTAAACCGGTTTCTTCCTTCACTTTTTTCAGCCACAACAAACCCTCTTCACCAATTCCTTCGAAGGAGCCCGGGCGTGTACGGGGCTTCCATATACCAGCCCTGTAAATAATACCCGGGTTTATTTTTTTTAATTCATGGGCTGTCGTCATTACCTGTATTTCTGTTTCGGCGCTGCATGGCCCTGCAATTACCAAAGGGCGTTGATCTGTTTTAGCCCAGTTGCTTAATGCTTCAATGTTCATTTCCTTGCTCATATTCTTATCGTTTTAATTGTTTATTGTTTTAGATGATTTTAGTTTAAATTCTTGTCTTTTGTACTCGCCCAATACCACTAATTGTTTTGTTTTTTTATTTAATTGTTTCAGGCAGTTGTCGAAAATGTATTTGTCTATATATTCCACATCTAAGTAAAAATGGTATTCGCTGGGTTTTCCGACTATAGGAACTGATTGTATCCTTGAAATATTGACCAAATTGCGTTCCAATACTTTTAAGGCTTTCACTAAGCTTCCCGGCTCGTGGCCCAGGTTAAAACACAAAGTGGCTTTGTCTGCTTTTTCTTCAATTTGCTGTCCTTTTGATAAAACAAAAAAGCGGGTGAAGTTTTTTTTATGTGTTTCGATGTTGCGTGCTATAATGTTTAAACCGTATTTTTCTGCCGCTACATCCGAGGCTATTACCGCAGTATCTTTGGGCTGCTGAGCCGCCACTGTTTTCGCGCAGGTCGCTGTATCCTGCGATTCGACCACACTCAGCTGCGGATTGGCCGACAGGTAATCGGCGCATTGCCTGATCGCAATAGGATGAGATTTAATGGTGGTAATATCCAAAACAGTTACACCGGGAACAGCCAGCAGGTGCAATTCTATTTTCAGAAAAAGCTCGCCCATTATTTCGAGGCGGTTGTTTTTAATCAGGTTGTAATTGGACAGGATGCTGCCTGCTAAAGAGTTTTCAATAGCTATTACACAGTAGTCGGCCCGGTTGTCGCACACCGCTTTGCAGGACGCATCGAAAGAGTTGCATTCTACTGTTTCGATATCGTTACCGAAAAAAGTCCTGGCGGCCTGATCGTGAAACGATGCCTGTATTCCCTGGATGGCTACTCTTGATTTCCGCATTTTTTATTTTTTTACTGATTTAATTTTTACTGTAGGGCTTAAAAAGAAAAAGTCCCGATAACTTTCGTTTCGGGACTTTTTCAGAAGTTTATTTAATATTAAATACTTCCCTGCATCCCGAACAGAGGGTTAAAGAAGTAATAAAAGAATTGGCTATTTAAAATATGTGTTTTCATTGCTGAGTACAAATGTAAACTATTATTTCAATACAAGTCAAGAAAAATTTAAAATAAGTTTATCCTAAACTGATAGATAATTGCCTTTCAATTGTTTTTCTTAAGTATAAAGACTGAATTTTAAGTCTGAACGTCTTACAATTACAAGGAAGAATACCTGCCGGTGTAGGCCCTGCATTTTTTATATTGACTACTTTTTCACTTTGTTATCCTCTTCCTGAAAAAAAATTTTCCAAAAAAGAAGAAGAAGAGTGCTGAAACCATTGATTTTAATTATATCCTTATTTTTTCAAAAAATGGCCTCTATTCATTTTTTAACAAACCAGCTTTAAAAATATTTTTAGCTTACTCAATACTAAAAATCAGATTAAACACTGAGCTTACTCCGTATTTATACCGGTATTGAAACCAAATTTGGTTCATAATAAATTTATTTGTCTGCATTATTTATCCCTACATTTAGCGCCGAACAGAAACCTTAACATTTTATCTAAATAAAAAAAGTTTTTTATACGAGATAATGTTTTTAAAAGCCATACGCATTATAGATAAAGGGAATAAAAGCCTGAAGGCATTACTATGTATTGTTGCGCTGGCATTTATTTTTTTTGATTCAAAAGCAGATTGTGGAAACATCAGCAGCTCCTTCACCACTTCGCAGACTATCATCTGCGGAGCAACACCCACTACCATTAGTTTTGCCAACACCAGTACAGGGGCAGGGGCAGCAGGGGCAAGTTACACCTGGTACCTCAACGGTGTTTCATTTGCCACTACAAGCGGCTTAACAGCACCGGGCACTTCGGCCATTTCTGCCATCGGTACTTACACCTATATGCTGATTGCTTTTGATGCGAGCGTTCCCTGTAAAGACACAGCTATTGTTACTGTTGATATTCGCCCGGTTCCTGCGGCTTCATTTACATTTAACAGCAACAACCAATGTGCGGGAACAGCCTTAACATTTAACAGCACATCAACAGGCACAGGGGCCTACACCACTTATTCCTGGAACTTCGGCGATGGTAACACCTCCACAGCTGCCGCACCAACGCATGCCTATACAAGCGGCGGAACTTACAACGTGACCATGACGGCCAGCAACGGAACAGGTTGCACAAGCACATCCGGAATTACAACAGTTACAGTATTACCAGGGCCAACTGCTATTATATCGGGCGATGACGGGGATGGTAACACCATCTATTGTTTAACACCTGCGGCCAATGCAGCTTCTGACCCGGTTGAATTTTTTAATAACTCAACCGCTGCAACATCCTATAGCTGGAATTTTGGCGATGGAACTGCTGTATTCAATACGGCTTCTACAAGCACTTTCATTCATAGTTTTACCGCCTACGGAACCTATACAGTAAGTATGACGGCAACGGGCGCCAATGGTTGTACCAATACCGCAACACTTACAGTTGTATTCGATAAATATGTTGCGGCCTTGTTCTCTATTACTTTACCAGAATATTCAGGTTGTATACCGCACACCCTGGCACCTGTCAATACTTCGATAAATGCCAGTCAGTATGTTTGGAATTTTGGCGACGGAACCCCTTCCATTACAACCAACAGCCTTGTCGCCCCCAGTCATACTTATACCGTTGGGGGATCTTACAGTATTACGCTTACCGCTTCCAACAGCTGTAATTCTTCAACAAACATTATCAACCCAATAACAGTTGTTGGCCCGCCCATTATTAATTTTACAGCCACCCCAACACCCGGTTGCTCGCCGCAATTGGTAACATTTAGCAATACCACCACCGGTGCTGCAAACACCAGTAGTTTTTACTGGGACTTTGGAAACGGAACCACTTTGAACGGGGTTAAAAACCCGCCTCCTATAACCTATTACCACGGAACCTGGACGATTATGCTTGTTTCAGGAAATGCCTGTGCAACAGATACCCTGTACAGAACAATTGTTGTGGACACAATCCCCGTTGCTTTAATCAACTGTGTTCCATCAGAAGGCTGTACCCCTTTAACCGTTGTGACCAGCAACAACTCAACCGGAGGAAACCTGAATTATGCCTGGTATGTTGACGGCGCATTGGTATCGACCGCCGCAGGCATTCCCAACCAGGTGTTTACTGCCCCTGCTGGCAATGCAGCTGTTACACATACTATTCGTTTATTGCTCACCAATCATTGTGGTACCGACGATACAACGGTTACCATTACCGTGCATCCGCAGATTGCCGTTACACTAACACCTGCAACAGCAACAATCTGTGCGGGCGACAATGTAAGCTTCAGCCAGACATCGCAGGGAGATGTACTGACTTATTTGTGGGATTTCGGAAACGGCAACACCTCCACTTCGGCAACACCGACTAACCAGGTGTACCCGCTGGCCGGAACCTATACCGTGTCCTTAATTGTTTCAGGCTATTGTGGTAAAGACACGGTGTATTCAATCGTAACCGTTAACCCTATTCCCCTGGCACCTACAGCTGCAGGCACCACTATCTGTTCCGGAACATCAGCAACACTTACAGCTACTGCCCCCGGAGGAACTTATACATGGTACGACGCGGCGAGCGGAGGGACTTTATTAAATACAGGAGCCAGCTATACCACGCCAACATTAACGGCCAACACCACCTATTACGTGCAGGCCACCGCACTTGCTTGTACGGGGCCACGTACTGCGGTAACAGTTGTTATTACCCCAACCCCTGTTGCACCAACGGCTACAGGAGCTACTATATGCGCAGGAGATTCAACCATTTTAACCGCTACAGCCCCTGGTGGAAACTATGAATGGTACAATGCTGCAAGTGGAGGCACTTTATTAGCAAGCAACGCAGCTTACCACACACCTCCTTTAATTATCTCCACTACCTATTATGTGCAGACAACTGTTGCAGCCTGTACCAGTGCCCGCACGCCGGTTACGGTTACCGTTAATCCCATACCCGCTGCGCCTACAGTTGCCCCTGTAAGTATTTGTACCGGCAGCACAGCCACTTTCACTGCAACTGCTCCGGGTGGAACTTACCAATGGTACGATGCGGCTTCGGCAGGAACTTTGTTAAATACAGGTGCAAGCTTTACATCACCTGCATTAACTGCTACTACTACTTATTACGTTCAATCAATTATAAATGCCTGTACAGGGCCGCGCACAGGTGTTACAGTCACCGTAAACCCAATACCGGTTGCAGACATTGCACCGGATGTGAGTACCGGTTGTGGTGGATTTACAGTCAACTTTAACAACAACTCCACCCTGGGCGGAACATACGCCTGGGCTTTCGCAGGAGCAACACCTGCAGGTTCAGCTTTGTATACACCTCCGCTTGTTACATTTAATACGGCAGGAAACAATATGGTTATCCTTACCGTAACTGTTGCCGGTTGTACGATGAAAGACACGGTTTACATTAATGTGAAAGCCCTGCCCGTGCCCACCTTTACTACAAGCCCGGCTACGGGCTGCTCTCCGCTTGTTGCTGCAATTAACAACACAAGCGCTGTTACCGTTGGCGATACCTATACCTGGAATTTCGGAAACGGCAACACGTCTACTCTTCAAAATCCTTCTTCGCAGACATATACCACAACAGGGGTAGACAGTATCGGCCTCATCAAATTAATCATCACCGGCAGCAATGGTTGTAAAGACAGCGTAAGCCATACGGTTACTGTTCATCCCAATCCAACTGCCCTATACATGGTAAGCGCAGACACAGTTTGTTTGAACACAGGCATCAGTTTCTTTAACAGTTCAATCGGTGCTACAAATTACCAATGGAGTTTTGGTGACGCGGCAACAAGCACATTGAGCAACCCAACACACACCTACACCACACCTAACCACTACACCTCACAACTGATTGCATCAACAGTTTATGGTTGTAACGACACCATGCAGATGCCGATTGTAGTCGACAGTATTCCTGTGGCTGCATTTACCAACACTTCAGTTTGCCTGGGTACTGCCACACAATTTACAAATACAAGTAGCGGTAGCGGCAACCTGAGCTGGAATTTTGGTGATGGCTCTGCATTAAGTACAGTCAACAATCCCGCTCATTTATACCCTGTAAATGGCATATACAATGCTACACTGAGCATCACCAACGCTTTTGGCTGCAGCAGTTCTGTAACGCATACGGTTACAGTGGGCGCTATTCCTGTTGCTGCCTTTACCCCTTCCAACAATTGTTTATTACAAAACTCCGTTTTCACCGATCAGTCTACAGGTACTCTCTCCGGCTGGAGCTGGGATTTTGGGGATGCAAGTGCATTAAGTACTCAACAAAATCCGGTACACGTTTACACCAATGCCGGCACATACACTGTAACCTTAATAGCCCTCGGCACAATCGGATGTGCAGACACAGTGGCTCACAGCATCACCATCAACCCTGTGCCCACCACTAATTTCACTTTTACTTCCACCTGTATAAACGACACTATGTTTTTCAACAGCACATCACTTGGGGCACCCAATACATTTGTATGGTTTTTTGGCGATGGCTTTTCTGACAACAGCAACAACCCTACACCCAAACATTTGTACTCAGCCACCGGCATTTACACCGTTACACTTGTAGCCGGTTATGCGGGTACAGGTTGTACGCAGACTTTATTACTCCCTGTAACTGTGTTTCCGAGAACAGTTCCTGCTTTTACCAGCAGTACTTCCTGTTTAAATGCAAGCACTGTATTTACCGACGCCACTTCAAACGCGCCCACTCAATGGAACTGGAACTTTGGTGATGGAAGCGCGCACAGTACCACTCAAAACCCCTCGCACACTTATACCAGTGCCGGAACTTTTACCGTTACCCTTACAACACAAAACGCAACCGGTTGTATCGATTCTGTTGCTGTTAACACCATTGTGCATCCATTGCCCCTGGCCGCTTTCACCTTCGATACCGTTTGTGCAGGTTCAACAACTATCTTTACCGATCAGTCAGCTTCCGCTGTTGCATGGACCTGGAATTTTGGAGACGGAAGTGCTGTAAGCCCAGTTAATTCACCCACACATACTTACCCTGCTGCCGGTACCTACACTGTAAGCCTGGTTGTTGCCAATGTATTCGGATGCACCGATACCATCCTTCATACCGTAACAGTAAACCCCAACCCTGTTGCTGCATTTACAAGTGCTACAGCCTGCCAGGGTTATTCCACTGTTTTTACAGACAACTCCACCGGCGCCATTCAATGGAGCTGGGATTTTGATGATGCAAGTGCAAAAGACACTTTACAATCCCCCTCTCACATTTATACCAACGCGGGTAGCTTTAACGTTGTACTTACCATCACAAATACTTTTGGGTGCAGCAATTCCATCACGCAGACAATTGTTGTGAACGCTGTTCCAAGCGCCCTGTTCAACAACACAACCGTTTGTGCGGGCCAAAGCACCGGCTTTACTGATCAAAGCATTGGAGCCGTGAGCAGCTGGAGCTGGAATTTTGGTGATGCAAGTCCTTTGAGTACTCTTCAGAACCCTACACATACCTATACCAATGCCGGAACCTATACCGTTACCCTTGTTTCATTTACCACAAGCGGATGTTCGGACACTGTATCAAAAATCATCACGGTTAATCCCGTTCCAAGTGCCAACTTTACCTTTGCCAACACCTGTAAAAACGACACCGCCTTTTTCAACAGCACTTCCCTGGGTACACCCGATACATTTACCTGGAATTTCGGCGATGGTTTTTCGGATAACAGCAACAACCCAGACCCTAAACATGTATACAGTGCCGCAGGAACATTCCCTGTTCAGTTAACCGTTGGTTATGTTGCTACAGGTTGTAGCCACGATACAACAATTAGCATAACTATTTACCCGCGTACCCTTCCTTCCTTCACCAACACAAATGTCTGTTTAAATGCCACAAGTCTGTTTACCGATGCTACACTTAACGTTCCCACTCAATGGGTCTGGAACTTTGGTGACGGCAGCGCTGTAAGCACAATTCAAAACCCTGCGCATACCTATACGAATACCGGAACTTACCCGGTTAGCCTGACAACACAAAACGCTTTCGGCTGCATTGATTCTGTTACTATTAATACCACTGTTTATTCCTTACCTGTTGCAGCCTTTAGTGCCGATACCGTTTGCGCCAATTCAGCAACAACGTTCAGTGATCAATCCACCTCTGCTGTTTCGTGGAGCTGGGATTTTGGGGATGGAAGTGCTGTAAGTACAGTGAACTCCCCAACACATACCTACCCTGCCGCCGGAACATACACGGTGAGTTTAATTGTTGGGACTATTTTCGGATGCACAGACACCCTTGTAAAAAACGTGGTTGTAAACCCCAACCCTGTTGCAGCTTACTCCGCCAGTACAGCCTGTCAGAGTTACGCTACCCTCTTTTCAGACAGTTCTGTTTCCGCTATAAGCTGGAGCTGGGATTTTGGGGATGTAACTGTAATAGACACCAATCAATCGCCATCGCATATTTATGCCAACCCCGGCAGCTTCAACGCTACACTTACAGTTACCAATAGTTTCGGTTGCAGCAATTCCATCAGCCATACCATTGTTGTCAATTCCATCCCCACTGCTTTATTTAACAATACAACAGTCTGCCTTGGACAAAGCAGCAGCTTTTTTGATCAAAGCATTGGCACAGTCAGCAACTGGGCCTGGGATTTTGGTGATGCAAGTCCTTTAAGCAACCTTCAAAACCCAACGCATACCTATACCAATGCAGGAACCTATTCGGTTACCTTCGTTTCAATTGCAACAAGCGGCTGTTCCGATACCCTTGTAAAAAACATTACTGTAAACCCGGTTCCAACAGCCAATTTTACTTTTGCCAACACCTGTACAAACGACACCGTGTTTTTCAACAGCACATCAGGCGGCACACCCGATACATTTACCTGGACTTTCGGAGATGGTTATGCTGATAACAGCAACAACCCCTCACCCAAACATGTATACAATACAGCGGGAACCTATAGCATAAACTTAAGCGTTGGCTTTGCCGCTACAGGTTGCAGCCACGACACCACCATTGTTATAACAATTTATCCACGCACAAAGCCCGGCTTTACAAGTACAAGTCCTTGTTTAAATGCAGCAACAGTATTTACAGACACCACAACAAATTCCCCTATTCACTGGGCATGGGATTTTGGCGACAACAGCCTTGCTGATACAACACAAAATCCAACACACACCTACACCACCGCAGGAACATTTACAGTTACCCTCATCACACAAAACGCATTTGGATGTCTGGATGCTGTCCACTTCAACAGCATCGTCCATCCATTGCCTGTTGCGGCTTTTAGTTCCGATTCCGTTTGCATTGGATCAGTTAGCACCTTCACCGATCAGTCTGTTTCGGCTGTTACCTGGCATTGGGATTTTGGAGATGGAAGTGCTGCAAGTACTGCCAATTCACCCATTCACACCTATTCTTCAGCAGGCACCCATATAGTTGAGTTAATTGTCAACAATGTATTCGGTTGTTCCGATACGCTTAGACAAAATGTTATTGTAGATTCCCTGCCTGTTGCCGGCTTTACGGCCACAAGGGCCTGTTTTGGTTACGCCACAGTATTTACCGACACTTCTACCGGAGGGCCTGTTCACTGGAGCTGGGATTTTGGAGACAGCAGTCCTTTAGACACAACACAATCGCCTTCACACATTTACCCGAATACAGGCAATTACACGGTAACACTTACAGTCAGCAATAGTTTTGGTTGCAGCCATTCCATCAGTCAGCTGATCAATATAGTGGAACAACCACAGGCCAATTTTACATTTACCAATGCCTGTGCCCGCAAAAGTGTTCAGTTTACAGATGCTTCTACAGGTAACGGACTAAGTACTTACGCATGGGATTTTGGCGACGGTGGAAACAGCACCGTGCAAAGCCCTTCTCACACCTATACGCAAAGTGGCAACAACAATGTAACATTAATAGTAAGCAATACGTTTGGTTGCATAGACACCATCGTAAAACCCATTACCATCAACACAGTTCCCATTCCTTTGTTTACAGCCAATGTAAGTTGCCAGGGAACAGTAACAGCCTTCACCGATCATTCCACCGATTCAGTTGCTATCAGCAGCTGGTATTATGATTTTAACGACGGGAACAATTCCGCCTCGCAAAACCCCAATTACATTTATGCCCTTGCCGGAACATACAACGTGTCTTTAACCGTTACCAACATCAATGGCTGCGACAGCACCATAACACTCCCTGTTACCGTGAACGTATTGCCAACAGCCAACTTCACCACCGATACCGTTTGCATTGGAACCGCCACTACATTTACCGATGTTTCTACAGGCAACCCCAACCAGTGGGTTTGGGATTTTGGTGACGGCGGCAACAGCACAACAGGCCCTGTAACATCGCACGTGTATGCCGCCGCCGGAAGTTATTTAAGCTCACTGAGTATCTCAAACGGAGCCGCCTGTACCGATCAGGCCTTTAAAATTGTAGTCGTGCGCGGCGATGTAATAGCGGGTATTAAAGCCAACAACAATGTTTGTAAAAATGCTATTTTAACGGTTATAGACAGCTCCACTATTAACAATGGGTTTATTCTTTCTTCCACCTGGGATTTTGGCGATGGCTCGCCCATTGTAAGCGGCTTTAATGCAACACACACCTACGCTACCACCGGCACCTTTGTGGTAACCCACGTAGTTGTATCTGACGGTGGTTGCAGCAGCACCATTCACGACACGGTGGTTGTAAGTCCATTGCCAAGCGCACACTTCAGCACCACAAACACCTGCCAATCCCAATTGTCTGTTTTCACAGACAATTCAACAGGGCCGCCCATCAACTGGAGCTGGAACTTTGGGGATGCCGGAACAAGTATACTTCAAAACCCGACACATACATACGCCACAGCAGGAGTCTATACTGTTCAACTAAAAGTAAACACAGGCAGTGGCTGTGCGGATAGCATTAGTATACCGGTAACCGTCTACGAAAAGCCGGTCGCTTCATTTACAAGCACTGTTGTTTGTTGGGGAGACACAACAGACTTCATCAATACTTCTACACTTATCAACGGAACAGTCAGCAGTAGCTGGTGGGATTTTGGTGACGGCGTTACATCCTCACAAACCAACCCACAACATATTTTTATTGCACAGAACGACAGCTTTAATGTGAGCTTAGCCATTGTTTCTAATTTTGGCTGTAAGGACACTGTTACGAAAATTGTAACAACCCATCCCCTGTCTATCTTCAATTTCGCCCCCGAAATGGCCAGTGGTTGCGATAAGTTCACCGTCAAGTTCAACGACAATTCAACCATACCATTGGGCGCTATTGTAAACTGGTTGTGGGATTTTGGTGATGGCAATTTAACCTATACCCAAAACCCAATCCACACCTACGATTCTGCCGGTACTTATTTTGTTTCCTTAACCATCACCAATTCTTATGGCTGTGTGATGAAAGATACATTGAATTATCCCGTTATCGTCTACCCTCATCCCATTGCGGATTTCACACCCTCATCTTATTCTGTTTCCATATTCGACCCTAAAATTACTTTCCTCAACGGGTCCAATGGGGCAACTATGTGGGACTGGGATTTAGACGACTTTGCAAGCAGCGTCCTTGAAAATCCTTCGCATATATATCCTGATACCGGAAGCTACACCATTACACAAATTGCTATTAACCAATACGGCTGTAGAGACACCGTTAAGAAAATAATACGGGTATTTGGTGAAACCACCATCTACATTCCCAATGCCTTTACGCCTGATCACAACGGCTTAAACGATGCCTTTGCTCCTAAATCAGAAGGCTTAACTGAATTTGAAATGTTGATTTTTGACCGCTGGGGGCATCAGTTGTTTAAAACACACGACATCAACGAAGGTTGGAACGGCTTAATGAACGGCAGCGGCGAACCTGTGGAAGAAGGAGTGTATGTATACAAAATAAACACCACAGATATTTTAAAGAACAAGCATAGTTATGTGGGGAATTTTACTTTAGTTCGTTAGTTCTTAGTTCACTACGAATACGAATTGATACGAATATACAAATCCGGGTGTGGTGTTGCTGTATAGAATTACATCATATCTTGTACTTCGTAACTCATAATGCAAACAGCAGTATCTTTGTAAAGATTTGTATTCCCAGGATAGTGCCACGTAACTCATTATTCCATCATTAGTACATTCGTATCAATTCGTATTCGTAGATTCGTACCTCGTAATTCCTAAAAAAATTCCTTCCTTTTTACTTTTCAAAACAGAAAAATCCTATTTTTGAGCTTTTATAGTTCATACTACATTTACCTAAAAAAAGTTGAACCTATAAAATTCTAAATTAAACCTTATGAAAAAAAGAATTAACTTATCTATCATCGCTGTATTGTCCGTTTTTATTTTCTCCTGTAAAAACTCAGTTGAATTGGTAAAACGCCATTACAACAAAGGTTATTACATGGCCGGCCATTCATCAAAACACAAACAGAAAAATAACAGTGGCATTGCATCCATAGCATTGGCTGAAGAAATGAAAAGTATTCCTGCTATCCTGAACAATGATGAAAAACCAGCAGGCGAATTAATTGCTTCGATTAAAACAGAATCAACGGCAACAACAAAAACGACCAAAGCCAAATCACCTGCTCAACATGAAAGCTTGTCTTCCGGCATCACTACACATCACACGACAAATACGCCCGTTATTACTGCAACAAAGCAAAGCCAGCCTCAAAGTCAATCAGGTGCTTCCGGAGATGCCGATGCCATGCTGATTTTATTGGTGATTCTCGCAATTTTTATTCCTCCTTTGGCTGTATACCTCAAAAACGAAAGTATTAACAAATGGTTTTGGGTAACACTGGTTCTCTGTTTACTTACTTTTAGTTATTTTATTTTTGTATTTGGCGGACTCCTGTGGCTGGCCGCTGCGATAATTGCCATTTTATACGTTTTGGGCAAAATATAAATTCTGCATTTTATTATTTAAAAAGCTTCGCTATGCGGGGCTTTTTAAATTTTCAGGCCTGACATAGTTCCTTTGTTTATCCGTTTATTCGTTTAACTGTTAGCGCAACTATTGAACGGATGAGCTTATAAACTATCGAACTTCAATGAACTTTGAATTTTAAACTTAAGATCAGTATATTTAATCTCTTTATGGAATTTTAAACGCATTAGCATCTCAATTTTAAATTCTTTTTTATGAACTTCAGAAAAATTTTAAGCCTGCTCTTTATCTGTTCGGCTTCAGTTGTTATATCCGTTGGATTTTTAAGTAAACAATACACTAAGGCACCAGGCGGACCTGACTTAGTTTTTGCAAAAGGCAGCACGTACGATAAGGAGTGGAAAAGGGTGGATTCATTGAGTGAAAAAGGCCTTACCCAATCAGCCTTAGACCTTACCCGGCAAATATACGAGCGGGCAAAAAAGGAAAACAATTCCCCACAGCTCATCAAAGCCATTTTGTACCGCATGCGTTTTGAGGAAGCCAAAGAAGAGTTTTCACTTGAAAAATCCATTCAGCAATTAAGTGAAGAAGTGAAGTCTGCTAAGTTTCCGGCCAGGCCTGTACTGCAAAGCATACTCGCCGATGCCTACTGGCAATACTACCAAAACAACCGCTGGAAATTTTTAGAACGCAGCGCTACAGTTAATTTCAGTAACGAAGACGTTTCCACCTGGAACCTCCATCAATTGGTGAATGAGTGCATAAAAAACTATACAGCTTCCTTAGACAACAGCGATAGTTTAAAACGGACAAAAATTGATTATTACGATTACATCCTTAGCAAAGGTTCTTCCGAAACACGCATTCTGCGCCCTACCCTCTACGATTTTATTGCCCACCGTGCACTCGATTTTTTTGAAAACAACGAAGCCGACCTCAACCGCCCCGGAAACCAGTTCAACCTGAACGATGAAATTTACCTGAGGCCTTACACCGAATTTATTAACAGGGAAATTAAAAGGCCGGAAGATTCGCTTCACTTAAAATATTATGCGCTGAATGTATTGCAGCAACTGACCCGTTTCCACTTAAACGATAAAACACCCGAAGCTTTAATTCATGTAGAACTCGAACGTTTGCAATTTGTAAACACGCAATCCGCTCACGAATTAAAAGACAGCCTGTATATTCAATCCCTGCAATGGCTGGCCGACAAACACAAAACCAATCCAGCCTCAGCAGAAGCACTGTATAAAATAGCTGCCTATTACAACAATGCAGCGGCTACTTACAAACCCCTACAAAACGAAGACTTAAAATGGAACAGAAAAAAATCCTTAGCCATTGCCGACGATGTAATCAAAAAATTTCCAGGCTCTTACGGTGCTTCACATTGCAAAGCCATGGCCGATGAAATTAAATTCCGTTTTCTTAATTTTACCATTGAACATGTCAACGAGCCCAACAAACCATTCAGGGCATTGGTGAGTTACCGCAACTTCAACAAAATTTATTTTCGTGTAATTAAATCAACATACGAAAAAGACAGGGCCATCCGGCTCAACACCTGGGGTGAAGACTTAGTAAAAAAATACCTGCAACTGAAAGCAGAAAAAAGTTTTGAATACAGCCTCCCCGATGATGCAGACTTTAACCAACACAGTGTAGAAGTTAAAATGCCCGAGCTGGCTTATGGGTATTACATCGTCCTTGCTTCCACCTCGCCCGATTTTAATTACCACAAACAAATTGTGGCCCACGCTTCCTGCTGGACAAGCAATTTAGCCTATACCAGCCGAAGAATGAACGACGGTTCTTATGATATATACCTAATGCACCGTCAAAGCGGCGAAAGATTAAAAGGCGTTAAAACACAATTGTGGTTAGACCACTATAATGCCAATACAAGAAATTACGTCCGAGAAAAAGGAGATACTTACACCAGCGATGAAAACGGTTACTTCAGCATTCCACAAATGCAGTCGGAACACAACAACAACTTTTACCTTGAATTTACCAAAGACGAAGACTACCTGCACAGCGAAACTTCTTTTTATTCATATAAACCTTACAACAATAACAAAACAAGCAACCGTACCTTCTTTTTTACCGACAGGGCTATCTACAGACCAGGGCAGACTATTTATTTTAAAGCCATCCGCCTGAGTACAGATGGGGAGAACAACAACCAGCTCCTCACCAAAAGTCCGCTTACAGTAACTTTATACGATGTCAACGGTCAAAAAGTAAGTGAGCTGCCATTGACCACCAACGATTTTGGTACCGTTTCAGGTTCCTTCACAGCCCCCATGGGTTTGCTCAACGGGCAAATGCGTATAACCGATAATAACGGTACGGCTTATATTTCGGTAGAAGAATACAAACGCCCTAAATTTGAAACCAGTTTTAATCCGGTGAAAGGTTCTTTTGCCCTGGGCGATGAAATTAAAACAGAAGCCAAAGCCCTTGCTTATGCGGGTAATAACATTGACGGGGCACAGGTGAAATACCGTGTAGTGCGCAACATCAATTACCCTTATTGGTGGTATTGGTACCGGGGCTATTACCCGCGCAACGATGCCGTTGAAATTACCAACGGAGTGACCCTGAGCAACGATACCGGCGGCTACAGCATTTCCTTTAAAGCCCTGCCCGATCCCAATGTTCCCAGAAAAAATGAGCCCACTTATATATACACGGTATACGCCGATGTAACCGACATGAACGGAGAAACGCACAGCACACAAACCAATGTGTATGTAGGCTACAAAATGCTCAACCTGAATTTAAGTGTAGACGATAAATTGGAACAGGACAGTCTTAAACCCTTTAAAATAAGCACCACTAATTTAAACGGTGTTGATGAAGCAGCAAAAGGAAATGTAAGCGTTTACAAATTGAAACAACCAACCAAAGTCTTCAGAAGCCGCCTGTGGGAGCAGCCCGATAAACACCTCATCAACAAAGAAGAATACTACAATTTATTTCCGAACGATCTTTACGAAGATGAAACCAATATGTACAAATGGGAACGCTCTGACAAAGTAGCCGAAACCACTTTTGATACCGAAAAGAAAAAAGAAATAGACCTGGTAAATAGTTTAAAAAAATTACCTGCCGGTGTTTACCTGATTGAAAGTCTGTGCAAAGACAAAAACGGCAACGAAGTAAAAGCCATTAATTATGTTACCCTTTATAAAAAAGATGATAAAACCGAAGTCCCCGAACAGGATGCCGACTGGTACCAGTCCATACGCAACAGCGGGGAGCCGGGGCAAAAAGCTTCATTTATACAGGCTTCTGCTATTAAAGGCACTTCGTATTTATTGGAAGTAGAACACAACAAGGAAATAATTTCCAAAACGATGAAGGCCTGCAGCATGGGCCTGGTTGAAATTCCCATTGAAGAAAAATACCGCGGCAATTTTGCTTACCACATCAGCTTTATTAAAAACAACCGTTTTTATTCCCACTCCACCATTGTAAACGTACCTTATACCAATAAAGAGTTGGACATCACCTTTGAAACTTTCCGCAACAAACTATTGCCCGGGCAGCAGGAAGAATGGAAAATGATTATTAAAAATAAAAAAGGCGAAAAAGAAACGGCTGAGCTTTTGGCCACCATGTACGATGCTTCGCTTGATGCATTTAAAAGCAACAGCTGGGCATTTGATGTATATTCCCGTTATTACTCTTCACTTTACTGGAGCAGCAACACCGGTAGCCCTGTGAACTCTTCGGAGTATTCAGAAAATGTGAACAACCGACACAATACACCCTGGAGGAATTACGACCGCCTGAATTATTTTGGTCTGAACTTTTATTCCAATTATTACAACAGGGGTGGAGAGGGGAACGGAACAGTATACTTTATGCACAATGCAGCAGTGAAAGGCAGTGTGGCAATGGATGAGAGCAAATCGGAAATGGCCGGGGTACCAAGTGAAGAGAAACCTCAAATGAAAGAATACGATAAAAACCTTGAAACAGCCAATACAAAAGATACTGGTGTAGTAAGCAAAGAGCAACAAGCCAATGGCGGAGGTAAAGATGATAAAGACATAAACAACGTAAAAGCCCGCAGCAACTTTAACGAAACCGCTTTCTTTTTTCCTCAGTTACAAACCAACGAAAAAGGAGAGATCATTGTAAAGTTTACTGTCCCCGAATCCTTAACCAAATGGAAAATAATGGGACTGGCCCATACCAAAGATTTAAAATTCGGGCAGGTCAGCAACGAACTCGTTACCCAAAAAGACCTGATGGTGCAAGCCAATGCCCCGCGTTTTTTCAGGGAAAACGACAAGATGACTTTTGCTGCAAAAGTGTCTAACCTCAGCCCTGCACCTATTAACGGAACGGCGGAGCTGCAATTGTTTGATGCCCTCAGCAACAAACCACTCAATATTGAATTCAATAATAAAATTCCGCAAATTAATTTTACTGCTGCTAAAGGACAAAGTGCTGCCTTGAGCTGGGACATTAGTATACCGGAAGGCATACAGGCTGTTAGCTACAAAGTAATTGCCAAAGCCGCCAACTTTAGCGACGGGGAAGAAATGGCTTTGCCTGTACTCAGCAACCGTATGCTGGTTACCGAAAGTATGCCCCTAAGCATTCGCAGCAAACAAAACAAAGAAGTAGACTTCACCCGTTTCATCAGCCAGAACAACAACTCTACAACACTGCGCAACCATTCTTATACTTTTGAGTTTACCGCCAACCCGGCCTGGTATGCCATACAAAGTTTGCCTTACCTGATGGAATACCCTTACGAATGCGCCGAGCAAACCTTCAGTCGCTTTTATGCCAACAGCATTGCCACGCACATTGTAAACTCAGCACCCAAAATAAAACAGGTGTTCGATACCTGGAAATTAAAAGACCCGGATGCTTTCCTTTCCAATCTGCAAAAAAATCAGGAGCTGAAAGCTTTGTTGCTCGAAGAAACCCCCTGGGTGATGGAAGCCAAAAACGAAAGCGAACGCAAGAACAGGGTAGCCTTGTTGTTTGATTTAAACAAAATGAGCAACGAGTTGCAAAGTGCCCTCACCCGGCTTCAAAAAATGCAGCTCAGCAACGGTGGCTGGCCCTGGTTTGAAGGCGGCCCTGACGACTGGTACATTACCCAGCACATTGTAAGCGGTATGGGCCACCTTGATAAACTTGGTATTAAAAAAGTACGCGAAGATAACAACACCCGGGATATGCTGAACAAAGCTATAAAGTATTGCGACAAGCGTTTAAGGGAAGACTTTGAAGCTATAAAACGTACAGACAAAAACTACGAAAAAACCAATCACCTAAGTTATATGGCTGTGCAATACATTTATGCCCGCAGTTATTTTAAAGACATAGAAACAGATGAACAAAACAAAAAAGCTGTAGACTATTTTAAAGCCCAGGCCAAACACTACTGGCTCAGCAACAGCCGGTACATGCAGGGCATGATAGCCCTGGGCCTGAACCGTTCCGAAGATAAAAAAACAGCTACAGACATTTTAAAATCCTTAAAAGAAAATGCTTTGTTCAGTGAAGAAATGGGCATGTACTGGAAAGAAAACTACCGCGGTTTTTACTGGTACGAAGCGCCCATCGAGAGCCAGGCCCTGTTGATTGAAGCCTTTGATGAAATTGCTAATGACCGGAAATCCGTGGACGATTTAAAAACCTGGTTGCTCAAAAGCAAACAAACACAAAACTGGCAAAGCACCAAAGCCACCTGTGAGGCCGTGTACGCTTTGTTGTTACGTGGCACCGACTGGCTTTCCACCGAACCCAATGTTGAAATACAAGTGGGCAGTATAAAGCTTGACCCTAAGAATGATCCCACACTAAAGGCAGAAGCAGGCACGGGCTACTTTAAAAAAACCTGGACAGGCAGTGAGGTAAACACCAGCCTTAGTAAAATTAAAATCAACAAAAAAGACGAAGGGGTGAGTTGGGGAGCTGTGTACTGGCAATACTTTGAGCAGTTGGATAAAATTACTCCCGGACAAACACCTTTGCAATTGAGTAAAAAACTTTTTCTGCAAAAAAACACGGCAGCAGGGCCGGTAATAGAGCCTATAACAGAAAGCACCGCCTTAAAACCAGGAGATAAAGTAAAAGTACGGATAGAGCTTCGCGTTGACCGTGACATGCAATATGTGCACATGAAAGACATGCGCGCCGCCTGCTTCGAGCCCGCCACTGTGTTCAGCGCATACCAGTGGCAGGATGGTTTGGGTTATTACCAAAGCACCAAAGATGCCGCCACTAATTTTTTCTTTACTTCATTGCCCAAGGGTACTTTTGTATTTGAATACCCGCTTATTGTAAACCAGTACGGTAATTTCAGTAATGGCATTACCAGTATACAATGTATGTACGCTCCTGAGTTCAGCAGTCATTCGGAAGGGATAAGGGTATCGGTGAGGAAATAGAAGAGCACATACCTTTTATCATACAAGAATACGATGAGGCTAATTTTAAAAATAATTTTTTCTCTGCTAACGTTAAAGTTGACTGCTCAGGTAGATACAATGAATGTTGTTAACGACCATTCTTTATTAGAAAAAAAATGTACGGGTTCAAAATGCAGCTATTGGCTTGACAAGAAACTTGTTTCAGCAGCAGTATATGAAACTCACTTAAATGAACCAGACATTGGGAATTGTAAACCCTGTTATTTAAAACTCAAAGATGCAAAAGGAAATTTAATTTATGAAGGAGACTTTTATACCGACTGTTGCATTGGGGCCTATATTGCACGGTATACAAATGGAAGCATTAAACTGAAAGGACAATATAAAATTCCTCCTGAGAGTGCATTGAATGATGATATATTCAACATGGGATATTGCAAACGAGAAGGTGAATGGAAATATTATACTAAAGATGGAGCTTTGGAAAAAACAGAAATTTATAAAAATGGTGAGCTGGTGAAATAGCCCACTAACCTTTCATTCCCTGGAAGTATACAAATACCCCCGTTAAGCTTAGCGTCCTCGCTAAGCTTGTTATCACAGGCCTCCGGCCTTTAAAAAATGAAGAACATACGTCACAACATAAGCATTCCTAATCCCTGCCCTGAAAACTGGGAGGCCATGCATCCCAACAAAACAGGGAGACATTGCAATGCCTGTAATAAAACCGTTGTTGATTTCACTAAAATGACCACAGACGAGGTAAAAAATTATTTCACAAAAAAAGGAACAGCTAAAACCTGTGGACATTTTTACAAAAGCCAGGTCAATAGAGAAGAAAAGAAAATTGAAAAGCATTTATTAAACCTTTATTACAAGGCTTCCATAAACATTAAGATCAAAGCGGTACGAATTTTAGTGCTGTTTTTTCTGGGTACTTTTTTAAGTCTTACAGGTTGTGGTACAACAACACAAGGTGTAGTGATTGAAAAGCATAAACAAGCTGCCACCGATTCGTTTGCAAGGCCTTTGACAGATACATTAAAACCTACACATAAAACAAATCCTGAAGGGATGAAATGATAATAGTTCATGTAATACATATTAATACAAATCCCGAAGGGATGACATTATTTCACGCTTTCAGGGTTATATTTCTTCTTATTGAATATATTCTATAATAATATCAGCCCTCCGGGCTTATCACAGCTAAAGGATGGGCAAATGGTATAGTGGCAACTATTTACTTGAATCATAGGGAACAGGTGTTTCGGGCAGTTAGAAGTTCTTATTAAGCAATGCGTTTTTACTAAGCGTGTTGCTACTGGTTTTTATTCGTGCATTCGTGGCTTACCTTGTATTGAATTCTGCCACGAATACACGAATAATGCTTCTGTTTAAATTCCACAACTCACGTAATTTATAGCGAATATTCATTTCCAAATAAAATATTATTTCCTTATCATTACTATAGTCCTGTGTACCTTGTAACAAGTAGCAGGTAGCAAGTAATTAATTAAACGAAGCTTTATGCAACAAAACAAAACGGATGTATTTCCAACAGAAGATCAGGTACCAGCAAACATGGCCTTAACGGCACAACTGGAACAAAAAGAGTATTTAGTAAACGGAGAATTAAAAACATGGGGTGGCCCGGTGCAGGAAGTTTTTTCGCCGGTATACATTAAGGAGAACAATAAACTCAGTCGTAAAAGATTAGGCTCCTTCCCCATACTCGGCGAAAAAGAATCTTTTGAAGTCCTGGAAGCAGCACAAAAAGCCTACGATTTAGGTCGTGGTGCCTGGCCCACCATGCCGGTAAAAAAGCGCATCGAGTATATGCTGCAGTTTACCAAAATGATGAAAGAACAAAAAAACAATGTGGTGAAACTGCTGATGTGGGAAATCGGGAAGTCCTATAAAGATTCAGAAAAAGAATTCGACCGTACCATTGAATATATATTTGACACCATTGATGCCCTTAAAAACCTGGACAGGGATTGTTCGCGCATCGAAAAGAAAAACGACATCTATGCACAAATAAGAAGAGGCCCCCTTGGAATAACTGTGTGCATGGGTCCCTACAATTACCCCCTCAACGAAACTTTTGCCCTGCTTATTCCTGCGTTAATTATGGGAAATGTTGTTATTTTTAAACCAGCCAAGCACGGAGTCTTGTTAATTCACCCTTTGTTAAACGCATTTAAGGACTGTTTTCCCAAGGGGGTTATTAATATTATTTACGGGCATGGTAAAGATACGGTGGCCAAATTAATGGAAAGCGGAAAGGTAGATGTGTTTGCATTCATAGGCTCAAGCAAAATAGCCAACGTATTAAAAAAAGCCCATCCCAGACCCAACCGCTTACGTTCTGTATTGGGCCTCGAAGCTAAAAACCCGGCTATTGTATTGCCGGATGCAGATATTGAACTGGCCGTTAATGAGTGCATACTTGGTAGCCTTTCCTTTAACGGACAACGTTGCACCGCCTTAAAAATAATTTTTGTACACGAACAAATTGCAGAGGATTTTAATAAACTATATGTACAAAAATTAGAGCAGCTTAAAATGGGCATGCCCTGGGAAGAGGGTGTTATGATTACCCCTTTGCCCGAAACAGACAAGCCACAGTATTTAAAAGAACTGATAGAAGATGCCCTGAAAAAAGGTGCAGGTGTACTCAATAAAAACGGAGGCGAAATAAACGAATCCTTTGTATACCCGGCTGTGCTTTACCCTGTAACTTCCAGTATGCGTGTATACAACGAAGAACAATTCGGCCCGGTGGTGCCCATACTTTCCTTTAAAAACATTTCGGAGCCGGTGCAGTACATGGTCGATTCCAACTTCGGGCAACAGGTCAGTATTTTTGGTAATAATACCCGGCAATTGGCCGAATTAATTGACCCCTTAGTTAACCAGGTCTGCCGTGTTAACATCAACAGCCAGTGCCAGCGAAGCCCGGATGTATTTCCCTTTAACGGGCGTAAAGATTCTGCCGAAGGGACGCTCAGTGTATTTGATGCCCTGCGGGTATTTTCCATACGCACCATGGTGGCCAGTAAAGATATTGAAGCCAATAAAAAAATATTAACCGAAATTATTGAAGGACGTAAATCTAATTTTTTATCTACGGATTATATTCTGTAAAAAATACCCTAATAAAAAGCCCCTCTTTCGGAAGGGCTTTTTAACTTTTAACTTAATACTCTATTGTTCAAACTTTTTATAATCGGCGGGTACTGTAACCTGCGATTGATCAATGTTTTTCTTATCCACTTTGGTTACTTCCAGTTTACCGATAGGTTTACCGTCTAATGTAGTTTCAACCGAAAGCATGGGCATTGAACCTTTTGGTAAATCAGTAATCTGATTAAAATAAACCGAAGCCTTGTCTTTGCGGTTCCATAATTTAACTAAGGGCATAAAAAAGTCAAACTTTTCGGAGGAGATCCAAAAGCTTATTTGTGTATTCTCTTCTGTATTTTTAACAATATACTCGGTGCATTTTTTACCGGCCAGTGTTCTTGCATTTTTAGTTTTTATCACCTCGCATTTTCCTTTCAAAACCGGTGGGGTTTCCGATTTATGCTCGCCCCATACCTTACGGGCAGGGTTAATAAATTTTACATTTTTATTCACAAGGTCAAATACAAAACTGCCTTCTACCTTGCCCGATCTTCTGCCCAGCTGGTCCAGCTTTACATGATCGCCTTTAACGTAATAAATATTGGTAGTCGTGTCTTTTTTGGTTTCCATTTTAAATTCAATAACACCTTCGTATTGTGCAAAGGCCCCAAACGAAAGGCTAAGGGAAAGAGCTAATAATCTTAATTTTTTCATAGTTTATATTTTATATGAATAAAAGTGGCCTCGTGTGAACCACCTATACCCAAAGATAATTTTTATTTTTTATTTTTCTAAACAAAATTTGTTTCGATTTATTACTAATTTAATACGCAGGTTTAATATTTCAAAGCCATGTCCGATCACCTTCAAAAAGGAAAACACGGAGAACAATTAGCCAGGGAATACCTTGAACAACAAGGTTATAGTATATTAGAAAGCAACTGGCGTTATAAAAAGCTTGAAATTGATTTGATTGCAACAGATAAAGATTTACTTGTAGCCGTTGAAGTGAAAACCAGAAGCAGCGATGCCTTTGGAGAACCCGAAATATTTGTTACCAGAAGCAAACAAAATAAGCTGATACGGGCCATTAACAGGTATGTAAAACAAAAAGGCTGCGACAGAGAAATCAGGTTTGATGTTGTTTCAGTGATTGAGAGCAATGGAAGTTGTACAGTAAAATTAATCCGGGATGCTTTTTATCCGAAGGTAGCAGGTAGTAAGTAGTTAGTAGCAGGTTTTAGTAGAAAGTACCAGCTACCTGATACCTGCTACCTACTACTAAAAAGGCCTGTAAGCCGGGTTCTGTACCCGCCGAAGCGGGCTTCTATCATTTATCTGGGATTATTGTCGCCAATAACCTCAAGCAACCTACCCATTACAACTGGCGAATACACGCCTGGAACGAGCAGCTCCATAATTGTAACCTATTTGGTTTTTCAACTCCTGAGGTTTACCCCATAACAATATTGCTACTATTATGCGTGAGCTCTTACCTCACGTTTTCACCCTTACCCTGAAGTATACGCCGCAAAGCGACTTACTTCAGGACGGTAATTTTCTGTGGCACTTGCTGTTCTCACTTGCGTAAGACCTTCCGGTTAGGAAGCAGGATACTCTGTGTTGCCCGGACTTTCCTCCCTATGTATTCATAAGGCGATAGAATGGCCGGGACAAATTTACGAATTTTGACTTACGAAATACGATTGATGGGAGGATAAAAGCCAAAAGCCAAAAAGGGAAACCGGTAATTGAGAAGATCAGGAATAATTAACTGATTGCATGATGGGCTTCAAGCAAAGCTAAACCAGGTGTGTTGAAGGTGCAATACACAGACTAAATACAGCATACATTGTGCAGCGTACAACATTTTGTGTAGTTTTATAACAAAATAAAAATTAAGAAAACCAGGCAATGATTAAAAAAACAGGTTGGGTTTTATTCGCATCGCTTTCAATCATCATCGGACTTTATCCTGTTATTTATTTTATAATCGACCGGCGCTTTGGTTTGTTGGGTCTTAAACCTGATGCCATTATCAGTAATGCTGTCTGGAACACAGCGTTTTATTTGCACATCATTTTAGGTGGGCTTGCACTGCTTATCGGGTGGATGCAGTTTAGCGCCGGCATAAGAAAGAGGTATTTAAACCTGCACCGTAAAATGGGTAAACTATATGTACTGGCGGTATTGATGAGTTCGCTGGCCGGTATATACATTGGCTTTTATGCAGCAGGCGGGTGGATCCCGGCTTCGGGTTTTATATGTTTGGGTGTAGTATGGTTTTACAGCACCCTAAAGGCATATACCAGCATTAAAAACAAACAAGTTGTGCAACACCAAAAAATGATGATTTATAGTTACGCAGCCTGCTTTGCTGCTGTTACCTTGCGGATATGGCTTCCCCTCCTTCAACTGGTTTTTAATAACTTCACCACCTCCTACCTGATTGTGGCCTGGTTATGTTGGGTGCCCAATTTAATAGTTGCTTATTTTATCGTAAAACGCCTTACAAGGGTATGAGATCAAATATCAGTAGTAATTAAATTCCAGTCTAATGAGAGCATTAAAACTATTCAATATACTTCTGCCTGCAACGGTTCCCGCAGGCCTGCGAATTAAATCAGGTTTAATCATATCCTTAATAGTAGTGTTTTCAAATGCAGTTTTTTCGCAGAAAATCAGCCTGAATGAATTTATACCCGATGGGTATTCCGTTTTAGATACATCAAGAGGGGATTTGAATAAGGACGGATTCGATGACCTTGTGTTAATTTTAAAAAATAATAGTGAAGCTGATTATACCGATACCCTCAGACCTTTATTAATACTTCAGGGGCAAAAAAACGGGCGGTTTAAATTGGTGGAAAGAAATGACAATATAGTTTTATGCCTGGGATGCGGTGGTGTATTCGGAGATCCATACACCGGAATAACAATCAAGAATAATTATTTTTCAATTGAGCATTATGGAGGTAGTTCATGGCGCTGGACCAGAATAATAACATTTAAGTACAACTTAACAAGCAAAGAATATATACTATACAAGGACGCAGGAGAATCTTATCATACATCAGACCCTGACAAAACGGAAAATCAAACGTACAATAAAAAATTATGGGGCAAGAAAAAGTTAAAAGATTATATCGTTGAGTAATCAGGGAGAATACTTATTTTTATATGAGCTAAACGCCTGACAAAAATTACAAATGAAACAACAAACCATTCTACAATATTACGAAAGTGAATTGGCTACTTTTTGGTTTGATGAGTGCGGTATATTGTGCGCCCGTTCAAAAGATACACCGCGAACCCTGGATAAACAAAAAAAAACATACAAGCTCATCCGGCAAATTTCGGGCAATAAAAAAGTATGTTTGTTTTCGGATATGACTTCTTCCTCCTGTTTTCAGCGTTGGGACACCCTATAAATTTTTCTGAATAATTTGATATAAATGAGCTTGCTCATCATCCATTTTAAGAAGCTTCGTTTTTGTATGTTTAGATTCCGGTAAAGTAT
>JAHEYF010000005.1 GCA_023251755.1 Bacteroidota bacterium
TTATTTAAGGACATGGTTACACATAGTCAAAAATATAAACTTGAACTTTCGAACGACATAAAATCTTTAGGGGCTAAGCCCACAGAGGGGACTAAAAAATTCGGAAAAATATTTCTCGGGTGGATGGACATTCAGGCCGCATTAACCGGAAAAGACAGGAAGGAAATTCTTAAATCCTGCGAGTCGGGAGAAGATGCTGCGCTGGAAGTGTATGAAGAGGTATTAAAATCGGATATATTGATTGCAGGCAGTGTCAGGAAGATGATCCTGGATCAAAAACAGGAAATTTTGCGCGACCACAACCGTATAAAAATGTTAAGGGATGCAGAAAGGGTACTGTAAGCCATTCATTAACCTAAATAAAAATAAAAGAGCATGAAAAACAAAATTATAGTCCTTGTTATAAGTGGACTTATGACAGGAAGTACGCTAAACTCATGTAGCCCTTCACCCGAAAAAAAAGTGGATGAGGCACAGAAAAACCTGGATGAGGCAAAAAAAGAATTGAACCAGGCTCAGCGGGATGCCAGGGATGAAAACTTCAGGGAATGGCAGAAATTCAGGAATGAATCAGAAAAGAAGATCCGGGAGAATGAAGCCGAAATTTATGAATATAAAAGCAAAATGAAAAAGGCGGACAAAAAAACGGACAAGGAGTACTGTGAAAAAATAGATGAATTGGAACAGAAAAATAAAGAACTTAGAAAAAGAATTGAAGATTATAATGAAGGAGACAGAAGCAGATGGGAAGAATTTAAACGGGAATTTAATCACGACATGGATGAGCTGGGGCATGCATTAAAAGACTTAACGGTAAAAAATACACATTGATCATAAAAAGGATAAATTCAGCACCGTCTTTGCCTCGTTTAATAAAGAAGCGGGCAGCATTTATGAAAATGCTGCCCGCTTTGGGTTTGGTTTTAGCTGATTTATTCTTCCGCATCTTCCCATTCTTCCTCACTTTCGAGCAAAGCACTTTCATAAACATGATCTTCGGCAATTTGAGTAAGTGATTTATCCGCCTCTTTTTCTTCCTTCAGAATGCCTTGCAAAAGTTTGGTAACTTCTGTCTCGCCTAAGGTCCGGGCAATATGCGACAGGCTTCCGTAAGTTGTAATTTCGTAATGCTCTATTTTTTGGGCAGCCAGTATAAGGCCTACATCCCGGGTAAAAGTACCGTCATCCGTTTCATCAATAATCATTTCGGCCTCTTTGGTAATTCCTTCCATAGCATCGCATTTTTTGGCCTGAATTTTTTCTTCCAGTAAGCCAAATATTTTTTCCAATGCGCCAACCTGTTTTTCGGTTTCCTTGAGGTGACTGGCAAATGCCTGCGCAAGTGGCTTGGTAGTTGCCGCTCTTTCCAATACAGGCAAAGTTTTTAGTAAATGTTTCTCGGCCCAGTAAATATCTTTCAGCTCATTTACAAAAAATGTTTTTAAAGAAGAACTTTCGTTGGGCTGCCTTGATTTATTTTTGACATCAGTCAGCTCTTTTTTCGAACCCTGTGGGGTTAAATTGTTTTTTTTCATAATTGCTTGTATTAGTGTGATTAAAATAAGTCTGTTGATTATTTAAACTAAATAATTATGCCATTTTACCTGAATCAGTATGTTGTTGAAATTGAATAGTTTGTTGACCGAAACATTTGCCCCTCTTAAATAGTGTGGAGTTTGTGTAGAAAAAATTCCCCAATAATTTGGAATACGTATCAATGAAGACTAATATCAAATACTATATAGACCTAATGGCGAGAGGGTGTGGGGAATGAATTTTTTTTGTCACTTAAAATTAATTTAAATAAAACACCACGACATATCAGATAGAAAATTTATATTTGCAAGCTTATGTCTGTTGAGTACTTTATTATTACCTGTAAGACATATTGAATGTTTATTGTAATTGATAAATCTCAGGTAGTATTAATTTTATCCGCGTGTCAGCAGTGAATATGAAAATTGAAAAAGAAACAGGTAATTGCATTTTAATTGCAGATGATGATGGTGATGATCAGTATATGATTGCCCAGGCTTTTATTACATTGGAATGTGAAGTTGATATAAGAACCGTGAACGACGGGTTGGAATTGATGGATTACCTTGAAAGAAAAGATAAATATGAACATGCAGTTGTGCCGGTACCTAAAGTAATATTATTAGACCTGAACATGCCTAAAAAAGATGGCCGGGAATGCCTGAAGGAAATTAAAGCGCATCCTGAACTTAAAAAAATACCTGTGGTAGTTTATAGTACAAGCAACAGTCCGAACGATGTTTCTTATTGTTACGCGCATGGGGCCAGTAATTATATAGTTAAACCCAGTTCTTTTAAAGAATTAATAGAGGTGATGAAAGTATTCAGACAATATTGGTTTACGGTTGTAAAAACCCCGGATATTATTTTATGAGTAATACCAAACCCATAAATTTATTGGTGGTGGATGATGATGAAGATGATTTTCTGCTGTTTGAAATCAGCCTTAAAAAAACAACGTTTGAAAAACAAATTACCTGGGCCGATTCCTTTGATAAATCAATAGAGGTATTGCATGCAAACCCTGTTGATCTGGTAATTATTGATTACAATCTGGGCCTTCACACCGGGCTGGAACTGGTGTCGTATATGAATGAGAATTTTCCCTTCATACCAACCATACTCCTTACAGGTTTAAAAACAGTCTCCATAGACCAGGAAGCATTAAAGTCAGGAGTATACGACTACCTGACCAAAGGCCGGTATACTTCAGACGACATAGACCGGAGTATAAGATATGCGATAGAAAAGTCAAAAGTATTAAAGTCGCTGAAAGAAAGTGAAAATAAATTTAAAAACCTTTTTGAGAATTCAGTTGAGTATGTGTTTCTGGTTGATTGCAATTTTTTGGTTATAGATGCCAATAAATCGGCGTTAAAGCTTTTTAATTACAAAGGGAAAGATAAAATAATAGGTTTAAACATTTCTGGTTATATCTCGCCGGACCTGGTAAAACTGGAACCTGAAAAATACATCAATGCCTCCATCGAGATTGAGATTTCAATTCCTGAATTAAATAAAAAAAGTTTTTGCATTCTGAACTTATCTCTTGTAGATGAAGAAAAAAACATCTATCAATTGGTTCTGCATGATATTACTGAAAGAAAATTGAACGAGGACAAGGAGAAATTACTCGAAAAACAAGCCCTTACCGGGAAGGTTGCGCGGGTGATTGCGCATGAAATAAAAAACCCCTTAACAAATATTCATCTTTCGCTGGTTGAGTTAAGAATGATTTTAAAAAATAAAGACCCTCAAAAAGAAGATCCGGAAGATTTTTTAAATATTATAGAACGCAATGGGCAACGGATCAACCTGTTAATTGAAGACCTTTTAAATGCAACAAGGTTTGAAACAATTAATTTTAAACAGTTTTATTTGCACGAATTGTTGAAGGAAACCTTGTGGCACATCAGAGACAGGGTGCTGCTGAAAAAGATTAAAATCGAAAAGGAAATTGATGAAAATATTGTTATTGACGGAGACAAGGAAAAACTTACCATTGCTTTGTTAAATATTTTGGTAAACGCTGTAGAAGCTGTAGATGGAAAGGAGTGCGGCCATATTAACATTACTGCAAAGGAAGAATTAAAAAACGCAAGTATAGTAATTACCGACAATGGGAAAGGAATCCGGCAGGAAAATATCCGCAAACTATTCGAGCCTTTTTTTACTTCTAAAAGGGGTGGAACAGGGCTTGGCTTAGCCGCTACTTATAATATTATTGTAAGGCACGATGGAATTATTAAAGTTAAAAGTGAAGAGGGCAAAGGCACTTCTTTTAGTATTGTACTTCCGCTTAAAAAATAGCTTTGTTTCCACCGTCCCTCTTTTCTTTATTGCACGTTTCTTCGTTCCCTGCATGCAGGTCAGATAATTTAATTTTTTTCCAGTTGTAGGTTTTGGGTAAATCATCTCCCATCAAATATCCCCAGGGTTTCAGCTCATCTACACGGTCGAAAATTACTTTTAAAATAGCTATCAGGGGTATTGCAAGGAACATGCCCATTATTCCCGCTACCAGGGCGCCTATCAGCACACCAACAATAGAAATTAAAGCATTTACTTTTACCTTTGACGCAACAATTTTTGGAACCAGTATATTGTTGTCTATTAGATGCACTAAGACATTCACCGCCACTATGCCCGAAATAACCGAAAGGTTTGTTGAATTTATTAAGCAGGCGACGATAGTTGCAACTAAAATCCCGATATAGGGAATAAGATTTAAAACAGCCGTTATTAAACCCAATAAAATTACATAACGCGCATTTACGAATGTAAATCCTATTGAAGTGAGCAGGGCAATGATGAACATTTCAATCAACAGGCCTGCAATATAACTTTGGACCACAATTTTAATTTCCAGAATAATTTCAACCAGTGTCTGATGATCCTTTTGATCAATTAATTTAGCTAAAAATTTTTTAAACAAATTTCTGTAAAGCAAAATAAGGAAGGTGTATATGGGGACAAGGAGAACATGCAAAAGGGTTTTTGAAAAGTTAGCGAGTGTACTTTCCATCAATTGCCCCCTGTTGCTCAGCGTAACTTCCTGAATGTATTTTTCCTGTTTATTGTAACTGATGTGAAACCGGTCTTTGACCCAGTCCTGTATATGGTAGTAATGCAAAGACAGGTTGTGTTTTATACCGGGCAGGTCATCTGTAAAACTGGACACCTGGCTTGAGATTAAAAAGCAGATTGAAGCAATAAACACCACAAATAAAATAACGGCTGCCAGCACAGCCAGCACATGGGGAAGTTTAAACCTTTTGTTGAATAATACCACCACCGGCCTCAACAATACCGCGAAAAGAGCAGCTATTAACAGGGGCATTGCAATTTCACTGCCCAGGTACAATAATCCAATTATAAGGTGAACCACTAAAAGAACCAGGGCCAGTTTAGCGTAAAAAGGAAACCTGAGGTGTACTAATTTCATAAGCAATGGTGCTGGTTTAAACTTTTTTTCAACCGTGTATTTTTTACCTGTGCAATATATTTGTTTGACGCAACAAGCCCGTGTAGTAAGGGATATGAACACTGGGTAAATTACGCCCCGGAATACAGCGCAATAGAGGAAGAATATACCCAAAAACAGACTGCATTAGCCAATAAATATAAAGTGATAAAAGAATTACTATGCACTGTTCAAAACATATTCCAAAGTTTGGCATGAAATTGTTCTGCAATAAATCAGATTAAAAAATAAGGGATAGTGTATTAAAAGAGAAATTGCCGGAAAAGGATGCGGCAGGCATAAAAGTAAAAATACACAACCAGTCTGTAAAAAAAAGAAGACAATATGAAGATGAAAAATTTCCTGCACAAAATTGTGCTTGTATTCATATTATTCTGGATAATAAGTTCTGTTTCTTATAATGCAGGATATGTGTTGCAATTTCTTCTTGTAAGTACAGTAATTTCAGTTTTATTGAGAATCATCCAGCGTCGTAAAAATTAATTTAAAATGCTGAGTCAATTATTTGTATAACCAAAAACAACAACACCATGAACCGATTTCTTTATATACTCGCCGTCATACTGGTAATTGCCTGGGCAATTGGATTTTTTGCCTACAGTGCGGGGGGTATTGTTCATATTTTATTGGTGATCGCACTTATTGCAGTTATTTTAAGAATCATCCAGGGAAAAGACCCCATTTGAACCTTTCACGAATAATTGAACCGGCTGTTTTTTGAGCTGAATATTGGATTTGAAAAGAGATGCAGTTTAACACGCAGACATTTTTATACAGCTTGAGAAAATTGTTCCACGTCAATGATTTTATACTGCACGACGGTAAATTACAATACATTGGAAATCAAAAATATATTTTTTGCAGTTGGCTGAGGAGAATAGTGGCATAAAATTTCAAGCATTTATTTACTTAAAAACGAGAACTCATGAAACATTTATTTTGCACCCTTTTTTATATAAGCGCAGCGAAAAATAAAAAAGGAACAATAAAATTCAGGTCGTATGCAATGGCGTTATTCATGCTGTTAGCTGTGCAGGGCTTTGAACTGAAGGCTCAGGAAAAATTCGGAAAAACACTCAACCTGGGTTTGGGTTTAGGCTATTATTCGTATGCTGGTTATTATTTTCCCGCCGTTCATTTGAATTACGAGCTGGATGTGGCCAGAAACTTTACACTTGCCCCTTTTCTTACTTATTATACTTATCACAATTATGTGTATTGGGGCAATATGCCGGCTTATCCCTATAAAAATTATTATTACAATGAAATGGTAATTCCTCTGGGTGTAAAGGGCAGCTACTATTTTGATGAGTTGTTTAATGCCGGGCCGAAATGGGATTTTTATGCAGCAGCATCGCTGGGTTTCAGAGTGCGCAAAGTGGTGTGGGAGAATGGTTATAATGGAGATGTGAGGGTTGAACGCGATACCAGCCCTTTGTATACTGATATTCATATTGGAACTGAATACCACTTGAGCAAACGAATTGGTTTGTATTTTGATTTTTCATCAGGAATGTCTTCCATTGGTATTGCAGTCCATTCGCCCGGAACAGGAACAACAAAATAAAGTAAATACTAAAAAGCGGGAAAGGAATGCCTGTAGAAAAATCAGAGGAAAGCCCTGTTGCACGGGTAGTTCAGCATTTCTTTGTAGAAATGGCCCTGCTTACAAAATTTGGTATCCGTTTTTGTAAGGAAGTCCTCAGGCCGCCCTGGGAGTTAAAGGAATTGATTAAACAATCGTACCTGAACGGTTGTAAATCCCTTCCGCTTGTAGCCATCACCGGGTTTATAATGGGCATGGTGCTTACCATTCAATCCAGGCCTACCCTGGCTGAATTCGGAGCCTTGTCGTGGCTTCCCGCCATGGTGGGTATTTCGGTAGTAAGAGAGATAGGGCCGGTTATTACAGCCCTGATTTGTGCCGGCAAAATAGGATCAGGGATGGGGGCAGAGCTTGCTTCGATGAAAGTAACGGAGCAAATTGATGCGATGGAAGTTGCAGGCATTAACCCTTTTAAATATATTGTTGTTACACGGGTTTTAGCAGCAACTTGTATGCTTCCTGTATTGGTTGTTTTTTCTGATACCGTTTCGTTATACGGCGCTTATATAGGTGTTAACCTGGAAGGGGAGGTGAGTTTTCATTTGTTTTTTTCACAGGTGTTCCAAAAACTTGAATTCATTGATGTTTTTCCTGCATTCATTAAATCAATTTTTTTTGGTTTTGCCATTGGCCTCATTGGTTGTTATAAAGGCTACAATTCCAACAAAGGAACCGAAGGTGTTGGGCAGGCAGCCAACTGGTCGGTGGTAATGGCTTCCTTATTGGTGTTTGTTATTGATATGATAGCTGTACAAATTACCGGCTTATTTATAGAACAGTAATTTTTCAGGAAGGAAACAATGGAAAACAGAGCAGGAGCAGGCAGTTTAATTCAACTCGGGGTATTTATAACCACCGGTATTTTGTTGTTCACTACCGGCATTTATTACATTGGGCAAAAAAAACAATTGTTCAATAACAATTTCAGGTTGAGCGCGGTATTTAAAAATGTAAGCGGTTTACAGGTTGGGAATAATGTGAGGTTTGCGGGCATAAATGTAGGAACGGTTGAAAGCATTGATATTATTGCTGATACAGCAATACAAGTGAATATGATTATTGATGAAGAAACACAAACGTTTATTAAAACAGATGCAAAAGCCTTCATAGGATCGGATGGTTTAATGGGCAACAAAATAATAAACATAGGGCCGGGTACTGGCAAGCAACAGCCAATAAAAAATAATGATGTGATAGGAACTGCTCCGCCAATTGAAATAGACCAAGTATGGGGACAGTTGAAAAAAACCTCCGATAATGCGGTTATCATTACAAACGACCTGGCAGACATTATAAAAAATATCCACTCCGGTAAAGGTACCATTGGAAAATTATTTATGGATACGGGCCTTGCAAAAAACCTGGACCAGGCCTTAATGAATGTAAAGCGGGGTGCCAAAGGTTTCGAAGAAAACATGAATGCCGCCAGGCATAGTATTTTGTTAAGAAGCCTGATAAAAAAGAAAAAATAATCATTAGCCGTTATACACTGAGGCAGGCTCTTTTTTATGTATATCCTCTACTGCTGTAATAAACTTTGATACAAAAGGATTGGTATAGGGCCCAGCATAAGAGTCTATGAGCATTCCTTTTACTTTGTCATTTGTTTCTATGGCGTATAAGATTGAGCTATCGGCGGGGTCACTTTCTCCTTCAAACCGGTAAAAATTTACAATCCTGACTTCCTCCGGTTTGTATATTTTATTTACACCTGGCGCTTCAATGCCTTTTTCTTTGGCTACAAAATTTTCGGTGTAGCCACTTGAATAAAGTTTATTGCTGCAACTGGTCAATGTTGTCATTTCTGGTTTTTTAAATGGTGCTTCCATGGGATTTTTGATTTATTGTGATGGTATCAATGTAAAAACCGTGCCGTTATCAGAATAGCTGTTTGCAGGAATTTCCAGGACACTTATTGGCAACATATCTGATAGTCAAAAATAGAGCCATTATAAATTGTGGAATTATTTCTACAATTTTTGTCTGTATTGATTTTTTTGACCCCGATTATTTGTTTGTGTTAACCGTTTTCTTTTTTTTTGCAAACTGATGATTGATCAACTAAGGTTAACTTAAACCCACTGTTAAAGAAATATTGCATGACAAAACCTGCTACTAAAGAGATAAAGGGCTCAGCCAATTCGTTAAGCTTAAAACTTCCCCGTAAAAAAACAACAGAAAAAAAAATCAGAGAGGTTAAATTCTCCGGTATTAAAAATAAGTCTATCCTGAAAATGCAGGACCTGGACGACAGGGAATTGCTAAGGGTATTAACCGAAGTAAAGAATGGAAATTTTAATGTGAGGATGCCCTTTGACCAGATCGGTTTAAGTGGTAAAATATGCGATACCTTAAATGAAATTATTTCCTTAAACGAAAAAATGATGCTGGAGTTTACCCGGGCCGGAAATACAATCGGCAAACAGGGTAAGCTCACACAGCGCATTGAAGTACCTGTTACCAAAGGCTCCTGGCACATCGGCATCGATTCGTTGAACACCTTGATTTCTGACCTGGTGCACCCAACCATTGAAATTGCGCATGTAATCAGTTCGGTAGCCAAAGGAAACCTTTCACAGGAAATGTCTCAAAAAATTGGTGATCACGCTTTGCAGGGAGAGTTTGCGCGCATTGCAAAAGAGGTGAATGACATGGTGAAACAATTGAATTTATTTTCGATGGAAGTAACCCGTGTGGCACGTGAAGTGGGCTCGGAAGGTAAGCTGGGAGGGCAGGCCAAAGTAAAAGGTGTGGCAGGTGTGTGGAAAGATTTAACCGATTCGGTGAACCAGATGGGCTCCAACCTTACGGCACAGGTACGTAACATTGCAGAGGTGACAACCGCGGTAGCCAAGGGCGATTTGTCTAAAAAAATTACGGTAGACGTTAAAGGGGAAATTTTGGAATTGAAAAACACCATCAATACCATGGTGGATCAGCTCAACTCCTTTTCCTCGGAAGTAACGCGTGTAGCCCTTGAAGTGGGCACCGAAGGTAAACTGGGTGGACAGGCCCAGGTAAAAGGTGTG
>JAHEYF010000151.1 GCA_023251755.1 Bacteroidota bacterium
AAATTATACATGCAGATCGTAATATTAAAATACAATGCCGGTAATGTTCGCTCCGTTTGTTTTGCACTCGAGCGTATTGGCGTATCAGCCCTTGTGAGCGATAGGCCTGAGGAAATTTTATCAGCCGATAAAATCATCTTCCCGGGTGTGGGTGAAGCCAGTACCGCTATGAATTATTTGCGTGAACGTAACCTCGATCAGCTCATTCCGGCTTTAAAGCAACCTGTACTGGGTATTTGCCTGGGTATGCAATTGATGTGCAGCTCCTCTGAAGAAGGAAACACCACCTGTTTAAATATTTTCGACAATACGGTTAAAAAATTCCAACAGAAAAAAAACAATCCGGTAGTATTGAAAGTCCCGCAAATGGGTTGGAACACTGTTGCTGAGCTAAAGTCCCCTTTATTTAAGGGCATCAAAGAAAATGAATACATGTATTTTGTGCATGGGTATTACGCCGAAAAATCGGCAGACAGCATAAGCACAACAAATTATGGTAAAGCTTATAGCTCGGCCTTACACAAAAATAATTTTTACGCCGTACAGTTTCATCCTGAGAAATCAGCTGAAGCAGGGCAACAACTTTTAAAAAATTTTATTGAACTATAATGCAGACTTTTGAAATTATTCCGGCTATTGATTTAATCGACGGCAAGTGTGTAAGGTTAAGCCAGGGCGACTATTCACAAAAAACAATTTACAACGAAAACCCGCTCGAAGTCGCTTTGCAGTTTGAAGATGCAGGTATCACACGGCTTCACTTAGTCGATTTGGACGGGGCCAAAAAAGGAGAAGTAGTGAACCTGAATGTGTTAGAGAAAATTGCTTCCCAAACAAAACTCATCATCGATTTTGGGGGCGGTATCAAAACAAACGAAACAGTGCAACAAATATTTAATGCCGGCGCGGCAATGGCTACTATTGGTAGCCTTGCAGTTAAAAACAAACAACTGTTTTATGAATGGGTTTCCACTTATGGAGCCAATCGTTTTTTATTGGGAGCCGATGTAAAAAACGAAATGATTGCCATCGGTGGCTGGCTCGAAACAACCGGTATTTCTGTGTATGATTTTATGAAAGAAAACATTGAACAAAAAGTAACTACCATTTTCTGCACCGACATCGCCAAAGATGGTTTATTGCAGGGCCCTTCAATTGAACTCTACAAAAAAATCATCGAAAAAATAAAAGGCATCCGCTTAATAGCCAGTGGTGGCGTGTCCAACATCAATGATGTAGTGGCTTTGAAAGAAATAGGCTGTAGTGGAGTGATTATAGGGAAAGCGATTTATGAGGGGAGAGTTACGATTGACGAGTTACGAAGTACGATTGACGATTGACGAAGTACGAGTTACGAAGTACGAGTTACGAAGTACGATTGACGAGTTACGAAGTACGAGTTACGAAGTACGATTGACGAGTTACGAAGTACGAGTTACGAAGTACGATTGACGAGTTACGAAGTACGATTGACGAGTTACGAAGTACGATTGACGAATTACAGTTAGGCTTAACATTCAAACTATATATACATGAATCCTCAAACTTTAAAAAACAGAACAAAACAGTTCGCTATTTCAGTTTTGATGTATTTGCAAAAGTTACCCAATCGCCAACCCTATTATGCCATCAACAATCAATTATCGAGGTGTTCTATGTCTGTAGGCGCTAACCACAGGGCGGCGGCAAGGGCCAAGTCAACTGCTGATTTTATCAACAAATTAAAAATTGTAGAAGAAGAGTGTGATGAAACAATGTACTTTATAGAAATACTGATCGATTTGCTTCCGTCAGATAAAAATGAACTTGAACTGTTGCACAAAGAAGCCAATGAACTTTTAGCCATAACAGTTGCATCCATCAAAACTTCAAGATTAAAACAACAACAAACTTAATTTATATGTTTAAAATAATGAATTCATCGATCGTACTTCGTCAATCGCGCTTCGTACCTTGCAATTCGTCAATCGTCAATCGTAACTCGTAAATATGTTAACAAAGAGAATCATACCTTGTCTCGACATAAAAGACGGGAGAACCGTAAAAGGAATAAATTTCGAAAACATCCGCGACGCAGGCGACCCGGTGGAACTGGCCATTAACTATTGCCAACAGGGTGCCGATGAACTGGTGTTTTTAGATATAACAGCCACCAACGAAAAAAGAAAAACCCTGGCCGACTTGGTTTTCCGTATTGCCCGCAACATTAATATTCCCTTTACAGTAGGCGGGGGAATATCCGGCATCGACGATGTATTCGCATTACTCAATGCCGGTGCCGATAAAGTATCTGTCAACACTTCGGCTTATAAACAACCTCAATTGGTGGAGCAATTAGCAAAGGAGTTCGGCAACCAGTGTATCGTAGTAGCTATTGATACCAAATACGAAAACAACAACTGGTACGTATACTTAAATGGTGGGCGTATAAAAACCGAAACATTAACATACGACTGGGCGCAACAGGCACAAAATTCAGGGGCAGGTGAAATACTCTTAACTTCGATGAACAACGACGGGGCCAAATCGGGTTTTGCAATGGATATTACCAGACAACTTGCCGATAGTTTAAGTATACCCGTAATAGCCAGCGGAGGCGCGGGCAGTAAAGAACATTTTAAAGCCGTGTTTGCCGATGCCCATGCAGATGCCGCCCTGGCAGCCTCTGTGTTTCATTCCAAAGAAATTGAAATACCCGGTTTGAAAAAATACCTGAAAGAGAACGGGGTACATGTAAGGAGTTAAAGAGAAAAGTTCATTCGTTTAATAGTTCATTTGTTTAAATGTTTCTGCAACGAATGAACAAAAGAACAAATAAACTTAGTTTGAACGAATAAACAAAAGAACAAGTAAACCTTATATTTAAAAAAATGACACATCCAGATTTTACTAAATCTCCCGACGGGATGATACCCGCTATCATACAAGACGCCAAAACCAACAAGGTATTGATGCTGGGTTATATGAACAAAGAAAGCCTTGAGAAAACGCAAACCGAAAAGCGGGTTACTTTTTTCAGCCGCAGCAAAAACAGGTTGTGGACCAAAGGAGAAGAAAGCGGAAATTTTTTAATTGTAACAGAAATAAAAATCGACTGCGACAAGGATACTTTACTTGTAAAAGCTAATCCTGTTGGGCCTGTTTGCCACACTGGCGCTGATACCTGCTTCAATGAAGCTAATAATTCGAACGATTTTTTATACGAGCTGGAAGCCACCATTTCTTCCCGGAAAAATTCTCCCAATGAAACTTCCTATACTTCTTCCCTCTTTAAAAAAGGCATCAATAAAATTGCTCAAAAAGTAGGTGAAGAGGCCATAGAACTGGTGATTGAAGCCAAAGACAATGACGAAACATTGTTTTTAAACGAGGCTGCCGACCTCCTGTTCCATTACCTTATTTTATTACAGGCCAAAGACAAATCGCTCAGCGATGTGGTGAATATCTTAAAACTTCGATCAAAAGCTAATAATTAATAAAATAATTTGGTTTTTAGCCCAATATGCTCTAATTTACCGAAAAAAAGGACAGGTGGCTACGAGCGAACAATTGCACAGACTTATTTCTCATTTCACTTCATCGGAGAAGGGTTATATTAAAAAGTACCTGAACATTGATCCGGTTGGGAATAAAAAGAACATTCTTGTTTTTGATGTACTCGAAAAACAAAAAGTACTGAACGAGCCTGCTTTAAAACAAAAAGCTGGAAAGGAGTATGCTGCTATCATTGATTTTTTATTTTCAACCGCATTGAATTGCCTCGAAAATTATCATAAAAATGAGAAAATGGGGATCAGAAGTTCACTCAACCAGATTGAGATCCTGATTGAAAAAAACCTGTATCTGCAGGCAGAAAAAATAATTTCAAAAGTAAAAACACTGACCGAAAAAAATAATTACTACGATTTGTACAGTGAAGTAGCAGAATGGGAAATTACCTTATTGGGCTCAAAACCTCCGAGTGATGAATTAATGAAGGTGTTTGACCGAATTTTTGACAAATTAGAAAAAGACATTAGCAAACAGGAAAAAGCAATCGATAGTTAACGGATGAAACCTTCGGAAAATTTATACGACCTTATAAAAAGCCTTACGACTGATGATACCAATTTCATCAAGTCTTCATCGCAGTTCCATATAAAAGGGAAAGAAAATAAATACGCGATTTTATTTGGTGAAATAGAGAAACAGGATGTTTACGATGAAACAGACCTGATTGCAAAATTAAATTACACGGAAGACCTTAATAAATTCGCTTTTCTTAAAAATTACCTTTATAATTTTATTCTTGATAACCTTGAAGGCAAGAACACCTTTGTCAGAAAAAAAATCAGGAGCAAAATCAACCAGGCCGAATTATTGATTCAGAAAGGCTTGTTCGACATGGCCGCAGAGCTGATTGATTCTGCTGAAGAAGACAGCAGCAAAACCCAGTTGTTTGATTTATGGATTGCCTCCTTAAGTATAAAAAAAATAATTGCCTTACACTATAGAAAACCGGTGGCCGCTATTGACAAAGAGGTGCAGAAAATCCTGAAAGCCAAAAAAAGTTTTCTTCATTACCGCCGCTTGTTTTGCCTTGTGAGGGTGAAGCATCATCAAAGTGCTTTTATCAGGGATATAGAGCAAATGAAGGAATTTAAAGAAGTGCACGAGGAAGAGTTATTGGAAAGCGACCCGGCCTACAACTTTCATCACAAGCTTTTTTTCTACCTCTCAAAAGGTATTGTGTATTACGCTAAAAAGGATTTTGCAAAATCATTGATATTGGTGAACGAGTTATTAAAGATGTGGGACAAATACCCCTGGATGATTGAAGTGCGTTTTTCAGCCTACTTTAATACATTTTTTAATAAGGCTCAAATTGAGTCGAACTTTAAACAGTTTTCGAAAGCCATCAATAGCATCAGGGAACTGAACAACAAATTAAATGAATTGAACAAGGAGAACCCCTTTGAACGCTACATGGTGTACAACCTGTGGATCAGGGTTTACAACATGTGTGGTTATTTTGATGAAGCCTTAAAAATTATTGATGAATACAAATCCACCCGCGACTCTTTGCAACGGGGAAACATCAATCCTTACTCCGAACAGTTGTACCATTTTTATGTAGCCAATGTATATTTTGGAGTGAGCGATTTTAAGTCGGCCAACAAACACATCAATGAAATCATCAACAATTCCATTGAATACAACAACGATGTAACCTGTATTGCCCAGTTGATGAGCCTTGTTATTCATTATGAACTGGGCAATTCCGATCTTTTGGCCTACCGTATAAAATCAGTCTTCCGTTTTTTAAACAAACGCGATTGCCTGGAACTCACCATTAATCATGTGCTTGATTTTCTGCGAAGATCGGCCAAGGTAAAAAACTCGACCAAAACAGACAAGGACCGTTTTATTGAATTGAGGGCGCAGATAGAGCAGGATTTAAAAATTGATCCTATTCAGAAAGATGTGATTGAATATTTTGATATACTCTCCTGGCTCGACAGCCGTATTGAAAACATTCCCTTTATTGAAATCGCCAAGGCCAAGTCGGGGCATGCGCTTAAGGCATAGTACGTTCATTCGTTTACTTGTTCATTCGTTCATTTGTAACGGGTGCAACTATCGAACGTTTAAACGAATAAACGATAGAGCTTAAATGTTGTTTAGTTTTTGTAAGAAAAAATCCTTTTTCCTTCTCGATATTTCCACCTGTTTGTTATCGCTCATTACGGCATAACCACCGTCTACTTTTAAAAAGCGTTGCACGTGGTTCATGTTTATCAGGTGGTGGTGATGAACGCGGATAAAATCTTTTTCAGGTAACAAATCTTCGTAGTGTTTTAAACTGGCCGATACCATAATTTTTTTTCCACCGTTCAGGTAAAAATTGGTGTAGCTGCCTTCCGCCTCCAGGCGTATAATATCTTTTATGCTCACTATTTCATAAGCATTACCTGTTGGCAAAGTTATCTTATTGTAATTGTCGTTGTTTTGTTTGAGGTTTTGCAACAGAAAGCTAAGGTTCTCAACCGAAGTAAGGTTCGATTTTTTTTCTGAAACCTTGCTCACCGCATTTTTTAATTCTTCGCTGTCAATGGGTTTTAGCAAATAATCCAATGCCGAATACTTAATGGCTTTTAAGGCGTATTTATCGGTAGCGGTAGTAAATATTACATCAAATTTCAGGTCCTGCACCTTTCCCAATAAATCAAAACCGGTACCATCGGGCATAGATATGTCGAGGAATATAATATCCGGGTTGTGCTTGCGTATCGCTTCCACTCCGGTTTCTACATTTTCGGCTGTATCTACAATAGTTATTCCCTCGCAGTACTTTTGCACCAGGGTGCTTAGCAGCTCGCGGCTTTTGGATTCATCTTCTACAATTACAGCCCGGATCATAGTAATGTGTTTTATTTTGAACTAACCTGTTAAATTAAAAATTATCTTTCCACTTACTCCCCCTCTCACTCTCTCACCTTCTCACCAACTACGATACAGGTATAAATATATCAACTTTTGTACCCATAGCCAAACCTTCTGCATTTTTTAAATCCGTAATTTTCATACTTAAATCCGACTGATTGATATTGTTCAATAGTTTTAACCTGTCCTGCGTAATTTTCATGCCCAGCGATTTGTGTTCCATTGGTCTGTGCGCCTTTATAGATGCCGATTGCTCACGTCCGATGCCATTGTCGGTTATGGAGCAAACAATGTATTTACCCTGGTAGCGGATTTCAATACTTAGTTTACCGGGTTCCTTTTTAGGGGTTAAACCGTGTAAAATGGCGTTTTCTATATAGGGTTGCATCAGCATGGTTGGAACGTGTTCATACTCGGGGTCAATGTTTTCATCCACAATTATTTCGTAGGTAAATTTATTTTGAAAACGCATTTGTTCCAGTTCAAGGTACAACTTTAGCGCATCCAGTTCTTCGCGGATGGTGATGGAAACTTTTTCTGAGTGGTTCAATATCATGCGCATTAAACGCGCAAACTTATTGAGGTAAAAAATTGCTTCATCGTCCTTGTTATTGATAATATAATGCTGAATGGAATTTAATGAGTTGAACATAAAGTGCGGGTTCATTTGTGCCCTTAATGCTTTTAACTCGTTTTTAGAGATCGCAATTTGTTGCTCCGCTTCTTTTTTTTGTGCTTTGCGCACCTGGTTCACCCTGATCTGGAAAATAACAATAATAATACAGGCGATTAAAACGATAAGTGATAAAACAAACCACCAGCGCATCCAATAGGGCTTACTGATGGTAAATGAAAAGGTAAGGGGTTCAAGGTTCCAGATGCCTGCATTGTTACAGCTTCGTACTTTATAGGTGTATGTTCCGGGAGGCAGGTTGCTGTATGTTGTAAAACTCTCCTTGCTTTCGGGGCTCCAGGACTTTTCAAAACCTTCGAGTTTATGAATGTATTTTATTTTATCGGGATTGGTAAGGCAGATAGCCGTGTAATGAATACTGATGTTATTCAGGCTTGGATCAAGTACAACTCCATTGGGAAGAACGGTGTCTGTATAAAACAAACGTATACCGGTAATCGTTAAACGGGCTTCCTGCAGGTTTTCGGTATATTGCTGCGGGCTGTATTTGATAAGCCCGTTTACTGTCCCAAACCAAACCGAATTGTCCTTGTCTAAAAAAGCACCGTTGCTGTTACTTTCTACGCCTTTAAAACCGTCTGCTTTGCCATAAGCGATACTATTTTTTCTGCCGCTTTGTTTGTATTCTCCCAGGTCAATCTTGTTGGCGCCCTGGTTGGTTCCGGCCCACAAGGTATTCCCTTTATCGGTAAGTAAAACAACGTATACCAGGTCGGAGCTTAAACCATCCAGCTCTGAAAAATGAACCGTTTTATTGGTTACAGGGTCTATTTCGTAAACACCTTCAAAAGAAGCAATATATATTTTATTGTCATTTGCATTGTATTGCAGGCTCACAATATCAGTTGATTTAATGTTCAGGGCCTCATTCATACAGGTAAATTTTTTTCCGTCGAATTTATAGAGTCCTCCCAGGTAACTACCTACCCATATATTGCCTGCATGGTCTTCAACAAATGCCCACACCTGGTAATTATGAATGGGTGTGGGTAATTTGTAAAAAACCGGGCTTGTTTCGTAGGTTTTATAATCCACCTTGATGCAGGCCAGTTCCGAATCAAAGCCTGCCCAGACATTTCCTTTTTTATCCCTGAATAAGCCGTGTACAAATTTATCTTTTGTGGAACTTACAGTAAGGAATTTTTTATTTTTATACATACTAATCCCTCTGCTCGTGCCTATCCACAGGTTTTTATTCACATCTTCTATTAAACTGTGCACCGTGTCGCCAGCCAATCCGTTGCGGGTCGTATAATTGTAAAAGGTATTTCCGCTATACCGGTACAGGCCTCCCCGGTCTGTTCCCACCCATAAATCATTTGCTGTATCCCTTAAAATAGGAAAGACCAGCGGATGATCCAGCCCATCGTGAGGGCCAAAGTTAACAAAGCCTTCGTCTCTGAATTTATATAAACCCGCATGCGTTCCAATCCAAAGGTTTTGTTCATAGTCGGTGTTCAGGCAAACAATGTAATTGGAATTCATATCTATCGCAATCCGATAATAGTTGAACCGGGCTCCGTCGAACTTCATTAAACCGCTTTGCGTCCCAATCCATACATTGTTTTTATAATCTATATTCAGGCAGGCGATGTTTTCTTCGATTAAACCATTGTTAACATGGTAATTGGTGATGTTCTGCAAATCGGCATCAAAAGTTAAAAGGCCCTTTTCAGTACCAGCCCACACATTACCGGTATTGTCGATTTCAAGTGCATTGATTTTTTTATCGTAAAGGCCCGGAGTATTTAGTGAATCCAATTTTTGCCCCTTTAAGCGGTAAATCCCTTTTTCTGTCCCGATAAACAAGTTGTTCTGTGCATCATCTGCCAGACAGGTAATGGTTTTGTTTTTTAAAGCTTTTATTAATTCGAACTTTCCATCTACAAAATAGCAGAGGCCTTTTTCGGTGCCTGCAATCAGTTTCCCCTTTTTATCGGTGATCAGGCAGTTTATTTTATTGTCTGCAAGCCCATTGGTTGTAGTATACGTTGCAAACTTATTTTCCTTAAATACACTAAGTCCCTGAATGGTACCCACCCATAAATTATGGTCTTTGTCGGCAGTGATGGAAGTCACAAAATGATTGGACAAGCCTTGTTTAGGGCTGTAGTTGTCGAATTTAAAACCATTGAACCGGCTTAAGCCACCATAACCGCCGCTCCACAGGTATCCGTACTCATCCTGGTAAATGGCCGAGATTTGAATAAAGGGCAATCCGTTTTCGACCGAATAGTTTTTAAAATTATAGGACTGGGCATGGGAAAGAAAGCTGTTTTGAATAAACAGGCAACTCATCATGAAGCGCAGAAGGCCTCTTTTTCTTTTCCACATAAGCTATTTAGTAAATGCCGGGACAGGAGCTGTATTTTTTATACAGTTTCTAAAGGCTAATATACAATTCAGTTTTTGGGAATACAAAAAAAGCCGGCTATTTCAGCCGGTCTTATATAAAAAAACTCCGGTGTTACCGGAGTTTTATTTGCCAAAGAAGAATGGTTTTAGTTAGC
>JAHEYF010000152.1 GCA_023251755.1 Bacteroidota bacterium
TCCGCTTTCACAAATGCTTCGTGATCGGTTGGAATGGATTTGGTACGTATTTCTTCCGATAAATAATCTCCAATGGTATAAGGTATAACAAAATAACCGTCTGCCAGACCCTGCATCAGTGCGGATGCTCCCAGGCGGTTAGCGCCGTGGTCGGAGAAATTGGCTTCTCCCAAAGCGTATAAACCAGGCACAGTAGTCATTAAATTATAATCTACCCACAAGCCACCCATGGTGTAGTGAACGGCAGGATAAATGCGCATCGGAACTTCATAAGGGTCTTCGCCGGTAATTTGTTTGTACATATCAAACAGGTTACCGTATTTTTCTTTTACCACTTCTTTTCCCAGGCGTATAATTTCTTCTTTGCCAGGATTGTGTATGCCTTTTTTATTGGCTTCAATTTTCCCATAACGTTCCGTATTGGCTGCAAAATCGAGGTATACCGCCATTTTACTGGAGCCCACACCAAAACCCGCATCACAACGCTCTTTGGCGGCACGCGAAGCAACGTCGCGGGGTACTAAGTTACCAAAGGCCGGGTAGCGGCGCTCTAAGTAATAATCCCTTTCTTCTTCAGGTATATCCGTTGGTTTGCGTGTATCGCCCGCTTTTTTAGGCACCCAAATCCGTCCGTCATTTCTTAAGGACTCCGACATCAGTGTTAGTTTCGACTGGTGGTCGCCGCTAACAGGAATACAGGTCGGGTGAATTTGTGTATAACAGGGGTTTCCGAAGAAAGCCCCTTTTTTATGTGCTTTCCAGGCAGCAGTAACGTTACTGCCCATGGCATTGGTCGATAAATAAAATACGTTTCCGTAACCACCGCTGGCAATCAGCACTGCATGTCCGAAATGGCGTTCTAATTTTCCGCTGATCAAATCGCGGGCAATAATACCACGGCATTTGCCATCAATGTTCACAACGTCTAACATTTCGTGGCGGGCGTATAATTGCACAGCTCCCATACCCACCTGGCGTTGCAGGGCTGAATAAGCTCCTAACAATAATTGTTGCCCGGTTTGTCCTGCCGCATAAAAAGTACGTTGCACCTGTGTGCCACCGAATGAACGGTTGCTCAGCATCCCGCCGTATTCGCGGGCAAAAGGGACACCCTGGGCCACACATTGGTCAATAATGTTTCCCGAAACTTCCGCCAGGCGATGCACATTGCCTTCGCGGGCACGGTAATCGCCACCTTTAATGGTATCGTAAAATAAACGGTACACACTATCCCCGTCGTTCTGGTAATTTTTAGCGGCATTCACACCACCCTGTGCGGCAATCGAGTGCGCGCGGCGTGGGGAATCCTGAAAACAAAATACTTTTACCTTGTATCCCATTTCGGCTAAGGAAGCTGCTGCCGAAGCGCCTGCCAGACCTGAACCAACAATAATTACCTCGAGGCTGCGCTTGTTTGCCGGGTTCACCAAATGAACAGTAGAACGGTACTTGGTCCATTTTGTTTCCAAAATACCTTCCGGAATTTTGGCGTTTAATTTAGAAGATGAAGCCATATTATTATAAGTCAAAAGTTAAAAGTCAAAAGCCAAAAAATTATTTTATGATACCCAAATACATAGAGATGGGCATTGCTGCAAATAAAAGAGGAACGATGATGGAGAAAGCGATGCCCAGATTTTTAATCATGGGCGTGTATTTTTTATGGTTGAGGCCCATGGTTTGAAAAGCCGATTGAAAACCATGCAGCAGGTGATAAGCCAGGGATATCACACCCACTAAATAAATAGCTACAAACATCGGGTTGGCAAACACTTCTTTTAAACCGGCAAAGGTATTGTGCTCTTCGTGGTTAAACACGGCTACTTTGGTTGGCACCCAAAAGTTGGCTAAGTGAACCACCAGGAACAACAACAACAGTGAACCTAAAATGCCCATAGAGCGGGAATACCAGCTGCTGTTGGCACCGCCGTTTTGTACAGCGTATTTTACAGGCCGGGCCTTGTTATTGGCCAGGGTTAATACCAAAGCCTGCACAATGTGCAGGATCAATCCGGCAAACAGGCCTATTTCCATAATACGGATAACGATGTTATGCGCCATGAACCCTGCAGCGGTATTAAACAATTCTCCGCCGTCGTTGGCAAATATGCAGGCATTGATGGAGGCGTGAACAACTAAGAAGGAAATCAGGAACAAGCCCGTGCCCCCCATTATTAATTTTTTTCCAATGGATGATGACAGGAAATTTTCTTTGCTCATAAGATAATCGTGTTTTAAAAAAGACGATGCAAATGTAAGGTTCAGCAGGTACAATATCAAGTCTCCGGGGTAAAGCCAGTCGATAATTCTAACTAATGTCAGTATTTACAGCTTATGCAGCCCGGAAGGAGGTATAATTTAGAAAGATTCTAAGGTATCTGGTAGCAGGTAGCTGGTCATAAGTAGATAAGACCTGCTACCAAATACCTACGACCTGCTACCTTTTCCCTCTGCCATAATGTCCTGAATTCATATCGGCAAAATATTTGTACCTTCGCAGCCTTCATATAAACAAGAAAATATGTTCGGTTTTTTAACAAAAATTTTTGGCACCAAGTCAGATAAAGACATCAAGGAAGTTACTCCTATCGTAAATAAAATCCACGAAGCCTACAAATCCATTACTACCCTTTCCAACGACCAGCTCAGGGCTAAATCGGCCGAGTTGCGTAAACGGGTGCAGGACCACGTGGCTGCTGAAACTAACCAGATCAACGAGATCAAAAGCCGTATCGAAAAAGATTTCGAAATGGACATTGATACCAAAGAAGCCCTCTATAAAGAAATTGATGAAATAGAAAAAGGCATCACCACAAAAATGGAAGAAGTACTGCATGAAATTCTTCCCGAAGCCTTCTCGGTACTTAAAGATACAGCCCGCCGTTTTACCGAAAACGAAGAAATTAAAGTTACTGCCGGCGAAATTGACGAGCGTTATGCAAAAACCCACAAAAATGTTGAATTAAAAGACGGCCAGGCTTATTGGAAAAACCGCTGGATGGCAGCCGGTAACGAGGTGCTGTGGAACATGGTGCATTACGATGTTCAGCTAATTGGCGGGGTGGTGCTGCACCAGGGAAAAATTTCGGAAATGGCTACCGGTGAGGGTAAAACCTTAGTGGCTACATTGCCTATATTTTTGAATGCCTTATCAGGACGCGGTGTTCACGTGGTTACGGTAAACAATTACCTGAGCCGACGCGATGCAGAGTGGAACGCCCCAATATTTGAATTTCATGGTTTGCGTGTAGATTGTATTGACAAGCACGAACCCAACAGTTACGAAAGACGCCAGGCTTACTTAGCCGATATTACTTACGGTACCAACAACGAATTTGGTTTTGATTACCTGCGTGATAACATGGCCCGTTCGCCCGAAGAATTGGTGCAACGTAAACACAATTATGCCATTGTGGACGAGGTGGATTCGGTGTTGATTGACGATGCCCGTACTCCTTTAATTATATCGGGGCCAACACCAAAAGGCGATAAACACGAGTTCAACGAATTAAAACCACGTATTGAAAAATTAGTCAACACCCAAAAACAATACGTATTGACCTGCCTTACCGAAGCCAAACGATTAGTTGCTGCGGGCAATGATAAGGAAGCCGGAATCCCTTTGTTACGTGCTTTCCGTGGCTTACCGAAAAACGGGGCCTTAATTAAATTTTTAAGTGAAACAGGTGTTCGTGCATTGTTGCAAAAAACCGAAAATTATTATATGCAGGACCAGAACAAGGAAATGCATAAAATAGACCAGGAATTGTACTTTGTAATTGATGAAAAAAACAACAGCGTTGAGTTAACCGAAAAAGGAATTGACCTCATTACTTCTAACTCCGACGACTCCAAGTTTTTCGTATTGCCCAATGTGGGCGATGAAATAGCTGAAATTGAACGCACTGTGCTTGATCCCCAGGAAAAACTGCAAAAGAAAGAAATACTGATGCAGGAATTTGGAGTGAAGAGCGAACGCATCCACACCATCAACCAATTGTTAAAAGCTTACTCTTTGTTTGAAATAGATGTTGAATACGTAATTGACAACGGGCAGATAAAAATTGTAGACGAGCAAACCGGCCGTATTATGGAAGGCCGCCGTTACAGTGATGGTTTGCACCAGGCCATTGAAGCAAAAGAAAATGTGAAGATCGAAGCCGCCACGCAGACTTATGCTACCATTACTTTACAAAACTACTTCCGGATGTACAACAAACTGGCCGGTATGACCGGTACAGCCGAAACAGAAAGCCAGGAGTTCTGGGATATTTACAAATTAGATGTGGTAGTGATACCCACCAACCGAAACATTTCGCGTAAGGACATGGAAGACTTAGTCTACAAAACCAAACGCGAAAAATACAATGCAGTGATTGAAGAAGTAGTGAAATTGGTGGCGGCCGGAAGGCCTGTGCTGGTAGGTACTACTTCGGTTGAAATATCGGAATTGTTAAGTAAAATGTTAAAGCTACGCAGCATTAAACACAATGTGTTGAACGCCAAACTGCACCAGCGTGAAGCAGAGATTGTAGCCGAAGCCGGTTTATCGGGAACAGTAACCATTGCCACCAACATGGCCGGTCGTGGTACCGACATTAAATTAGGCACAGGAGTGAAAGACGCCGGAGGTTTAGCCATTATAGGCACCGAAAGACATGAGAGCCGTCGCGTAGACAGACAGTTGCGTGGTCGTGCAGGCCGCCAGGGTGACCCGGGAAGCTCGCAGTTTTTTGTGTCGCTCGAAGACAACCTCATGCGTTTATTCGGTAGCGAGCGCATTGCCAAAATGATGGACCGCATGGGATTGCAGGAAGGCGAAGTGATACAGCACTCCATGATCACCAAATCCATTGAACGCGCACAGAAAAAAGTGGAAGAAAACCACTTCGGTACACGTAAACGTTTGATCGAATACGACGACGTAATGAACGCCCAGCGTGATGTAGTATACAAACGCAGACGCAATGCTTTGTTCGGAGAAAAACTGAGCATAGACATCGCCAACATGGTATTCGATGTGTCCGAAAGCATCGCCAACGAATTCCTGGGCGTTAAAGACTTTGAAGGTTTCAAGTTGGAATTGATCCGCTTGTTGTCGATTGAAAGCCCCGTTACTGAAAAGGAATTTTTCAGTATGCGCAACGATGAATTAGTCAACAAAATATTTGAAGCAGCCGAAAAACATTACCGCGAAAAATCGGCTATGGTGGCCAAAGCCGTTTACCCGGTAGTGAAAAATGTTTACGAAAACCAGTCGCAGACTTTTGAAAACATTGTAACCCCCTTTACCGACGGTATACACACCATGCAGGTAATGGCCAATTTAAAAAAATGCGCCGACACACAGGGACGTGAAATGGTGCTGGCCTTCGAAAAAATAGTGACCTTAGCCATGATCGACGATGCCTGGAAAGAGCATTTACGTGAATTGGACGACTTAAAACAAAACGTACAAAATGCGTCTTTGGAACAAAAAGACCCTTTGCTTATTTATAAATTAGAATCCTTTAACCTCTTCCGCGAAATGATTACCAAAACAAGCAAAGAAACTCTTTCTTTCCTTGTTAAAGGCAACCTTCCGGTGCAGGACCCTAACCAAATGCAACGCGCGCCACAGGTGCGCCAGGTACAGCAACAGGCCCCGGCACGTAAAGAAGAAGCTTTGGTAGAAAGCAGGACTGAAGGTGAAGCACAGGAACAACAGGAACGTGCAAGGCCAAAACCACAACCCATCCGTGTGGATCAAAAAATAGGACGCAACGACCCTTGCCCTTGTGGTAGCGGGAAAAAGTACAAGAGCTGCCATGGACAGTAGTACTGATTTGAGGATGTGTTGATTTGAGAATTTGAAGATGAGGTGATGAACCTGATTTGAGAATAAGTTGATTTGAAGATTTGATGATGGGAATTACAAAAGCTTGATCATTTTCTTTTGATGAACTGCGTAGCTCCGTGATAGGTAAACTACAACAGTATCTGGGCCTTTATGTGCTGGAAGGTACAACATTCAACCTCTGTGTTACTCTGATTCCCCTGTGGCCTCTGTGTTGAAAAAAACTGCACTTTCCCCACAACTTCCCGGCCAAATTTCATCGACAATTTTGCTTCCCTGTTAGTCATTATTAATAAAGTGGTAGAAATTTTCCTTTCTTCGCATTTCTTTTTTACTACATTCGCTTCATACTTATTATTTCATAGCTCAGTTTAATTTTCCTTCAAACGGAAAATCAACATAAATTATTAACATGCAAACAATACTTGATCACACAGAACCCTGCTCACTGGCAGCGGTTCACAATACCAAACCCGAAACAGAACCCAAACAGCTTTTAGATCTTCCCTGCAGAAAGCGATCCTATTCCCCGGCTACTTTTTATAAAGACGATTACGATACCTACACCAACGGGATTATCCTTAAGCAGGAGAGCTATGGGATTTTTGGTTATATGATTGTTCAGTCCGAAGGCATTAAAGTACACAGCAATGATTATGTATTTGTAAGTGCTGAACCCCGCAACAATGCCCCTGTTGAATTCATCATGGTGTACCACCGCGGAACACCTTTCCTGGCTGTTCACGATTGGGGTAGTGTAGGGCACGGCTATCATTTTATTGCCGAACTCAACGAAGAATTTGTAAATAAATGGTGCAGGCTCACGCCAACACCAACAGGCGAAAAAGTAAAGACCCTTTGTTTTCAGAGTTTTTACAACCCCGAAGTAAATGCCAACCAGTTGGTGTTATGCGACGCCTCCAATACCTGGAAATTAGTCTACCAGTCAAAAACTACGGCCTATCCCGCCCCTGTACCCGATCAGGTAGAAGGCGGCTGGGCCGTACTCGAATACAAAAAACACAAAAGCGTGTCTGCCACCTGGGCCGGCATCCCTAATATGCTCGGAATTATGGGCATACAGTTAATGGATAAAAACGAAAACTGGTGTTCACCCACAGGAAAACAAGCCGAATTGCAGGAATCTTCTTTCCTGAGTCCCAAATACCAACAGGTATTTACCGAGGAGAATGTTTCTGTAGCTTATTGCAACAAAAGTATATAACACATAAAAATGTTTATAAAGCATGGAGAATGCTTCTCCATGCTTTTTTTGTGGCATAGGCTAACCCTTGTTTATAGAACAATCCCTTTAAAATAGAAGCGGTTAACCGTTAATAGTACAATACCCACCTTTCAGCATTAATTTACCACCGAAAATAAGACCAAGCAGCGCTATATGCAAGGATTAGCTTATTTTTGCAGATAAAATTTATTTACTCCTACAACAATCTGTCTTCAAATGAAATTAGCTGCTATCCTCCTTCTAACAGGTATTGCTTTATCAGGCCTAACCTGCAAAAAAGATTCGTCGAAAGATCTTATCTATGAAGGAACTGTTTATTATAGCAGCAATAACCCAACTCCGGTTGAAGGCGTAATTATTACAGTGCAGGGTTGCTATGGCGAGGATGGCGATAAATCTGTAACCTGCCCTGATCCGGGTTGCAGATACGAAATTGGAAAATCAAGCACAGATGCATCCGGGCATTTTTCAATTGATGTGTCGGCGGGCATAAAGTTTCATTTGCGAAACACCGGAACTTATTTTTTGAGGAAAGATTATCAAAATTATGGGGACCATATTAATACCAATGGGCTTCCTTCGGCAGACTTAAAAAAACCGGAATACACAACTATTTATCTTTACCACTAAATTCTTCTTAGTTCGGAAGTAAAAACTTTTTGGATTTCGTTTCACTTATTGCAGCATCTCCGGGGTTGTAGCTATACCATGCCGGCTCCTCTTATATCTCTGCGCCGGGTTTAATCTTGCCGGCAATTGTTTGGTTGTATATTTTTACTCTTCTTTCGTGGAAATAATTCAAATTATTTTAACGCACAATACTAATCGAATAGCTAAACCCCTGAATCAACAAAGTGACACAATATGTCTGCTTTGTTTTTTCGCACAAATTACCTGTACAGATTCGGGATAAATAATTAATTTAGTCTCTCAAAAAACAAACCCTATTTCCATGCCTACACTTTTTACTTTTCGCAAAAGCGCTTTACTGGCCCTCTTTCAGCTGTTGCTGCTTACAGCATACGCCCAACCCAATTTCATCAACAAAATTCCTGTACCCCAGCTCATAGATGCTGCCAATGGCACCATTCAGCTTCAAATGCAGGTAAAGTACCACAAATTCAATCCGGCAGACTCCCTGAACCCCAATGATTCTCTCAACGGTAGCCCCAGTCAAACCAACGGTATCCGTACTTATGCCTACAATGCTACGGGAATTACTAATTATTCCATACTTGGCCCTACCCTTGTATGGCATACCGGCGACTCCACCAAAATTGTGTTAACCAATAATTTACCCGATTCCAGCACCACCCACTGGCACGGGGCCGAGGTCGATCCGCACTTCGATGGAGGGCCGCATCAACCCATAGCTCCCGGTGATGCCTGGTACGTTAATATTAAAACACTCGATAGCGCCTCCACCCTCTGGTACCACCCGCATTTCCACGACAGAACTCTGTACCATGTACAAATGGGCCTTTCGGGAATGATGATGGTGAAACAGGCCGGCGACCCTCTCGCCAACACCTTGCCCCATACTTACGGAGCCGATGATATCCCTGTTATTATAGGCGATCTTGGTTTTACCAAACGCAGCGGAACTACAGCCCCCATGGTAATTGATACAACAAAAGCCAAGCGGCCTTTTAACTTAGTGAACGGGGTAACTAACCCATACGTGGAACTACCGGCACACCTGGTGCGTTTGCGTATTCTCAACGGTTCTACCCGCAAAGGAATGAAGTTTGGTTTTACCCCCGCTTATACCGATCCAACCAGCGCACTCCTCAACTTTTACCTCGTTGCTACAGATGGCGGTTACATTATTAAAACCGACACGATGAAAATGATGACCGTAGGGCCAGGAGAAAGAAATGAAGTGGTACTTGACCTCAGCAGCTTTTCGCCAGGGCAGAAACTGTACCTCCGGAATTTTAAGGAGTACCTCCCCAATTATATTATAGGAAGTCCGTTTACACCGCCAACCCCAGGCGGTGGTGGAAAGGACACCACAAGCGGAAAAGCATTTTTGGAAATACGCATAGTGGCCGACAATACCTTTAGCAACTATACGCCTGTTACCAGCTTTACCCCCGTTGCCACCTCCTGGGGTCCGGTTCTGCAGGACACCACCAATGCCCGTTACCGGTATAAAAGACTTGTATTAATTCCAGGTACCACCGGGCCTAATGCGTTTAATATCGACAGCACGGCTTACAATATGAATACCATCAACGATACCATTTGCGTGAACACCAAAGAAATATGGACCATTGACAATACTACCCCAATAGCCCACCCCTTCCACATTCATAAAATACAGTTCCGTATCCTGGATATAGACTCTTTAGGCACCAAGATCAACCTCGCTAAACGGGGCCTCAACGGGCCCAAGGACGATGTGCTGATTTACCCCAAATGGAAACTGCGCTTTATAGGTTATTACGACGATTACCCAGACTCCATTGAGGCCATGC
>JAHEYF010000039.1 GCA_023251755.1 Bacteroidota bacterium
GTCTTTCATTCAGTATCCTACTTTTTTCCAGCCAGTGGAGATATTCATCAAGGACTTAATCTCCTTAATGATTTGTTTGGTAAATTAATTTACAACAAGCTCCCAACAGGAACGGAATGGCTAGATCATTTGGATATTTTAGATGCTGTTAGAATAAGTTCTTTTGGTAGCTTAAAAAAAATCGAACAGTATTATCCAGAAATGCTTAATGGCTATATTGATGTGGGAATTGAGAAAGAATCTGAAAACTATAAGAAAGCCAATGAAATACTTACCGGTGCTCGTCTACCACTCAGCATAATGGTAGATCATGTTTTAAATCCTACCTTTTCAAGACTAATCCTTACTAATAAGAACCAAATAGATTCAATCACTCTGCAACAACAAATAACAATAAGCGGACAAACATTTACCGTTCCAATTCCTTTATCAGAAGAACAAAAAAAGGCTATACTTTCAATTTATGATCTTTACAAAGAAGACGGAGCCATAAAACAACAAAACATTAAAACATTTATGGACGAGTGGGATAAACGACCAAACTTAAAAACTCTAAAAGAATGGTGGAACAATATTGGAACTAGCGTTCAATTGACATCTGTCGGTAAAGTATTAGCACATTCTAATGCTCAACGTTGCGACAAAAATTTACCTCCATTAGCATAAATGAAAAATAAAACGACTTCATTAAAGAGAGCCCAGCCCATACACGGGTTTTGCGTTAGTGGGCGGACAGTGGGAGTATAAACATTTGAGCAATTAATAAACGTTGGTGCTGGTAGACAGTTTTCGGTTTCAAAAGCCCACCAACGCAAAGCCCGAAACCGTTAGTGGCAAGTGTAACCGCCCCGACAGTGCAACCTAAAACGACAGCAAAATGACAGACATAGAACAATACATAAAGCGATTTCAAAATTTTGAATTTAGTGGTGAGTTGAGTTCGGCTGACAAGAGCGACTTAAAAGAATTTCAGACACTAATAAACAAAAGTCATTTCAGACGCAGACCATTTTATCTTGAACAAATTGAAAAGATTAAAAAGGAGTTTGACGACCTACCATTTTTTCACGACCGCAGTGACGTTTTAAAATTTCGCAAAATCCAAAGCAACTTGGTTGCCTTGACATATCAAGTAATTGAAGAGAATAAAAAAGTATTTGTTGTTCATGGCAGAGACGCGAATATGAGGGACAAAATAGAAGCGTTTTTAAGCAAGCTGCATATTGACAACGTAATTCTTGAAAACGAGACAAACGAAGGAAAGACAATCATAGAAAAGTTTCTTAAAAAATCGGCTGACTGCAACTTTGCAATTGTTTTGTTATCGCCAGACGACTTTGGCGGACTTGCAAGCGATAAGACAAAACAAAAATTTAGAGCAAGACAAAATGTTGTTTTAGAACTTGGTTTTTTTCTTGGCAAACTTGGCAGACACAGAATACTTGTTTTACATCCTGACGAAATAGAAATAGAAAAACCCAGCGACTTTGACGGCATTGTTTATCTTCCGTATGACAACAAAGGAGCGTGGAAACACAAACTAATTAAAGAACTAAAAGCATCAAAATTTTACATTGACGAAGCGGACACAAATAGAGTTTAGAACAATAACGGACGACATAACACCAGCCGCTAACAGCCCCCGTTAAGCTTAGCGTCCTCGCTAAGCTTGTTTTATTTTGGCCTCCGGCCATTTCAAATCAAAACAATTTGAATAAAAAAACTGCCCCCTTGTCCCGATATATATTTCCCGTCCTTACCGACCAAAGCGACTACACCAAAACCCCTAACTATTGGAAATATCTTAAAACCAAATTAAAGAAAGAAAACAGTCAGGTGCTTAGTGCTACTACCCAGTTGAAATTTCTTGCCCCCGTTAAGCTTAGCTTGTTTTATCCTGGCCCCAGGCTCCTTATAAAAACTTGTTCTTCTGCGGACAATTTTGTACATTTACATTATGAAATCTACTTCGAAAAAGGACAATAAAATAACTGCTTTGAGAGAACAAATTCTCAAATCGTTAATAGCTTCTTTTAAGATTGAGGGAATCGACATTCCACTAAATGTTGCTGAACAGACACTTAAGAAAGTGGAACTTAATCTGGGAAAATAGAAGTAATAAACTCTATCATTTGCTTGTAATCCTTATTCGCACAACTCTGCACCGCGATAACGTACTTCTCAAATTCCTTCTTTCCAATTCTTTCAAACAGTAAACCATCATATCCTGCTTTTCGACACATGAGGTTTGCCAAAAGACGAGCGGTACGACCGTTTCCTTCACGAAATGGGTGAATAAAAAGTAGTTCTCCGTGGACAACTGCAACATCCTTTATTAATTCTTCACGACCTTCATATTTATTAGGCAACGCAGAGAGAATTTCATTTTCAAACGCAGACATCGTTTCCGGTAAAAATTTTGCCGCTGCAAAAGGAAAACCTCCTTTAGACATATTCACATCTCTTAATTTTCCGGCGAAAGAATACAAATGGCTGAGGGCCATTTTGTGAATTTTCAAAATGAAAGCTTTATTAAACTTTGTGCGCGGAGAAAGATTTTCAGTAAAATATATTTCAGCTTTCAAAAATCCTTCAAATTCAGACTCGTTGACTTGCTTTTCCGTGGAAAGACCAAGTAAATTAGGTAAAATTGAGCCTTGACTATCTGATGACCTATACTTCAGCCGGCAAATATAGTAAAATCGGCCCGCAGATAACAGCGGGCAAGGATGGTAGTGCTTTTGTTTGAGTGTTTAAAAAGGCTAATAAGGTTGTTTTGAAGTTTACATATTATAGTATTGATTGTTTTTTCCAAAAACAAAACAGCACACAAGGACACACAAACAACTTCGAACTGCAAAAAAGCCCGAAACCAAATCTGTCAAAAAAATTGTACGGGTGTATAAACCTGCATCGTTTGCATTAATATGCGTGCTTAATAAAGTACCTGATACTGCCTGAGTGACCAGTAAAAACAAGGCTACCGCTGCCTGGTGGACTGAAGGTGCAACTACCTGTTTCGCGTAATTATTGAACAATTTTGCTGCCCATTGGCCAATTGCCAGGTACAAATGCCCTGCAGCCTTGTTAAATAATTTGTAATATTACCTGACAGAATTGCCGGGTTGAAAGCCCTGCAAATTTCATTAACCACTATTCCACCTATTATGAAAACAAAAATTACAATTTTATCCGCTTTATTGTTGTGTGCTGCTATTGAAAGCAAGGCACAATTAGCCGACGGAAGTATTGCTCCCGACTGGACGCTTAGTGATATTAACGGTGTAAGCCACCACATGTACGCCGACCTGAATGCAGGTAAAACAGTTTACATCGATGTTTCGGCGACCTGGTGCGGGCCCTGCTGGGCTTACCACAACGGTGGTGCATTGGAAACACTTTGGACCAGCCACGGCCCTACAGGTGGTACCAACGTTAGCTCCTCTACCACCAACGACGCCATGGTGTATTTTATTGAAGGCGACGGAAGCACCGGCACCAATGCACTGCACGGCATCAACGGTGTAGACGGCTCTACCCAGGGCAATTGGGTAACAGGTGTTTCGCATCCCATCATCGATCCGCCCTCTTCTCAAATCAACCCCTTTAATAGTCAATACGCCATTGGCTATTTCCCGACTATTTACATGGTTTGCCCCGACCGTTCAATTACCGAAGTGGGCCAGGTAAGTGCTACTGCCCTGTATACAGCCAAATCGGCCTGTGCCGTTGCCGCTACCGGTTTAGATGCACAAATCATGTCTTCCAGTACATCCGTTAGCCCCAGCTCCTGCGACAGTGTATTAACCACTGTGCGTTTGGGCAATATGGGCACCACAACTTTAACCGCTGCTACAATTACGTATAAAGTAGACGGTGTGCTGCAAAGAACGTACAACTGGACAGGTAACCTTAACACCTACGACAATGCCCTGGTGACAGGCATTAAAGTAGGTGCAACAACTGCCGGAACGCATACCATTACAGCCACCGTTTCGAACCCAAATGCCGGGGCCGATGTGAATGCTGCAAATGATGCGTCTACCGTGACCTTTGTTGTAAGTACAAGTGGTACCAATCCTTTTGTAGATGGTTTTGAAAATACAAGCTCCCTTCCTTCAGCCGACTGGTCTTCTACCCATACAGGTACAGGCGCCGACTGGACGGTGACTACATCCTCTGCTTCAACAGGTGCTAAGTCCTGTATGATTAACAACATGGCTAACTCAGCAGGTAACGTTACAACTTTAGATAATTTGCACAGCTACAGTTTAGCAGCTTACAACACCCCTTACCTCAATTTTAAACTGGCTTATCAGCAAAAAAATTCCACCAGCAACGATCGCCTGCAATTGTACGAATCCATTAACTGCGGTGCCAACTGGGTATTAAAATGGTCGAAGGCCGGCGCTGCTTTGGCCAGTATGGCTACACCATCCAGCACCCCTTTTGTCCCGACACCTGCTGATTTTGTTTCGGCTTCCTGCAACCTTATTTCTGTAGCTTACAAGCCAAGTGTAATGTTCCGTTGGGTGTTTACCGCCGATGCAAGTGCCCCTGGAAACAACCTGTACATCGATGATATCAACATCAGCAACAGCGCTACAGGTATCGAAAATATTGAAAGCGGCATCAACTTAAGTGTTTACCCCAATCCTTCTTCAAGCGGTAAAGTCAACATCAGCTTCAACCTGTCCGAAAAACACATCGTAAGTGTAAATGTAAGCGATATGCTGGGCCGTAGCGTTGAAACCATTACTGCTAAAATAGCCCAGGCCGGTGAAACAACCTTAAATCTGGGAAATACTTACACCTATCCGGCCGGTATTTATGTCGTAAGTTTAAACATAGACGGACAAGTGATTACTAAAAAAATAGTGATAGAATAAACACCTTCAATCCATACAAAGGAACACTCATCTTAAGGGATGGGTGTTTTTTTATAAACAGGCTCTAAATGTTTCTTTTAATAAAAGAACTTCTTTTCTTAAATTTGCGTTTTTAAAGAACCAATCACATGCAAAGCAAACAACAAATGGCTATATCAGAAGCGCAGTTCCTGAATGCTGCAATAGAAGGAGACATCATTACCATACAACAGGCTATTCAGCAGGGCATCAACATCGATTACAAAGGCGACGATGAATGGACCGCACTTTGCTGGGCCATTACCCTTCAAAAATTTGACATCGCTAAATTGCTGATCGAAAACAAAGCCGATGTAAATTACCAGGAAAAAGTGGAAGGCGAATCGGTTTTAATGCTGGCTGCAACAACCGAAAAAGAAAACCCCGAACTGGTTCAAATGCTGCTGGACAAGGGCGCAAATGTAGACTTAAAAGATTGTGTAGGCTGGACTGCTTTGATGCACGCCGTTAGTGCCGATAATGTAAACATCGCCAAAATTTTACTTGAAGGCGGCGCCAACCCTGACATTAAACATGAAAAGGACGAAGAACTCGAAAGTCCGAGAGAGATAGCAAAAACCAGAAAGATGAGAGACTTGTTTAAACAATTCTGATCGGGTTGCAATTAAATAGTATTGCCGCTGAATCATTAGCCCAGTAAAATAAGGACCTGTAGCCCTTCTGTTACTTTTTATCTTAAATATAAGGTATATCAGCCCCGTTTTACTACCTTTGCAGGTGTAGCATTTGCACAAAAAACATAACACATCAACATGGGGCGATCACAGGAAACATTTAACAAAAAGGAAAAAGAGAAAAAAAAGTTAAAAAAGAGGCAGGACAAAGAGGAAAAAAAAGCAGAGCGTAAAGCAAATGCCGGCAAAGACAAAAGCCCGGAGGACATGATTGCTTATGTGGATGAGTACGGAAGAATCAGTTCAACCCCACCCGACCCCACTAAAAAGAAAATAGTAAAACTTGAAGACATTCAGATTAGTGTAGCCCGGCAGGGTGTTGGCGAACAGGTAGAAACAATCCGCCAGGGTGTAGTTACTTTCTTTAACGATTCAAAAGGTTATGGTTTTATAAAAGACCTCGAATCACAACAAAGTATTTTTGTACACATCAACGATATAGACGGTACAGTAAAAGAACACGACAAAGTAAGTTTTGAAGTAGGGCAGGGGCAAAAAGGCCCAAGTGCCATGAACGTTAAAAAAACAGCTTAACACTTCTATAGATAACCGGACATAAAAAAATCCAGGGCTTAAACCCTGGATTTTTTTTATGTTTTACTTCCCAAACGAATAATAACAAGCAGAGACAACGATTGAACGAATAAACGATTGAACCATCAAACTATTGAGGCACCAGCATTCCTATACCTGCTATAAAAACAGGGTTAACAATAGGCGGATTTCCTTTGTAATAGATTATTCCGGCACCGGCAATATAAGCGGTAATGGAATTACTTGCGTAAACCTGGCTTTTTCCAACTCCGTATAATCCAACAATCACGTTGGTGGCAATAAGTCCGTACGAATGAACGAAGGCAAGTCCGTTGGTATGTAAATGGTATTTTGGCGTACTGCCCGAAAAGGTATAAGGCCCCACACCATTGGAGATCACTACAAGTGAATCGCTAGCAGTGAGGTTCATGTTTATTCTTGAAAAGCCGTTCGCAACAACAATCAGATGATCGAGGTGAAGAAGGCTGGTAGAATCTACAACGCTGGTGTTTCCGTTGGTAATTAAAGTATCCAGGTCGCTAACAGTAATGTTTACGATCCCAGCACCTGAGATAAAAAGGGTTTTGTTTACCTGGGTCTTTACTATTACACCTTGCGTAACAGTGTCTACCTGATTGGTAGTGCCGGCAACGAGGTTTACTTTAATATCCCCCGAAATAACGAGGTTGGTAAAAGCAGGGGCAGGATTGGGCGTTGGTGTAACTTCTACAACAACTGGTTTACTACAGGAAGTCCAGCACAGCGCCGAAACAATCAGCGCAGGCAGCACGAATGGACGAAATAATTTTTTGATCATGGTGGAGGGTTTTAGGTTGATGAATTGTACAGCCGCTAAAGTAAAACATAGCTGTGCTGATTTTACATCCTTTTAGAGCTGACTTTTTTGTATATCTCAGAGAAGGGCTTTGTGATGATAAAAGCCAAAAGTAATAAGCCAAAAGCCAAAAAGGGAGACAGGTTATTGAGAAGGGCAAGGATGATTAGCTAATGGGATGATATGCTGATTAGCTGATGGGGAGACAGGTAAATAAGACCCAGTAAGGTTTTATAATTGAAAAGAAAGTTAAACTATTTCAAAGTGGAATGTCAGCCGGCTGAGCGAAGTCGAAGCCAGCTGACTTTATTTAATCAGTGTAAACGACCCAATGTATTGGTGTGGTTTATCAAACACATCGCGCAGTTTAATTTTATAAACATACACATCCTCCTGGGCCTTTAATTCACCATTGGCCCCGTTGTTGACTTTCCCGTTCCAGGGCTCGTTTTCGTTGTTGGTGTAATAAATCATATTTCCCCAGCGGTCGAAAATCCACATTTTAAAATCACTGACATTAAAGCCCTTTCCAATGAAAAAATCATTTCGGCCATCCCCGTTGGGCGAAAAAACATTGGGAACATAATAGGCCCATTCAGGATTAACAACTAAGGTGTGTTCAATCGAATCTTTACAACCATGTGTGTTTCTAACGTACTGCCACACATGATAAGTCCCTGCGGCCTGGTAAAGGTGATTGGTGTCCGGCAGCGTACTTACATTGCCATCTCCAAATGTCCACAACCAATAATCGGCACCAGCAGCCAGATTGGTAAAATAAATCATTCCGTCAGACTCTGTTGTTTCTTCGGGGCTTAATGTGAAAGCGGCCACCGGAATCGGATAAACATGTATCATCGCATTCCATACAAATGAGCTCTTGCAGGTGTTTTGGGTTGTTATATCAAGAGAAACTGTATACGTGCCGGGTACATTGTAACAATGGTAAGGCGATTTGATTGTGGAGCCGCTGTTGTCCCCAAAATTCCAGTCCCAGCTCACAACCGGGTCAACTGCCGAATAACTAAGGTCTATAAAATTAACGCAGAGCGGACTACAACCTTCGTATTTATCAGAATCAAAGTTGGCTTCGGGTAAAGGTGGAATGTTTAAGGGCAGACTAACGGAGGAAGAACAGCCGTAAGCCGAATAAACAGTGAGTACCGGGAAATAGACTTTTGAAGTATCGTACAAATGTGTTGGCGACTGAAGGTTTGAAGCGTTGTTGGTAGCATCGTCAAATTGCCAGGTCCAGCCTATTACATCAGCTGCCGGAACAGACAAATCTGTAAACTGAACGGGGGTGTTTAAACAGGACGGCGTTGCAGTGAAATGAGCTGTAGGCTGTGAATGAACATACACCGGCAAGATGGTGTCTTCAATACAATTTTTAGAAGTGGTCACAATCAGTTGTACATAATAGGTGCTGTCTTTTATATAAATATGCGAAGGGTTTTGAATGTTATTGAGGTTGGAGAGGTCACCAAAATTCCATATCCAGCTCATCAGATTATCGGCAGGGTCATGGGCAATTGAATGATCGGTAAATACAACAGGGTCGCCCTCACAGGCTTCGGTAGCGGTAAAAGTAACAGTTGGATTGGGCCATATCTTAATCGTTTTCATGGTATCATCTTTACAGCCTTTATCGGTTTCTATATGCAGGGTAATACTGTAAGTACCGGCTGTGGGATAAAAGTGAACAGGGTTTTGAAGAGCGCTATGACTGCCGTTATCGCTAAAGGTCCAGTCCCATGTACCAATCGAACCGCTGGTTCCTATAATCTGCGAGACATCCGTAAAAGCAACAGATTTTTTTTCGCATACAGGGCTGAACGAAAAATCAGCAACAGGGGCCGGGAGCACCTGTACAACATGTGATACATTGTCTTTACAACCATTCTGATCCACTATGTTAAGCGAAATGCTATAGGTTCCCGGCGTGGCATACAAATGGGTAGGATTGGTGAGGTGCGATGAATCCCCGTCCCCAAAATTCCAGCTCCAGTCTATAATAGGAACATGGCTGTTGTTAAAAGTATAAATGCTGGAAGACGAGTCGGTCATAGCAATAGGGGTACCAAAACAAACAACATCAGGATGAGGGGTAAAGTAAGCGTTGGTAAAAGTAGGGTAGATGGTTGTACGCACCGACGTTTTACAGCCGTCTAATGTGGTGAGTTCACAATAAGCTGTATCACCGGGTTGCACGTTGAATAAGTTGATGGTTTGCGAAGTCTGCCCTGATGGAAGCCATTGATAACTAAAACCCGGAGGAGCCGTTAAACTCACCGATCCGTCCTGGTTGCAGGCCTTCACTGCAATTCCCATGGTATCGCACCGGGCGGTTATATAGGCATAACCAAAATGTCCGCCCAGGCCGCAATCCCATGTTTCAAATTGAATAGTCACGTTTTGACTGATAAAAGCCCGTAAATCAACTCCCACAGTTGTCCATGCCCGGTAAACAATATCACCACCCGCAGCTGTATTGCCTCCAAGGGCTGTAGCGGCGGCATTGGTACAATTGCGATACCCGGCAGTAGTGGTATCGGCATAATCTTCTTTTTTTCCGCAAACCGTATCCACCAAGTGCCCGGAAGCATCTTTAATGGTAACTATAAAACGGGGTTTTATGGGTTGTGGATGCGGGGGGTTGTTGGGATCGTTCGTGGGGTCTTGTAAAACCACGGCGTATTTATAAATCAACAATGAATTGCTTGATGTAATTCCAAAAGTATAACTCAGGTAATCGCGCTGCCAGCCCACTCCGTCAGTCCATGCGGCAGGAGTTGCATTCGGGTTTATACCTCCATTCCCCAGGCGCACACATTGCGTTTCACCAGGGGGCAGGGTCATTACATTTCCACAGGTATAAGGGTCGGGGGTAGAGGTGGTAATTATGGTGTGCCTTCCGGGTACAATACCGGTGTTGTAATAGTACGGAATACCTCCCGAGGAAACATTGCTGCCGGGCGTGTTATAGGGGTATATAGACGTATTGCCAACCCAGTTGGTAAAATTTTGTAAAGAAAAGTCTGCATTCGGACAACCCGGCGATTGTGCAAAGCCTGCAGAGGCGATACAAACAAAAAAAACGATAAGCAGACAAAAAATGCTGTGCGTTTTTGTTTTCACATGTGTGTTAATGAAGGTGTTCATGGTTAGCGTATTAAATTAACATGACCAATAAATCTGCCCAACAACGACCGATCTGTTTTAGTGAAAAACAACACCTGGTAAATATAGACATCTTCCTGACATACATCGCCTTTGTACCATCCATTCCAGGCATCTTCAATATTGTGTGTTGTATATAACTTCTGTCCCCAGCGGTCGAAAATATTCATAGTATAATCAGCATCTTCATAAACACCCGAACAATAAGCTCTGAAGCCTTCATTGTGCCCATCGCCATTGGGGGTAAAGGTATTGGGTATGTAAACCGTTTGCCCGGGCGGAATTACAACCAATCCCCAGGTGGTGTCTTTGCAGCCAAAACTGTTTTCTACCGCAAGAGTCACCGTATAACTCATGGGTACTAAGTAATTGTGAGGCACCGGCGATTTTACACTGTCTGTCTGCCCGTCGCCAAAATTCCACCACCAGCTTATTGCATCAGGCGAAGATGTATTCTGAATATTGGCAATGGGTTCGTAGATAGACAATTCGCTGCTGTTGACCACATTAAAATTGGCCATGGGCAAAGGATAGACATTAATAAAAAGTGATTTGAGCACTGTGTCCCGGCAGCCGTGAATGGTGGTGGCAATCAGCATGGGCGAATACTGTCCTTTATTTTTATAACAATATTCCAGGCTGTCGCCGGTACCCGTATCGCCGGTGCCAAAAACCCAATTCAACGAAATGATCTGATCGCTTACAGGAGCTATTTTACTTGTGAAAAAAGTACAAAAAGTAGGGCAACCGGCTGAGTCCCTTGCCCAAAAATCAAATCGTGGAATATCGTAAACCGTTACAGTTTGTGTAGCTGTATCGCTGCAACCATAATTCGTCAGGGCTATCAGTTGAACCTGGTAAGTGCCGGCTGTATCGTATAAGTGCGAAGGGTTCCCAAGAACTGATGTATTTAAATCACCAAAGTTCCATAAACTATTATCGGTAATAGATGTGTTGATGAATTTCATTTTTTCGTATACACACACCGCCGAAGTGCTAAAGCCTGCAATGGGTTGGGGGTATATGTATACGGGGTTTTGATAAGAGTTGACACAGCCCTTGTCGGAGGTAACAATTAACTGAACATTGTAAGAATTTGTAGTAAGTGGGAAAATATGTCCTATGGTGGTTCCTGAGTTGATCAGCATAGGCGATGAATCCCCAAAATTCCAGATAGATTGTGAAAGAATGCCACCTGTAGGAACTACCGAGGTGTTGGAAAAAAACACCGTGTCTCCGGCACAGGCTGTACTTACGGTAAAATGCGCTACAGGTTCAGGCCATACATTAACCGGTATAGCCGTATCATTTTTACAACCAAAATTATCGGTCACCTCCAATGAGATGGTATAAGTGCCTGCGGTGGCGTAATGCACAAGCGGTGCCTGGATGGAATCAAAAGGCCCGTTTCCGAATACCCAGTACCAGTGACTAATAAAATTGCCGGTTGACGCAGTAGATATATCCAACGGATTTACGGCCTGATTGACACAGTAGTCTGTACCCACTGTAAAACTGGCAATCGGGGGAATGCTCACCGCAGCATAGAGGGAATCTTTAAATACACAACCCGTTGCCAACGAAGTTCCGGTTAACACATATTTTGGTGAATAAGCGCCACTTCCGCTAAATACAGGGTTAGCAATGTTCGGATTACTCAAAGCCAAAGGTGGTTGCCAGGAATAAGACATGGTGGTAACACCCGGTATTCCGATAATAAGCGAATCGCCAAAACAGATTTTAACATCCGGGCCGGCATCAAAAGGAAGGGGGTCGTTCAGGTAAATTTTTAAGGTGTCCCACTTCGGGCAAAAACCATATTGATAAGCCAAGGTAATGACCTCCTGTCCTTCAGTAATATTGTCTATTATCGGAAGAACCGGGAAACTTACACACTGCTGGTTGGCCGGAATCACCACGCTATCCGGGATGTACTGGTAATCCACTGCATTGGTAGCGGTTCCGCCAATGTTGTAATGAATAACAAAAGGCAGAGTCGTGTCGCCGGTACGGCAAAATTTCACATTGATGTTGGTGCAATTCTCCAACCCTGTTACTGAAGAGGCCATGTCGGTGTATGCAATCGGTGAACACTGAATGGAGTTCCCTTCAATGAGTACACCGGAATCGTAAATACCATCCACCACATCGGCAATTACTAATTTCAGGTGAAAAGTGTCGCAGGGTGTAACTTTTACTTTGGCTATTAAAGGTTTAGAAAACCCATCGTATTGAATGCTACTGCCGCCCGCATTGTTTACATAATACTGCGAATTTGTTGATGCATTCAGGTTGTTAATAGAAACGGGAAAGTTGGTTCCGGGTATAAGTGCAATATTTTGTAAAACAGGAAATCCGGGGCCTTTGATGAAAAAACCAAACACGTCATTAAAAGGCTTGTTCACATATTCAGGGTATTCTTCCGAAGCAAAAACATACTTTATTTTCAGCGTGTCGCAGGCAGGAATCAGGTCGAACTCAAGTGCACAACCATCATAGGTTGAAGGCAAAGGAGTAGCTGTAGATGTAGCCTGTATCATCGAATCAAGTGATGCATCTCCCGAGGCACCATTGTTTAACCCCGCACTAATGCTATTGTTAGGACCCTGGCAAATATTTACAGATCCACTTGTAAGAATAATTCCATTGTTTAAGCCAATATTGGAGCTGACATTGGTAAAGGTGCCAATTGCACCATTGGGGCAATTTAAGACTACATTCGAAACAGCAAAACCCGGGCCTACTATGTTTTGAACCAATTGCTGCGTATTACTTGTGGGAGTAAGTGTAATTGCCTGAGAAAATACCTGGTTTAAACCCGCAAAAAAAACAAAGAACAAAGCAACAAAGAATTTATTCATTGCAGTTGTCCTAAACCGGGTCCAAAAAAAAGTAAAACCACTTAACATCCCTTAAAAATTAATTATGTTAAAAAACATAAAAGTCTCATTATTAGCACGAAATATAACCTATTTAATGCCCAAATCCAAATAATTTGCCTTTGATTATTGGATTTCTACCTGAGAAACAATTGCTGTTGTCACCTTAAATGCAGAAGGTTCAACTACATCTTCCCGGCTGCACAAAAAAATGTTTCATTCCTGCTGGTTGAATTCCCCTATCCTGTCTGGTTTTATACAAATAAAATTTCAATTAATGCTGTGTACTTTTGCTCCAGGATCGCTTATTTTTATCTGTAAGTTGGGCAAAAAATATACAAAAACTGTGAATCACATAAATTTACCGGGAGTGGTTGAATAAAAGATAATTTATGAACCCGACAAGTATACAAAAATGCATGACACATTCGTGCGAAATCGACGGAAAGTTGACTTTTTTCGATCAGTGGCGTTTTTAAATTTCAGAATTACCGCTCCCATTCTTTCCAGCCCATTTCCTCACCGTTTAGTATGCTCAGGTAATTGTGGTAACGCACAGGGTCTATTGCTCCATTTTCAACCGCCTCCAGTACAGCGCATTTGGGTTCGTTTACATGCAGGCAGTTGTTGAACTTGCACTCATTCATTAAGGCCCGTATCTCAGGGAAATAATGCCCTACTTCTTCTTTTTTCATTTCAACAAGCCCCAGTTCTTTAATGCCGGGCGTATCAATAATAAAACCTCCGAAATCCAGTTCGAACAATTCAGAAAAAGTAGTGGTGTGTTTTCCTTTTAAATGCACTCCGGAAATCTCCCCCGTTTTTAGTTTCAAACCGGCTTGTATCGCATTAATCAGGGTAGATTTCCCAACCCCGCTGTGCCCTGAAACTAAGCTGGTTGCCCCTTTCATTAAACTTTTCAGTTGTTCAATGCTTTCCTTTTCCATGGCCGAAACACTTAAACAGGTGTAACCGATATTGCGGTAAACATTCATTATCTCTTCCTGATGAGCAAGTAGTTCTTCATCCAGCAGATCTCTTTTATTAAAGATCAAAGTAACCGGTATGCTATACGCTTCGGCGGTAACCAAAAAGCGGTCGATAAAACCGGTAGACGTGCGGGGCAATACCAGGGTTGCAATTAAAAAAGCCTGATCGATATTGGCCGCTATTATTTGGGTCTGTTTCGAAAGGTTGATCGATTTCCGGATGATGTAATTTCTCCGTTCTTCAATTTTATTGATGACAGCAGACTCTTCATCCATGTCGAAGTCTACCACATCGCCAACCACCACCGGGTTGGTCGTCTTTCGCCCATCTAACCTTATTTTTCCGGCAATACGGCAATCGTGCCGTTTCCCGTTTTCATCCCGCACCGTGTACCAGCTTCCGGTAGACTTTGTTACAATTCCCTTCATATATAATTTTGTATCAGGTAGCAGGTAGTTGGTACCTGATACATAGTACTTGTTACCTGCTACCAAGTTCTAGTATCTCAATACTCACATCTAATGTCTAACTTTATCCGCCAACTCCAGTTGTTTAAACCAGTCTTCCCCATACTTACGGATAAGCGGCTCCCTTAAAAATTTATACACGGGTACATTCAGTTTTTTTCCACATTCGCAGGCCGGCTTGCACACTTCCCATTGGTGGTAATTCACGGCATCGTAATCTTTATACTTAGTTATACGAACCGGGTACAGGTGGCAGGAAATTGGTTTTTGCCAGTCTGTTTTTCCATCCCGGAAAGCCTGTTCAATGGCGCATTTGGCTGTATTGTTTTCATCAAAAATAACAAAAGCACATTCGGCCCCTTCGCTTACGAGTGTTGTAGTATAATCCCCATCTCCGTCCAAGACATAAGTGCCGTGTTTTTCAACGGCCTTAATTCCTTTTTTATTCATATAGGGTTTTACTACCGGGTAAACTTTATCCAGCAGCTCCAGTTCTTCTTTGTCTAAAGGTGCCCCCGAATCGCCCGCTACACAGCAGGCTCCCTTGCAGGCGCTGAGGTCGCATACAAATTTTTTTTCAAGCAGGTATTCAGATATAATGGTATTGTCTATGGCTATCATGTGTATCGCTTCTGGTTGCTGTTCAGCTGTTAAATTCAAACTACAAAGTAAATTAAAATTAGCATACCGTAGTTTTACAAAGCGGGTATTGCGAAGCTTTTATTACCAACTGAGCGGTATACAGTGTATTTCTGTAATTTCCCCCTCCATTTTTAAGAACCCTGCTACCAGCGGGCCATTTTTCTTAACTAAAATCATGTGAATTAACTTGCAGGCATACCATAAATATGGTATTTTTGTGGTGGATTTAGATTTAATCTAAATAAGATTACCAGTTAATCAATTAACAATCAAAAACTTAAAAAAATGATTACTGTTTCAGAAAATGCCAAACAACACGCTTTGGAGTTGATTAAAGCCGATAATCGCCCCGAAGGTACATTTATACGTGTAGGTGTTGAAGGCGGCGGATGCTCAGGCCTTTCGTATAAGTTAGAGTTTGACAACAATTTAAAAGAAGGCGATCAGCAATTTGAAGACAAGGGAATTAAAATAGTGGTGGACCGCAAAAGCTTTTTGTACCTGGTTGGTACCGAATTAGAATACACCGGTGGATTGAACGGAAAGGGTTTTGTATTTAACAATCCCAATGCTTCGCGTACTTGCGGGTGCGGGGAGAGCTTTTCGGTTTAAGGTTTAGATGTTCAAAATTTAAGATTCAAAATTCAAAGTAGCGTGAGTAAGCAGAAACAGTTTGAAGAATTGGAAGTTTGGAAATGTTCAAAGGAACTGGCTGTTTTACTTTATCAATTGACAGAGGATGGAGGTTTTAAAAAAGATTTCGGACTAAAGGATCAGTTAAGAAGAGCAGGAGTTTCAATTGTATCAAATATAGCTGAAGGCTTTGAAAGAAACGGAAATAAAGAGTTTATCCAGTTCCTTAGCATAGCGAAAGGCTCTGCTGGTGAAATAAGGGCTCAGTTATATATTGCGAAAGACCTGAATTATTTATCAGAAGAAGCTTTTATTTCTTTGGAAAGTAAAGTGAGTTCAATTAGCAAAATGCTTTCAGGTTTTATCAATTATTTAAAACAATCGGATTTAAAAGGAGTAAAATTTAATTAGAAAGAGACGTTGAATTTTGAGTCTCGAACTACGATTTAAGAGGCTTTGAATTTTGAATCTTAAATTTTGAATTAATAGCGATGGCAAACGAAATTTTAGAAGAACATATCAGCGGCGAATACAAGTATGGATTTGTTAGTGATATCGAATCGGACAATGCTCCAAAAGGCTTGAACGAAGGCATCGTACGCTTTATCAGTAAAAAGAAAAATGAACCGGAATGGTTGCTGGAATACCGTTTAAAAGCGTTCGCCCACTGGAAAAATATGATTGAACCCGAATGGGCACATGTTACATATACCAAACCGGATTTTCAGGATATTATTTATTACTCTGCACCCAAACAAAAAATTTCATTAGACAGTTTAGACCAGGTAGACCCCGAGCTGTTAAAAACCTTTGAAAAATTAGGGATCTCACTTGAAGAACAAAAACGTTTAACCGGGGTTGAAAGTAGAATTGCTGTGGATGCAGTAATTGACAGTGTTTCTGTTAAAACAACCTTTAAAGAGACATTGGCAGAAAAAGGAATTATTTTTTGTTCATTCAGTGAAGCTGTGCAGGAACATCCAGAATTGGTGAAAAAATACATGAGCAGTGTTGTTCCGTATACCGATAATTTTTATGCGGCTTTAAATTCAGCCGTATTTAGCGATGGTTCCTTTTGTTATATCCCAAAAGGTGTTCGTTGCCCGATGGAATTGTCTACCTATTTCCGTATTAATTCCGCAGGTACCGGGCAGTTCGAACGTACGCTGATTATAGCCGACGAAGGTGCTTATGTAAGTTACCTCGAAGGTTGTACAGCGCCTATGCGCGACGAAAACCAGTTGCATGCCGCTGTTGTTGAAATTGTTGCACACAAAGGCGCCGAAATAAAATACAGTACGGTGCAAAACTGGTACCCCGGCGACAAGGAAGGAAAAGGAGGCATCTTTAATTTTGTGACCAAGCGTGGGATTTGCTTAGAGGCCAATTCAAAAATCAGCTGGACACAGGTTGAAACCGGATCGGCCGTTACCTGGAAATACCCTTCGGTAATTTTAAAAGGCGATCATTCGGTTGGAGAATTTTATTCGGTGGCTGTAACCAACAATTACCAACAGGCCGATACCGGCACAAAAATGATCCACTTAGGCAGGAATACAAAATCAACAATTATATCCAAAGGCATCTCTGCAGGCTTTAGCAACAATAGTTACCGTGGCCTGGTGCGCATTGCAAAAGGTGCAAAAAACGCGCGCAACTTTAGCCAGTGCGACAGCTTATTAATGGGCGATAAATGCGGGGCACATACTTTTCCTTATATCGAAATTAAAGACAAAACGGCTGTGGTAGAACACGAAGCCACTACCAGTAAAATTGGTGAAGATCAATTGTTTTATTGCAAACAAAGAGGCATTGATACTGAAAAAGCAATTGGGCTTATTGTAAACGGGTATTGTAAAGATGTATTGAATAAACTCCCGATGGAGTTTGCGGTGGAGGCACAGAAGTTGCTCGCGGTGAGTTTGGAGGGATCGGTAGGCTAAACCGTTTATTTGTTTAATAGTTTATCCGTTCAACAGTTTTGTTCTACCTAAGAAAAATAAGACTAAAAACACTTAAACGAATTAACACTAAACCTAAAAGTATGGAAAAGAAAACTATACATAAAGTGGATGATATTATTGCCTGGCAAAAGGCCAAACAATTGGCTTTGTTAATGTACAAAATCACCAACAACGATAAATTTTCTAAAGATTTTGGATTAAAAGATCAGATCAGAAGAGCATCTGTGTCTATTGTATCCAATATAGCGGAAGGATACGGAAGAGGGGGGAATAAAGAATTTATGCAGTTCTTGTATATTGCGAATGGCTCATTAAATGAATTGTATACGCAATTTATTATTGCTGTTGAACTAAATTATATAAGTAAAGAGGAAAGCGAAACAATCCTCCCACAAATAAATGATTGTTTTAAATTAACCGGTTCATTTATAAACTACATGAAAAATTCAGAGTATAAAGGCTCTAAATTTAAAGAACCAGAAGAACAATATGGTTTCTCAGTTGACCAGCTTCTTTCAGAGGATTAAACCAACAAGGCACCTACAACAAACGATTGAACGTAAAAACGAATAAACAAAAGAACTAAAAGATGTTATCAATAAAAAACCTAAAAGCAGAAATCGAAGGAAAAGAAATCCTCAAAGGAATTGACCTTGAAGTAAAAGCCGGTGAGGTACATGCCATCATGGGCCCCAACGGTTCGGGTAAGTCTACCTTGTCCAGTGTGTTGGCCGGACGTGAAGAGTACGAAGTAACAGAAGGGGAAGTGACCTTTAACGGAAAAAATATACTGGACCTTGCTCCCGAAGTCCGCGCCCGCGAAGGCTTGTTTCTTGCATTTCAATACCCTGTAGAAATTCCTGGCGTAAGCAACATCAACTTTTTGAAAACAGCGTTGAATGAAATAAGGACTTATAACGGGCAGGAGCCAATGGAGGCAAAAGATTTTTTAGCGCTGATAAAAGAAAAACAAAAATTAGTGGAACTGGATGGTAAGCTGGCCAACCGCAGTGTAAATGAAGGATTCAGCGGTGGTGAAAAAAAGCGTAACGAAATTTTTCAAATGGCCATCCTCAATCCAAAATTAGCGATACTCGATGAAACAGATAGTGGCCTCGACATTGATGCACTTAAAATTGTAGCCAATGGTGTCAATCAATTAAAATCGAAAGACAACGCAACCATTGTTATTACGCACTACCAACGTTTATTAGATTATATTGTTCCCGATTTTGTTCACATTTTATACCAGGGGCGCATTGTGAAAAGTGGTGGTAAAGAATTGGCCCTTGAACTGGAAGCGAAAGGATATGACGAAATTAAAAAGCAGTTTGAAACAGTTTAATCGTTTATTCGTTCCTTAGTTTTACCCTATGAACGAATAAACTAAAAAACGAATGAACTAAGAACAATGAACATAATAGATCAAAAAATAAGCACCACCCAATTTGTAAGTGAACAACTGAATAAGTACGCCGAAAAAGTAAATTTTACTCCGGATACTGCGTTGATTGAAGCTTTGCATTACCTCGAAGAAAAAGGGATTCCCAACAACAAGCATGAAGATTACAAGTATTGTAACATCGAAGGCATTTTAAAAAAGGAATTCAAAGGCATTGATAATAAGTATACGGCAATTTCTGCTGCAAGTGCAAATAAGTACAAAGTGGTAGAAGACTGTATCAATGTATTTATCATCAATGGTAAATTTTCCGCTGAATTATCTGATGTATCAAAACTGCCCAAAGGCTTAACAATAACAGCTATTGCAGGTGCAGAAAAAAGCTTACTGGTTAAACACGTTTCACAGTATGCAGCAGCCAATACAGATGCATTTATAGCCTTGAACACTGCTTATGGAGGAAACGGCGTGGCTGTTCATGTTGAAGAAGGAAACTCAATTAAAGAAGCAATACACATTATTAACTTAGTAAGTGCCGAAGGAAATGTATTCAGCAATGTCCGCAACCTTGTTGTTGCAGAAAAAAACACTTCATTAAGCTTAATCGAAACATTCGAAACGATTGATCTTAGTGGGAAATATTTTACCAATCACCTTACAGAAGTGATACTGGAAGAACAGGCCATCATGGATAGTTACCGTATACAAAACGAGTGCGATCAGGCTTATCAGGTTAACACCACGCAGGTACACCAGCACAAAAACTCCAATTACACGACCAATACATACACCTTTAACGGGGCCCTGGTTCGTAATAATTTAAATGTGGTAATTGATGGTCAACAGGCCGAAGCCCACCTCAATGGTTTGTTTATTGCCAAAGGTCAGCAATTGGTAGACAACCATACTTTGGTTGATCACCAGCAGCCAAACTGCAACAGCAATGAATTGTATAAAGGTATTATTACCGGTAAAGCAACCGCAGTGTTTAACGGTAAAATATATGTACGCAAAGACGCACAAAAAACCAATGCCTACCAAAGCAGTAAAAATATTTTATTGAGTGATGATGGGACCATTAACACCAAACCCCAGTTGGAGATTTATGCCGATGATGTAAAATGCTCACACGGGACCTCGACGGGTAAAATAGATGAAGAGGCGATGTTTTATTTAAAATCGAGGGGGATAGGAGAAGAAAATGCAAAACGTTTGCTGATGCATGCCTTTGCGGGAGAAGTGGTAGAAAAAGTAAAGATTGAAAGTTTGAAGAATTACCTGGAAGAACTGATAACTGTCAATTTAAAATAAACCTGAAATTTTATTTTTACTTATTATGCCTGACAGGAGTTTAAATATTTTAACAGCTCGGTTTTTAAACGAGTATAAAAAATCTGTTCAAGTTGATTTGAAGAAAGCTTTTCAAAAAGTTGAAAAATTGGCTTCACCTGTTAAAGAATTTAATTTTTATCTGGCTTCTGCTTCAACATACTCTTCCAATATTGAAGGGAATAGTGTCAGTCTGGATTCTTTTTTTAAATACATGACCAGTAAGGCCATAAAAAAAACAAAGGAGATTCAGGAAATTGAAAACCTTTCAAATGCATATTTATTCGCAGAACAAAATACCCTGAATAAAAAAAACTTTTTAAAAACACATGCCCTTTTATCCAGATCTTTTTTAATTAAAGCCTTTCAGGGGAAAATACGTAAGCACAACATGACTGTTATAGGAGAAGAAGGAATAGTTTACGTTGCGGCAGAAACTGAAATTGTAAAAAAGGAAATGGAGAAGTTATGGGGAGATATCCATTTTTTACTGCAGGAAAAATTATCTGACACTGAAATATTTTATTATGCTTCGCTTATTCATTTACTATTTGAAGCGATACATCCTTTTGCTGATGGAAATGGCCGGGCTGGCCGCCTGCTTGAGAAATGGTTCCTTGTTGAAAAATTAGGAAACGGAGCCTGGAACATTGAAAGCGAAAAATATTATTACCTGAACAAAAATAATTATTATAAAAACCTTAAAATGGGTTTTGAATATGAAACGATCAACCTGAAATTGTCCGTTCCATTTTTATTAATGTTGCCAAATGCATTGAAATGACTACTGAAACAGGAACAATAGTGAACATTGACCTCAAAAAAATCAGGGAAGATTTTCCTATACTTAAAAAACAGGTAAACGGAAAACCTTTGATTTATTTTGATAACGGGGCAACCGCTCAAAAACCCAAAGCCGTTATTGAGGCCATTACAAAATATTACAGCGAACAAAACAGCAACATACACCGCGGGGTACATACCTTGAGCAGGGAAATAACCGTTGAATACGAGCATGCCCGTGAAAAAATCCAGAAACACATCAATGCCCGGTACGTTCACGAAATTATTTTCACCAAAGGAACTACAGATGGTATTAACCTGGTAGCACACTGCTTTGGTAAATTATACATTCAGGAAGGAGACGAGATCCTGCTTACTGAAATGGAACACCACTCCAATATCATCCCCTGGCAATTGCTGTGCGAAGAAAAAAAAGCCAAACTAAAAGTAATTCCCATCAATGATAAAGGAGAATTGATATTAGATGAATTAGATCAATTGATCAGTTCAAAAACCAAACTGATTGCGCTTACACATATTTCGAATACGCTTGGAACAATTAACCCCGTTAAAGCCATTGTTGCAAAAGCACATCGAAAAAATATTCCGGTGCTGGTGGATGGCGCACAGGCCATACCGCACACAAAAGTGGATGTACGCGACCTGGATTGTGATTTCTACGTATTTAGCGGACATAAAGTATTTGGGCCAACAGGAGTAGGGATTTTATACGGAAAAGAAAAATGGCTGAATGCTTTTCCTCCTTACCAGGGCGGGGGCGGAATTATTAAAACCGTTACTTTCGAAAAAACAGAGTACGCAGAAAGCCCTTTGAAATTTGAAGCCGGAACCCCGCACATTGAAGGCGGAATAGGTCTGGCTGTGGCACTTGATTATATTAATGAAATTGGCTTAGAACATATTCACATCTACGAAACAGAATTGTTGCAGTACGCTACCAATCAACTAACTGCTATACCCGGCTTGCGTATTATTGGAACAGCGAAGGAAAAAGCAAGTGTAATTTCTTTTATAGTTGAAGGCATTCACCCCTTCGACATGGGATTGATTTTAGATAAATTAGGTATAGCAGTGCGCACTGGGCATCACTGTACACAACCATTGATGCAACACTTTGGTATACCCGGCACTATCCGCGCTTCGTTTGCATTTTACAATACTAAGGAGGAAATAGACGTTTTTACGGAAGGGATAAAAAAAGCAATTAGCATGCTGCGTTAACTTATGAGCATTACTGAAATTGAAAATGAAATAGTGGAGGAGTTTTCGTTGTTCGATGACTGGATGGCGAAATACGAATACCTGATTGATATTGGTAAATCACTTCCATTGATTGATGCAAAGTACAAAACCGAAGATTACCTGATTAAGGGCTGCCAGAGCCAGGTGTGGCTACAGGCTGATTTTAAAGAGGGGAAAATAGTTTACACCGCAGATAGTGATGCTATAATAACCAAAGGAATTATCAGCTTATTGGTAAGGGTCATGAGTGGCCATAGTCCGGAAGAAATAATGAAAGCCGATTTAAGTTTTATCGACCGCATCGGCTTAAAAGAAAATCTTTCTCCCACCCGTGCAAACGGATTGGTCAGCATGATAAAACAAATGAAATTATTTGCACTGGCACTTAGTGGAAAAACGGAATAAATAAATATACGTGCAATTGATTCTCCATAGCAACAAATTTTTTCCTGTTTTAATGGCAGGATTGTTTGTGTTGCTGTTTTATAGTGTAACACAAAAAATATACAGCGTTCCCTTTTCTTATGGCGATGATTACCGCTTACTTGTGATGCATCATCCTGCCGATGTTCCACAGGAATACATTAAAGCATCGCGGGGCATAACATTTGATGTTGCAGGTTCCATTCAATACGATTTTCAGCAGGGGCGCTTCAGGCCATTGGCCTGGGTTTGGACAAACATTCAATCTGCTGTATTCGGATTAAATCACAAAGCATTCAGGTTGTTCAACCTCCTTGTCCTGTTTTTTTCCGTTTTATTTTTCTATAAAACATTGCTCCTGTTTCAGGTAAAAGATTTGGTGGCGATGCTTAGTTCCTTAGTTTTTATTTTCGGTAAAAATGCAGAAACCTGGTGGTTGCTGATTCCCCCGGCACAGAACATGGGAGAGCTGTGTTTAATTGCCGCTATCTTTTGTTTGGCACTTTGCCTTGACAAAATAAAACCAATTTATTTTTATTCCGGACTCGTACTCCTCCTCCTTGCTTCTTTTATGAAAGAAAGTTTTATGTTTATTGCCCCGTTTATTGTTATGCTGTTTGCTTTTTTGGCTAAAAACCATTTTAATTGTTATGATCGGAAAAGAAGTATTTTACTTTTTGCTGTAAGCCTGGTTCCCATTTTATTTCTGGCGGGTATTGTAATGTTTTCGGGTAAAGTATACGGGTATGAAAACAGCTCAAGTACCGCTGAGGTATTTGTATACAACACCAAACAACTTTTTATTTCATTGTGCCCCACTATTGCCCCGCTTAGTTATTTGATTCATACTGCCTTTAAAAACAAATCACTTAATAAGACACTGAGCTCCCTTCTTCTGATTACAGCAGCAATCATTATCAGCCAATTGCTGTTGTTGGTGAAAATTAAAATGGAAGACCAGCACCATTATTTAATGCCTGTTATTCTTATCCCTTTATTAGTATCCGGCATTGCTTTATCACGGATACAACAACTAAATAAAACCGTTTTTTATCCGTTGTTAATCATTTATTCCCTGTTCCTGCTGAACAACATGAAAAATACGTTTATCAATACAACTTATGCTGCTATTAAGACAAGTACTTTTTATAGTATGCTGGATTATATAAAAAGTAATCCCGCACCCAATTATATTTATGTAAACAACACCTGTACCAACAACGATTGGCTGTGCGGCACTTCAGTTGTATTGCAGCAAAATTTACAGAAACCCTTCCACCTGTATCACCTGGCATTGGGCTGTGATCAAAACCAGATAAGTTCATACGAACAGGTCAATCAGAACAACCTTGCCCTTATTAAACCGGCCTGGGTATTGTTTGAATTGCCTGATGAAAAGAACAAAGAAAATTATCCCTTGAAGGTAAAAGGCAACAACATTGAAATTGCCTTTAACAATTCTGAATATAACATAGAAGGAAAATTATACACCTTCGAAAATTACTATTCGGATATTCAGACCAGGGATTTACTCACATTTAAAAAAGAGGCGGCGCATAAAAAAACAAAGCTCACATATAAAGCTATTTACATTAATTAATTTTTTAGAAAGATGTCTGCAATTATTATTACCAAAAACACCGAATTGTGCCAGCGCGTGATTGATGAAATTAAAACCTGTTACGATCCTGAAATCCCGGTGGATATATGGGAGCTGGGTTTGATTTACGAAATTGACCTGAACGAGGAGAATGACTTAAAGGTAAAAATGACGCTTACATCCCCCTCTTGTCCGGTAGCTGAAACTTTACCACCCGAAGTTGAGCAAAAGCTGCGTGAAATTCCAGGAATAAAATCAGCCAAATTGGAATTAACGTTTGAACCCCCCTGGGAGAAGGAAATGATGAGTGAGGTGGCGCAGCTGGAGCTGGGGTTTATGTAGTGGATGATTAGCTGATGCGATGATTTGATAATTGGCTGATTTAAGGATTTGAAGATGAGGAAGACAGGTAGATGAAACCATATAGGTGTTGATGATCCGATTTTATCGGGTTCACTTTTAACTTTGGACTTTTAACTTTTGATTTAGAAAATGTCTGCCACATTAAGTTATACTATTCAAGCTCATTCCTCTGAAGTTATACTTAGTAATTTATTGCAATTAACAAATGAGTATGTGTATGCTGCCGTACTTCATTCCAATTTATCTGCAGAAAAACACCAGGTCATTGCGGCGTTTGGAAATACAAGTAACACCTGCTCGTATACTGAGGTAAGCCTGAAAGAAAAATGGTATTTTGGTTACCTCGCTTACGATTTAAAAAATCAACTCGAAGATTTAGAATCCCTTCATTCGGACTTTTTTAACCTTGCCGACTCCCTCTTTTTTGAACCTGAATTTGTAGTACGGATAGAGAAAGGGACTTTACTGATTGATTGTATAAACGAAAAATCTGTTGATGCCCAAACAATCATTGACCGCCTGACAAATACAAATACTACAACTGCATCACCAGTCAAAACAGCTGTGCAGCTCAGACAAAGGGTTTCAAAACAAGCCTACATCAGTGCGGTTGAAAAAATAAAACAACATATACGCAGGGGTGATATTTATGAACTGAATTACTGCATGGAGTTTTATGCAGAAAAGGCTGAGATTGATCCTCTTCACCTGTATCAACAACTCAATACCATCTCCGAAGCCCCTTACTCCTGTTTAGTGCGACTGAACGGTGTCTGGATGATAGGCTCCAGTCCTGAACGCTTTTTAAAAAAAGAAAATAATAAACTCTTAACGCAGCCTATTAAAGGGACAGCAAAAAGAAGCTCCAATCAGGAAGAAGACCATCAAATAAAAAAGGATTTATTGAGTAGTCTGAAAGAAAGGACCGAAAATGTAATGATTGTTGATGTAGCGCGCAACGACCTTTCGCGTATAGCTGAAAAAGGAACAGTGAATGTTGATGAGCTGTATGGCATATACACATACAAACAGGTGCACCAGATGATTTCTACAGTTAGTTGTCAATTAAGGCCGCAGCTTACATTTAAGGAAATTGTGCAGGCCACCTTCCCAATGGCATCGATGACCGGCGCACCAAAAATAAGCGCGATGAAACTCATAGCCGAATCAGAAGTGAGCCGGCGTGGTTTATATTCGGGTAGTTTTGGCTATATCAGCCCGGAAGGCAATTTTGATTTTAATGTGATCATCCGCAGCATTTTGTACAATACATCCAATCAATACCTTTCCTTTTCTGTAGGAAGTGCTATTACACACCTTTGCGACCCTGAACAGGAATACGGGGAATGTTTATTAAAGGCGAAAGCGATGATGGAGGTGTTGGGAAGTAGTATACCTATCAGTGAATCCCTGTCAGAGATGTTAAAACAAATAAGAGGCACCAAACTGAATGTAGAATGATTGTAAGAAACGAAGTCCATTACTCGAATAAGTAAACCCTGTATTTGAGTAATATTGAGACTTGACATAACGGGTCAATAAAAGGCTTCCCAAATCAAAATCCAAATTATAATCCAGTACCAGGCAATCATAAAACACCCGTTTTTTACCTACAGCAAAAACTATCTGAGGAACAGTTTTATTCTCATAGTTATATGTATACGTAATTGGAGAATAAGAATTTTGTGCTCCTAATCTTCTTGGAATTTTATGAACCGAAAATCCAATTCTATAGGCATAATAAATTCCTATTGGTGCAATATTACTTGCAAAACGACTAACTCCAACATTCAAACCAATCTCTGTACTTTTAATAAGTGTATCGTTATTATAACTACTGGTATTGTAATCATAATTCCCCTCAAATTTTTCCCAATGATGAGTATACAAAAACTGGGTAGTGAATACTTTATTCGGCTTATACATATAATTAAATTCCGGCAATAAAGCGAATTTAAAAAAAACGGGTTTTGTTTTTGTCTGTTCCAGGTCTACCCTTGTTACCAACCCTCCAAACATCCTTTTGTTTAAATAACCTGGAGATTGTGAAAGCATTGTTTCACATTGAAAAAGAAAAAAAGCAATGATTATTAAATATTTTATTTTCATACTACAACTTATTTGTTTCAAATTATCGTTTGTTTACCATTTACATTTTTTACCTGCAACAAGAAATTAGTCTATTTCTGTTTTTCTGTTTTAATCTGGTACATTGTATTGCTCAGTAAAACAGTTAAGGCATCATTCTTTGCCTTCATCGGGGCCATTTGCTCTTTATACAATTCTACCCGGCCGGTTTCAATATCCAGCACAAGAGAAAATAAATTTGTTTCGTGCTGGGGCAGATAAGCCCAGTTAAAGTAGAGTGGTAAAACAGGGTAACTATAGAGTGACAGGAAGATCACCAGTAATGGCATCTGCCTGAAGGCCGATGGTTCGGTAGTAACCACAACACCGGTAAACAATATATGTGTAGTTTGATATTTACTTTTGATCTTATTTTTAATTTCATTGTTCAATATCAACGGAGAAGAAAAATCGCCATGGTTTACACGCTCGGAAACCCATTCATTGATCATTGTTAAATCATTGTATTTCTCAACTTCATTGTCCGAAAAATCATCCGGATTTAAGATGTCACATTTTACGCCATAAGCATCAGCTGTCTTTTCAATTACCGCAGTAAGTTTCGCAAGGCCCTTTTCAGCCGCAAAGTACTGTGTGCTCTGTTTTTTCCTCTCATCAATTTTCACGAACTGAGGATCAACGACCAGGATTCTGTCCAGGCCAAGTTTTTTTAGTTTGGACGCTTCCTTCAGTACAAGGGCCGACTGTAGTGCAATATCTTTGTATTCATTTGCACTCACTAAAGTCGAGTCTGAAGGCTCACTGGTTTCACTCTCATCCGTATCCTTCGTGGTTTTTTCATTTTTTTTGACCGGAGTTGTTTTGCTTGCTTTTTTAGGTTTCTCCTTTTCCTCTTTATGCGCAGTTGCTTTAAAAGCACTGATTAACTTAGCATCATTAACAATATCTACCAGGGCGTACTTAATGAATCCATCTTCACCCATTCCCTGCGTAGCTTTCTTTTTCCTGATTTTATCGTATTTCGACTCTTCCTTTTTCTTTGAATTCCCTGTTTTACTTTCCTGTTTCACCGAACTGCTAAGCAACGTACTATCGGGAACCGGCACTTTGGCCGTTTTACTAAAATCATCCAGTTTGAGTTTATATTTACTTTTTAAAATAGAAATCAGGCTGTCACAAATATCGGAGGTGCATTTATCATTGTACTTTAATTCCTGGTTTATCAGCCAGTTTTTCTTTAATGCCAATACCGTTGTTTCGAGTCCCGACATTTTTTTAAACAGCGCATACACCTGCTGGCTTGCTCCCTGAACGCTATCGGCGTTGAGCAGCAGGCGATCAATGTAGGATTTCTTTTTTACCTTTTTATACGAGTAGGAATTTGTGTTGTAAAAATAAACGTAATCGTAGCGTTCATAAAGGCTTTTATACACACTGAGTTCATACGTGGCCCTTGCAATTGTTTTTTTCAAATAAATATTTTCGGGGTATTTTTTCGACAATATATATGCAGCGTAAATCGCATCGGGGTATTCAATATCCTGCATATACATCCTGCAGGTTTCGAAACGGGCCAGGTCCCGGGCCTTTTCAAATTCTTCTTTCGATACAATGAAGTCCTTTCGCCCTTTGTTATCTTTTCCTGACAATTCAGACTCAATGAACTCCCTTCTTTTTTTGATGTTTGGGTGAGAAGATAAAGAATCATTGGTTTCATCGGTTGATTCAATTTCCCTTGTTTTTTCTTTGTAATAGGAAGAAGGAATTTTTAAAAACTCGTCGTTAAAATAAGACTTATCAAATTCGATCTCATCAAAAGGCAGGTAAGAGTATTGAAGCACATCAAACAAGCCGTCTATACTTGCATAATCATAATTACTCTTTTCAAATACTTTAAAGCCCTCCCTGTCTGCTTCGCTTTCCTGCTCTTTATTGAACTTACTTTTCTGGAGCAAAATATTGGTTCCGTTTTTGTTGTAAGATTTTTTCTTGTTTTCAATACTTAAGAACTCAATATGTGCATTGATGGAATGCTTTTTTTTGATATGCACCAATTCATGGCACAATACAAAGGCAAGCTGCGCTTCATTTTCCAGTTGTGATATCAAGCCGGTGGTTACAAAAATTGCCCCGTTATCAAAAGCATAAGCATTTACAACTGTTGATTTTACAGTATAAACGCGAACGTGATGCTTACCTTTATCATCCAGGATATGCAATTCATTTGCAACTTTCGCAACATATTCACTAATGGGGTCGCCGTACAACACTTTTCCACTTTTCAATAAATTATCAATAAAAAAAGCATTTGAAATCAAAAACCCCATCTTTTCTTTGGCTTTTTTGTCTTTGTGTTTTTTCAGCTTTTCTATTTCTTCACTTGCTTTTGTGGAAGCACTCTTTACAAAGTCTTCAGGCAATTTTCCTTTTGAAACCAATGGAGTGAAGTCCCTGCTAATATCCTGCCCCATAATTAAAAATGAAGAAAAAAGGAAAACAAGAAGTGAAGGAATTAATCGTTTTTTAAAATTCATAACGGGTTGTACTTTTTATTTATAATGCAATAAAAACAGCTTGAACTAAAATTATTCATGTTCGTGATCTTTATAAGCACACAATTTTTACTGTTTAAAAATTGCAATTGCGAATTGACTAAAAACGGCGTGAAAATACCCTTTTTTAAGTTTTAAAAAAATTTTTTTAGACAAGGCTTGGTTTTTCAAACCTTAAATGGGCTGAAATGCCCTGTAGAATCGATACGTTTACCGTTAACTAAATAATTATCACGCTTAGATCAAACTTAATAAAAAGGAAATAAAATAAACAGGAAAGTGTTGAATTTTAATGTATTTACCGGGAATAATCAGTAATAATTTCCCTCCAGCAGGTAATTCTTCACATAATCCTCCACCCCTTCTTCGAGCGAATGAAATTTTTGAGTATAACCGGCCTCCATTAACTTTTGCATATTGGCTTCTGTAAAGTATTGGTACTTGTCGCGGATGTCGATGGGAGTGTCAATAAACTCTATATTTTCGGCAATGTTTAAAGCTTTAAAGGTGTTTTTGGCTAAATCCAGAAAAGTACGGGCCTTGCCTGTTCCCAGGTTGTAGATGCCGTTTTTTATTTGTTGTTGGTATAAAAACAAACATACATTCACCACATCTTTTACATATACAAAATCGCGCAATTGGCCTCCATCAGTGTAAGCCGGGTTGTGCGAACGGAAGAGTTTCATTTTCCCGTTTTGTTTGATCTGGTGGTAAGCGTGGAAAATAACAGAAGCCATGCGCCCTTTGTGAAATTCGTTGGGGCCATATACATTAAAAAATTTCAGACCCACCCAATACGGAGGTTGCTTCTCCTGTTTCAATGCCCATTTATCAAAATCATTTTTCGAATCACCATAAGCATTCAGGGGTTTTAGTTTTTCAATGATCGTTTCGTCCTTGTCGTCGTAACCAAATTCACCCAAACCATAAGTAGCTGCCGAAGAAGCATAAACCAAAGGGATAGTATGGTTGCTGCATATTTTCCAAATGGCTGTTGTATAATTTAAATTTAATTCGTTCAGCAGTTCCCGGTTGAACTCAGTGGTATCTGTACGTGCGCCAATATGAAATATAAATTTTACTTCCGTATGATTTTTATCTAACCAGTCGATAAATTCCGAACGTTCTATTTTTTTCAGGAAGCTTTTTCCACTCAGGTTATTTTCCTTTTCAATTTTCGAAAAATCATCCACCAGTACAAGGTTGGTGATGTTATTTTTATTGAGCTGAGAAACTAAACAACTGGCTATAAATCCTGCGGCTCCTGTAATTACAATCATTTTGATAAGTTAAAAGTAGTAAGTTAAAAGTCAAAAGCCAAGAGCCAAGAGCCAAAAGAACGATTACGGATTGCCTGGTGTTTATTAATTAGCAAGCGTACAAAGGCCTTTGGTTATCCATATTATTTTAAAGCAAAATTAATTTAAAACCGGCAGATGCAAAATTTTTTTACTGGCTTTAATGGACTATATTTGGCGGCCAAACAAATTTTTGCTTTTTTATGGTGCAATTTTATCCATTTCTAACCCGGTAACTCCGGGCCTAAAAAATTAACTGTTCAATGCAGGTAACAAGGGTTTTTGATATTCTTGAAAAATTGAAGGCAGGTTTACAACGACCAGATTTATTGGCCTGCAAGGTAAACAAACAATGGGTCAAATACAGCAACGCTGAGTTTATTGAACAGGTGAACCACGTTGGTTCCGGCCTGCTGGCTATAGGGTTGCAACCGGGTGATAAAGTGGCCATCATTTCGAACAACCGTCCCGAATGGAATTTTATTGATTTCGGCTGCCAGTTGGTCAATATCGTTACGGTTCCTATTTTTCCTACTTTAAGTATTCACGACCTGCTTTTTATCCTGAACGACTCGGAAGTAAAAGCTGTTTTCTTTTCTTCAAAAGATATTTATAAAAAATTAGCCGATATACAGGAACACATCCCTGCTGTAAAATATGTGTATAGTTTTAATGAAATAGAAGGTATTCATCATTTTTCGAAATTAGTGGAATTGGGGAAAAACAAGCCTGTACCTGATAAAGTTAAAGCCATCAGTGATAAAATAGGTGCGGATGATTTATACACCATCCTGTATACCTCAGGAACAACAGGCACTCCCAAAGGTGTGATGCTTTGCCACCGCAACATGGTGAGCAATGTGCGGGATACCGAGTGCCTTGCGCCCTTTCAAAAGGATTGGAAGGCCCTGAGCTTTCTGCCCCTGAACCATGTGTTTGAACGCATGATTACAACCCTGTATTTATACATGAATGTTTCCATCTATTACGCCGAAGGCCTGGAAACCATTGGGGACAATTTAAAGGAGGTAAAGCCACATATATTTGTGACTGTGCCCCGTTTATTGGAACGGGTGTATGAAAAGATAATTTCTTCAGGTGAAAAATTGAAAGGCTCTCAAAAGAAAGTTTTCTTTTGGGCCGTTGACCTGGCTTTAAAATATGAAATGAACGGGGCAAACGGCTGGTGGTACGAATTGAAAAGAAAAATTGCTGATCGCTTAGTTTATAGCAAATGGCGCGAGTCCCTCGGAGGAAATATGTTTTGTATTGCTTCGGGTGGTGCAGCCCTGCAAACCCGTTTGGCAAGGGTATTCAGTTGTGCTAAAGTAACAATATTAGAAGGTTATGGCCTTACAGAAACTTCTGTGGTAGTAGCGGTGAACAATTTTAAACCAGGTTGCATTAAAATAGGTACTGTTGGTGTGGTACACGAAAGCGTACAGGTGAAATTTGCGGAGGATGGTGAAATATTAGTAAAAGGGCCCAATGTAATGATGGGTTATTACAAACGCCCGGATGCAACCGCCGAAGTAATTGATGCCGAAGGCTGGTTCCATACCGGAGACATCGGTACGTTTGTAGAAGGGAAATTCTTAAAAATAACAGACCGCAAAAAAGAAATTTTTAAAACCTCATCGGGTAAATACATTGCCCCTTTAATGATTGAAAATAAACTGAAAGAATGCCGCTTTATTGAACAGTGTATGGTTATTGGCGAAGGGCAAAAATTCGCCTCCGCTTTAATTGTTCCTGCTTTTGATTATGTGAAAGACTGGTGCAAACAAAACAAGATTGAATTTACAGGCAATGCGGAAATAATAAAACACTCTGACCTGAAAAACGCAATTAATCAGTTTATCCGGGAAATGAATAAAAACCTGGCCCCTTATGAACAGATTAAACGCCCGGAATTATTAAGCACTGTGTGGACGGTGGATGGAGGGGAATTAACCCCCAAACAAAGCATGAGAAGAAAAATAATTTTTGAAAAGTACAAAGATGTGGTAAATTGCATTTTTGCGGCGACCGGGGATGTGTAGGAAGTTCTTTAGTTGAATAGTTTATTCGTTCATTAGTTGTGCTGAACGAGTAAACAAATGAACGAATGAACAGGTAAACAAATAAACGAATAAACAATAATTAAAAATGAAAATATCAATCATAGTTGCGGTAGCGGAAAACAATGTGATCGGGAAGGACAACCGTTTGATATGGAGAATGCCTGAAGACATGAAGTTTTTTAAGGAAAAAACGGAAGGGCATTGTGTTGTAACAGGCCGGAAAAATTATGAATCTATCCCGGAAAAATTCAGGCCCCTGCCCCTGCGTACAAACATTGTTGTGACGCGCCAGGAAGGCTATAGTGCGCCGGGTTCGGTAGTAGTTGGTTCTATTTACGAAGCGGTAGAAACTGCCCGTGAAAAAAATGAAGAAGAGCTGTTTATTATTGGTGGAGCCGATATATACAAACAATGTATAGACATAGTCGATTGTATTTATTTAACACGCATTCATCATAGTTTTGATGGGGATGCATTTTTCTCTCCAATTGACCCCGCTAAATGGAAATTAAGCGAAAGCAAGGCCTGTAAGGCAGATGACAAGCATGCGTATGATTATACCTTTGAGACTTTTGTGAGGGGGTAGTTGTACAATTCCTATTCGAATTTTTTAAACTCAAGCTCTTTGCCGTCAAACACGGCGTAAGTCCTGTGATTCATCCATTCGCCGAGGTTAATATAACGGCTGTTGGCGGCAGGTTTTAAATCGAGGGGCAAATGCCTGTGCCCAAAAATAAAATAATCGATGTGCTGTTGCTGCAAAACTTCTTGGCAATAAACAAACAACCATTCCTTGTCTTCACCTAAAAAAACCTTGTCTTTTTTGCGACTGGATTTCCCACTTACACGGCTGCACCAATTTCCAAGGCCAATAGAAAAATTGGGGTGAAAACGGGCAAACAACCATTGGCAGACTTTACTGTGGAAAAAAATTTTGAAAAATTTGTACTTGCGATCGCCTGGTCCTAAGCCATCCCCGTGTCCTATGTAAAACTTTTTGCCGCCGTATTCGCGGACAATTGGCTTTGTAAACAATTTCACACCTGTTTCATGCGGTAAATAATCGTACATCCACATATCGTGGTTACCGGTAAATACATTTATTGTAATGCCTGCATCTGTGAGTGCTGCTATTTTACCCAGCAAGCGGACGTATCCTTTGGGTACGGTGTATTTGTGCTCGAACCAAAAATCAAATATATCGCCCACCAGGTATATTTCTTTTGCATCACGTGCCGCCAGGTCTAACCACTGCACTACTAATTTCTCGCGTTGAAGGCTTTCTTCGTAAGAAGGCACTCCCAAATGAAAATCAGAGGCAAAATATATTTTTGTTCTTTCGCTCATGTTCATTTTGCGCCCTTACAAAGGCACAACACTTTTAATGAGGTTAAAGGGGTTGGCTAAGTTTAAATTTAAAGTGAAGCGGATGTTGTCTACAAACCTGGTGTTTGGGTTATTGGTGTTAATGGCATCAGTAATGTTTTTCGAATTAACCAACGGAACATATATTTCAAAAATATTTTTAATCAGCGGCAATCCTATTCCCCCACTGTATAAAAACTCAGGGTCGCTTATTCCTTTGGTAGTTCCGCTTTGCGTAATGTAAGTAATGTTGGTGCTGTATAGGCCAAAGTCGGCATAAACCAATAAAGGTAATTTAAACAGCTTGGGCGATTTTACATTCAGGCTGCTCAGCCAGTTGTCACTTTGTCCCAATATGCTTCCAATTTTAAATGCGCCATCGGTTTCGGTAAATTGTTGGAAGCCTAAGTTAGGGGCCGATGCAGCGCTTCTTCCAAAATAAATATTATCGTATAAATAATCCTGAAAACCGGTTTGCCCACTCATCCTGAACCTGAAATCGCCATTCATATAATGATCAAACATTTTTCCCGCGAAGAAACGAAAATCTACAAATTTCTTATGTTTTAAAGTAATGGAATAATTCGCGGTAATGGAAACTTTATTCATGCCGTTGCTCAATTGTGCATTCAGTAAAATTTTAAAAGGGTTTATTTTCCCTTTATTTTCAATGGTATAACGAATATCATGAATGGAGTAAGCAGATTGATTCTTAAAGTAACCCGATTCCCATTGACCAATAACAAATTGATAAAAATCTTTTTTCACATTCACAATTCTGTAAGCCAATTGTTGTGCAATTGGGCTGCGTTTATTCTTTTTTCCAAACTCAATAGCAAGGTAAGGCTCCATTTTTGTATAATTCAATGGGGCCTTTGTTTTTTCATCTATACCATAAGCAAATCGGGCAGACTTAAGGCCAAAAGACAGTTGTTGTATAAAATTTTTCCCCAAGGCAATATTTCCCTGTATTTTTCCATAACCGCAAATAGTATTGGTACCAAAGGAATACAGGGGGGCTAAATCAAGTTCCACTTTTTTCTGAAACAGGCAATGGTTGTATACCGCAAGCCCTAACATACCTTTGTTGTATTGGTTGTAGCCTGTTATGGGGGTCCAGAACAACTGGGTTTTATTGGGGTCGTCAAGGGCTGCAATAAACTCAGGTTTTAAAGGTTCCATTTTTTTAAAAATCCCATTTGTCCGGATAATATTGTTCCTGCGGTTTATTTCGGGCATATACCCAAAATAGTCTATTTTAAATTCGTCAATTTCCGATGGTGGAAAGAGCAGGGCTTCTTTCCCATCAAAACCATCGTACCACACCATCCCCCGAATCTTTCCGTTTTTCAGGCCGCACAAGGCAACCGGGCCTTTAATGGCCCCCACATTTTTTACGATCACCTGGTAATTTCCATCTTCTAATTTTTTGCTTTTACAAATTTTGTAATCCAATATTTTAGTGCTGCCGATCAGGTCGTCAAAAAACCAGGAAAGGTTTTTTTCGCTGTAGTATTCAAGTACCCGGCGAAGGTCGTTGGGCTGGGGATGCCTGAATTTCCAGTTGTCGAAATAAAACTGCATGGCGTTGTCAAAATCATCCTCGCCCATGTAGTTCATCAGGTAGTCAAATAAAATAGCTGTTTTGGAATAGACAATTCCTCCATAATTCAGTTCAATAAAATTCTGGGAGGGCAATTCACAGGGCTGATCCTTTTTTAAATGTGCGGGGTAAGCGTACAGTAACTCATATTGCGCCTTGTGTTTAAACCGGTTTAATCCAAACATTTTAAAAGTACTGTCGCGGCCAAGCATAGCGCCAACAGTAGCGCCGGGGTATTTGGTACGGATGTAACGCATTTCGTTAAATGAATTAATTCCTTCGTCCATCCAGGCGTGATCACGTTCGTTGGAACCCAGCATACCATAAAACCAGTTGTGCCCCACTTCGTGCATAATCACATTTTCGAGGGCAAATTCGTTATCGGTGGTACCAATAACGGTAATGTTCGGGTACTCCATTCCGCCACCTGCACTGATGGTACCATCAACCGCGGTAACATGTTTGTACTGGTAATCCCCGTTCCACATCGAATAAAAAAACGTAGCGTCGTTCAGGTAAGCAATGGCGTCTTTCCACAATTCAAATTTTTCGTTGGTAAACATCGCCCAGGTGGTAACGGTGCGTTTGCTGTAAGGCATCATCACTTCGCCTTTCAACACATTGTAACGTTTGTCGCAAAACCAGGCAAAGTCGTGTACATTACTTTGCTTAAAACGCAGGGTTTTAATTTGCTCCGATGATTCAGGGAAAGACATATCGTGATCAACAAAGCTGGAATTTTTAGAAGCCCCGTAGTCCGCTATTTTCTTTTCGGTGTTTTTTATTTTTGTGTTCAGCCAGTCCAATTCCGCTGCACCATCTACCATATCACCGGTAGCTCCCAGTACATAATTTTTCGGGACAGTGATGCTTACATCAAAACTTCCGAATTCAGAATAAAACTCACCCTGATTCAGGTACGGCATTTGGTGCCAGCCCTGCATATCATACACTGCAGGCTTGGGGTACCACTGTGTAATGGTATAAGCCTGTCCAACGTGACCGAGGCGCGAAATTTTCCCGGAAGGAAGTTTTACATGAAAGGGTGTGGTGATGTTTATTTTTTGCCCGGGCTTTAAAGGCTCGTTTAAAATAAGTTTACATATATCAATGTGAACGGGGTCGTACTCTGTTTTTACCGGCTGATCGTTTACTTTAAAATCCAGCTGATCGATGTAACCCAGGTCATCATCGGTGGCGAAATACATTTTAGTTGAACCGTTTTCTGCTAATTGCCGGGCCAATGCGGTGTGCTGATCTTTATATGCATTCGGCCAAAGGTGCATATAAATGAAAGTCAATTCGTCGTGCGAGTTGTTGATGTACTCCATCGATTCGGAGGCGTTCAGTTCGTGCGTACGGTCGTTGAGAGTAACCTGAATGTTGTAATTAACCTGTTGCTGAAAATATTCCTGCGCATATTGCTGTGAGCAGATCAATAAACTACTTATGGTAAGAAATATTCGTCTCATGTAAAAAATTTACCCTTTCCGTATCAAAGAGTAATGTATAAAAAATTGTTTAGTTACTTAACAATTCTTCTACTTTCTTTTCTAATTCTTCGCCACGCAAACCTTTTGCAGCAATGTTGCCTTTTCTGTCTACCAATATGGTAAAGGGTATGGCTGTGATATTAAATGTTGCGCATACTGATGATTGCCATCCTCCCAGGTCCGACACATGCGTCCAGGGCAAGCCGTCTTTTTCAATGGCTTTTACCCACTTGTCTTTTTCTTCATCCAATGATACGCCGTACACCTCAAATCCCTTTGAATGAAATTTATTGTATACCCGAACAACATTCGGGTTTTCCCTGCGGCAGGGGCCACACCAGCTTGCCCAAAAATCCACCAGTACTATTTTTCCTTTAAACGATGAAAGCGCAATTAATTTCCCATCCGGATTGTTCAATTGAATGTCCGGCATTGCAGCGCCTGTTGGCATAGCTTTGTTTTGCGATTCTTTTAATTCAAATTGTTTTTTATAATTCTCCAGGTTCGTTTTTAATTCCTTGGTGTAAAATGAGGCCGGGTATTTGTCCTGAAGCGCTACCGATACTTTTTCACAAACAGGCAGGTATTTTTCGATGTTGA
>JAHEYF010000040.1 GCA_023251755.1 Bacteroidota bacterium
TGAGCAGCGGCTGGTACAAGGTTACTGTGAGTGGTGGATGTGGTAGTAATTTTTCGATGACAGACTCCGTTTTTATTCATGGACCCAGCAATTGTTCATTGCAGGTAGCACTTGCTTCCGATACGATATGCAAAGGCGGATGCACCAATCTTCAGGCTGTGCCAGGTTTCGCATCCGGGCCGGTTACTTACCAGTGGAACAACGGAATCACTACCACCGGCCCCGGCCCTGTTACGGTCTGTCCGTTAACAACTACAAGTTACATGGTGATCGCTACAGACTCGGCAGGTTTTAAAGACACGGCTTATGCCATCGTCACGGTTATTCCCCTGCCCATTGTTGAGCTTGGCAACGATACTAATATATGCGCGCCTTCAAGCCTGGTGTTAAATGCCCAAAACCCGGGGATGAGTTATACCTGGCAAAATGGTACTCATTTGCAAACACTTGCTGTTACAAGCTCGGGAGTATATTGGGTAAATGTTCACCAGGGCACCTGTTCGGTTACAGATACTATACATGTTCAGGTCGTCACCATTGCCCTAACCGGTACCCAGGTCAACCCCACCTGTACAGTACCGGGAAGTGCAGGCGTAATAGCCACCGGTGGTGCTGCGCCTTATAGTTACAACTGGAGCGATGGTCAACTCACATCAACCGCAACCGGGTTAGTAGCCGGAACTTATTTTTGTATCGTCAAAGATGCCGGTGGTTGCTCGGATACGCTTACTGTTGTTTTAACAAACCCCAATGCCCCTGTGCTTTCTATAACTTCCACTTCCACCCATTGTTTTAACGGGAGCGATGGAACAGCAACTGTAAGTGCGAGCGGAGGACAAAGCCCTTATACTTACCTGTGGAGTAATTCTCAGCTTACAGCCTCTATTGCTAATTTAATGGCTGGGAACTATTCTGTAATAGTAACGGACGCAGCCGGATGTAAATCCAACGCAGTGGTAAGTGTTGGCCAGCCTGCAGATATTGTATCCAACCTTGTTGTTGTTCACACCTCCTGTGGTTTAGCGAATGGATCAGCCCAGGCAACGGTAAGCGGTGGCACACCGGGCTACACCTATTTGTGGTTGCCGGGTTCACAGGTAAGCTCTTCCGTTTCGGGGCTTAGTCCCGGAACATACTCCCTTACAGTAAAAGATGTAAACGGATGCACCGATACCTTGTCTGCCCTTGTTCAACCCAGTGTACCTGTTCATGCCGGTTTTACTAATTCCTTCCCAACGGGTTGCGCGCCCTGGTGTGTTGATTTTACGAACACTTCAACTCCCGCAGGTACTTCAGCGCTTTGGAATTTTGGTGACGGTACAGGGAATTTCAGCACCAGCCCCATTCACCATTGTTTTAATAAATCCGGAACATACACTGTTAGCTTAACCAGTAGTTTAGCCGGATGTTCCGACATCATTGTTAAAAACAACCTGGTTACGGTACACGCTGTTCCGATAAGCGATTTTACTTTTGAGAACATGGGGAACGGAGATTTTAATTTTACGGATCAGTCTGTGAATGCAGCTCAATGGAACTGGAATTTCGGCGACTTTTCCACCTCCATTCTTCAAAACCCTTCACATACATTTAATATTGAGCAACCCGAAATTTATTCACTGGTTACCTTAATTGTTACAGATGCACAGGGCATGTGCAAAGACACCAGCTCCAAAACAATTGATATCCATGACTTTTCCCTTTTCGTACCCAATTCCTTTACACCCGACAACAACGGATTAAACGATGGATTTGTATACAAGGGGCATGGAATAAAGGCGGTTGAGATGTTTATATATGACAGATGGGGCATGTTGATTTTTGAAAGTAAAACGGTGGGAGAAGCCTGGAATGGAACGTTTAAAAACAATAAAGTACAAATAGATACGTATATTTATGTGATAGATGCGGCTGATTATAGTGAAAGGATACATCATAAAACAGGCATCGTGAATGTGATACGTTGAGACAGATAGCATTCTGTAATTATTCCTGGCCTTCTCCATCACCTGTCTCCTTTTTGGCTTTTGGCTTATTACTTTTGGCTTTTGCCATCGGCTAATCAACTAAACTCTTAACTTTGGACTCTTAACTTCATATTATGTCCAAACGTTTAATACTTGCCGTACTTATTTTAACTACTGCTTTGTTTGTACTTATGCCTTTTGTAAGCAAAACCAGTCATGGGCGGGCCAAAATCAACAAAGTCAATCCGGCCTTTAAAGAATACATTGCTGCTTTTACCTCCGGTTTTGTGTCGAGCGAAAGCAAGCTGCGCATTGTATTGCAAAAACCCGCAACAATCAGCGTCGAAAAAAACAAAGAACTCGAAAATGATTTGTTCAGCTTTTCACCGGGCATGGATGGAAAAATTGTTTGGATAGATGATTACACTGTAGAATTTAAACCTGCCGAAAACCTTGGCAACAACAAATTATACGATATTGCTTTTGATTTAAAAAAAGTATGCGAGGTGCCGGATGAATTAAAGCAATTCGATTTCAACATACAAACCATTCCACAGGCGATGGATGTGCAGGTGGAAGCCTACCTTGTAAAAGACAAAGCCAATTACAAAGTGCTACAGGTGACCGGTATACTCAACACTGCTGATGTAGCCGAAAAAGAAAAAGTGGAAAAGTGTTTGTCTGCTTCCCATCCCGGTAGCAGCCTCACTATTATCTGGGATCATCAATCAGCAACAGTGCATAAATTCACCATCGATGAGATTGTGCGCCAGCAGGAAAAATCAACTTTAACAATTGAATACACCGGCGAAGCCATTGAAGCCAGAGAAAAAGCCTCCCTCGAACTCAACATCCCTTCGGTAAACGAATTTGTAGTATTGAATGTAAAGGCCGAACACGACCCCGACCAGGCTGTTGTTCTGCAATGCTCTGATATTTTGCAAAGCGGGCAAAACCTCGAAGGCCTGATTTCAATATTGAATGTTGATGGTAACAACAATTACACCTCCAACAACCCCGGCCCTCCCGACAACAGCTTTACCTATTCCATTTCCGAAAACGAAATAAAACTTTTTCCTGCTAATCGTTTAACAGGTGTAAAAAACATTGTTTTACAGGCCTCCATTAAAAATGCAAAAGGCAAAGCCTTTGATGCATTGCAAACTTTTCAGATCGTCTTCGAAGAATTTAAACCCGCTATACGATTAAGCAGCAACGGCACCATCCTTCCTAATTCCGAAGGCTTGATCTTTCCTTTTGAGGCCGTTAACATCAATGCTGTTGATGTAAGGATCACCAAAATTTACGAAGACAACGTACTACAGTTTTTACAGGTCAACAGCCTTTCCGGCAACAGTGAATTGCGCCGCGTAGGTAAACTCGTTATTAAAAAAACCATTTCTTTAAGCAGTATGGGTGCCCTTCCTAAAAATAAATGGAGTACCTATGCATTGGATCTTTCCAAACTCATCAGTGCCGAGCCGGGCGCTATCTACAATGTATCCCTTAATTTTAAACAGGCTTATTCCATTTACAATTGCAACGGCGATACCAGCGCCAAAAAATTCAATGACCCTTTGCCACAACAGGATCAGAATGAACTGAACGAAGACGATGAAAAAGACTGGGATCAATACAGCTATTATGACAGCTATGAAGATTACGGGGACTATGATTACGACTACGAAGAATACAATTACAGAGAGAGGGAAAATCCCTGCTCATCCTCTTATTACCGTTACCTGAGAGCTGTCCAAAAAAACATACTTGCCAGTAACATTGGTTTAATGGCCAAGCACGGTAGCGATGCTTCCATTTTAGTGGTAGCCAATGATATTATCAGTACGGAACCATTAAATGAGGTGGAGATTGAAGCTTATGATTTTGAAAGGCAACTCATCAGCTCAGGGAAAACAAATGCAGAAGGCATTGCCCGGCTTGCTGTAAAAAAGAAACCCTTTGTAATTATTGCCAAACAGGGCAAAGAACGCAACTACCTCAAATTAGACGATGGCTCCAGCAATACCCTCAGTTCCTTTGAAGTAAACGGCGACATTGTTCAGAAAGGTATCAAAGGATTTATTTATGGCGAACGTGGCATCTGGAGGCCGGGCGATAGTCTGTATTTATCTTTTATGCTGGAAGACAAACAAGGGACCATTCCCGATCTCCATCCCGTATCCTTAGAACTCATCAACCCCCTGGGCCAGCTCGTGCAAAAAATGACCCGTTCCCAAAACACAGACGGCATATACGACTTCCGCACCAAAACAGACAATTACGCTCCCACAGGTACATACCTCGCTAAGGTAAGAGTAGGAGGGGCCGTGTTTACTAAAAACGTGCGCATCGAAACCATTATGCCCAACCGCTTAAAACTAAAACTCGATTTTAACACCGATGTATTGTACGCCGCCAATGCCGGTATAAAAGGAGACCTCCAGGTGAACTGGCTTCACGGCGCCCCCGGACGCCTGCTCGAAACAAAAATAGACCTTGCCCTCAGCGCGCAGCCCACCGAATTTAAAAACTACAAAGGCTATAACTTCGATAACGCAGCCAACAGCTTTTACTCCGAATCACAAACCGTATTCAACGCCCGTACCAATGAAAACGGGACTGTCCCTGTGTCCCTGAAGATAGATGGAACTACCGGCGCCCCCGGTTTTTTATCCGCCAACTTTACCGTAAGGGCTTTCGAAGAAGGAGGCACCTTTAGCACCGATCGCTTTAGTCTGCCTTTATCGCCCTATACCCACTATGCCGGTATTAAAATCCCTCAACCCGAAAAAGGAAAAGGCTTTTTGGAAACAGGTGCCGATCATAAAATAGACATAGTCAGTGTAGACGAAAAAGGAAACCCCGCTACAAGAAACCTTAACGTAAAAGTATACAAAGTAAACTGGCGCTGGTGGTGGGACAATTACAACGAAGACTTGTCTTCATACATAGGCAACGATTATCACCAGGCTGTGTACTCCGAAAACATTACCACTTCCGGTGGCAAAGGCAGTTTTAACCTTCGTATCAACCAGCCCGAGTGGGGCCGTTACCTTGTTTACGTAAGCGATGTTGAAAGCGGGCACAGTACATCAGGTGTGGTCTTCATCGACTGGCCGTCCTGGGCCGGTAAATCGCCCAAAGGCAACGAAGGCGCCAGCGTATTGAACTTTACTACCGATAAAAGTGAATACAAAAGCGGAGAGACCGTAAAAATGTCTGTTCCTTCTGCAGCACAGGGGAGGGCCTTTGTCAGCATCGAAAGCGGCTCCAGGGTCATCAAAACATTTTGGGTAAACACACAGAATGGCGTCACCAATTTCGAATTCCAGACAACAGAAGAAATGACCCCCAATGTATACATTCATACCACACTTATACAGCCCCATGCACAAAGCCTCAACGACCTGCCTTTGCGGATGTACGGTGTAGTACCAGTTTCCGTTAAAGATGAAACTACCCTCCTGCATCCCGAAATTGCCTGTGCAGATGTGTGGAAGCCCGAAACAAGCGTAAATGTTGCTGTTTCGGAAAAAGACGGGAAAGACATGGCCTACACTTTAGCCATTGTAGATGATGGTTTATTGGACCTTACGCATTTTAAAACACCAGACCCCTGGCAGGTATTTTACGCCAAAGAAGCATTGGGTGTAAAAACCTGGGATGTGTACGACATGGTGATTGGCGCTACAGGCTCTGTACTCAAACGTATCCTTTCCATTGGCGGCGACCAGGGATTAGACACCAAGTCTGGTTCCGGTGCCAAACGTTTTAAACCCATGGTGCGTTTTGCCGGACCCTTCAAATTAAAAAAAGGAGAAAGCCAGACACATAAAATAGACATACCCCAATACGTTGGCTCCGTGCGCGTAATGGTAGTAGCCGGAAAAGAGGCCGCTTATGGAAACGCCGAAAAAACAGTGCCCGTACGCAAACCCTTAATGATACTGAGTACATTGCCCCGTGTATTGGGCCCTGGCGAAGAAGTAGACCTGCCCGTTACCGTATTTGCCATGGAAAAGAAAGTAAAAAACGCCACTATCACCATCAGCCCCGATAAACATTTTACGGCTGTGGACGGCACTTCTCAAAGCATTGAATTCAACAGCATTGGCGACCAGGTGGTGAACTTTAAATTAAAAGTAAAAGAAAATCTGGGCGTGGCCAAAGTTAAAATTAGTGCTACAGGTGCCGGAGAAACAGCTACCGAAGAAATTGAAATAGAGATAAGAACGCCGAATCCGCCAATGACAGACGTAAAAGAACTAACGCTTGAAGCAGGCAGGAGCATTAAAATGGATTATACCGCATTGGGCATCAGCGGCACCAACAAAGCCGTGCTGGAAATTTCTTCCATGCCGCCCATCAATTTGCAACAGCGTTTGAATTACCTTATTCAATACCCGCACGGTTGTGTGGAACAAACCACCTCCAGTGTATTTGCACAATTGTACCTGCAGGACATTGTGGAATTGAGCGATGCACAAAAGAAAACAACAGAGTCGAATATTAAAGAAGCCATTAAACGACTAAAAGGTTTTCAAACCGTATCGGGTGGACTGGCTTATTGGCAGGGCTTAAACAAGCCCGATGAATGGGGAAGCAATTATGCAGGACATTTTTTATTAGAAGCCGAACTCAAAGGTTACACCCTGCCGTATGGCCTGATAGACAACTGGAAAAAATACCAGAAAGAACAGGCCCAGAACTGGGTGCCCACAAAAAATGCTATGTTGTATCAGGAAGACTTAACACAGGCCTATCGTTTATACACCCTGGCCCTCGCTAAAAGTGCCGACCTTGGAAGCATGAACAGACTAAAAGAAAACAAAAACCTTTCACTAACTGCCAGCTGGCGTTTGGCCGCTGCTTATGCATTGGCCGGGCAAATGGAAACCGCTAAAAAACTCATCAGTAATTTAGCCACCAAACCCAAAGCCTACACCGAACTCGCTTATACCTATGGCTCCTCCTACCGCGACGAAGCCATGATATTGGAAACACTAAGCTTACTCAACATGCGCAAAGAAGCCTTTGAAAGCATGAAAAGTATTGCCTCGGTATTGAGTAGCAAAGACTGGTGCAGCACCCAAACAACAGCTTACAGCCTTGTCGCCATTTCTAAATTTGTAAAAGCAAACACGACTGTCACAGGCATTAACGCCGAGTGTAAACTAAACGGAAGTAATGAAGTGGTGAATACAAAAGCGCAGATCAAACAAATAGTAATCACTAACGCCAATGGGGCCAGCGCGCTCAGCATCAGCAACAAAGGTAAAGGAGTATTGTTTGTACGCCTCATCCGCGAAGGAATTCCTGCTGCTGGTTTCGAAAACAACAACCACAGCAACTTAGACATGGTACTCGTTTACAAAACCCTTAAAGGTGAACCGCTAAATGTAAATGCATTGGAACAGGGAACCGATTTTGTTGCTGAGTTAACAGTCCGTCACCCCGGCTACCGTTCTACCTATCGCAACATGGCCCTTACTCAAATATTCCCCGGTGGCTGGGAAATTCACAACAGCCGCTTGGATGAGAACGGTACAGCCAACACAAAAACAGACGCACCCACTTACCAGGACATCCGCGATGACCGGGTCTACACCTATTTTGATGTCAATCCATCAGGAACGCGTGTGTATAAAATTGTACTTAATGCTGCATATTGTGGTAAATTTTATTTGCCCTCCATCTATTGCGAAGCCATGTACGACAACAGTATCAATGCTCGTATAGCGGGAAGGTGGATGGAGGTGGTGAAGGGGGGACAGTTTAAGTAAATCAGCTAATCATCTTATTCCAACACATCAAGGCTCCCAATCCCTTCACGCAACACTTTAATTTCATGTTCGCTGCAATCTATTACCGTTGTAGCGTAAATATTGCCATAACCACCGTCAATGACCATGTCTACTTTGTCGCTGTACCGTTCGTGGATTAGTTCCGCATCCGTAAAATAATCCAGCAACTCATCTTCATCGTTGTGCAGGGAAGTTGATATGATTGGGTTTCCCAATTGTTTAATCAGCTCGTTGCATATTGTATTATCAGGGACACGTATGCCGACTGTTTTTTTATTTTGTTTTAATAATTTAGGCACATTGCCATTGGCTTCAAGTATAAAGGTGTAGGGGCCGGGCAATGCTTTTTTCATAATACGGAAAACCGTATTGCTTAAGGGTTTGCAATAATCCGACAAGTGGCTGAGGTCGGAGCAAACAAAGGAGAAATTGGATTTTTCGGGTTTGATGTTTTTTAAACGGCATATACGTTCAATGGCTTTTGCATTCATTAAATCACATCCCAGGGCGTATACCGAATCGGTGGGGTAAACAATGATGCCTCCGTTTTTTAAGCAGGCAACAGCCTGCTCAATTTCTTTGGTGTTGATGGTTTCGGGGTTGATACGGAGAAGCATTGTCTTAAATTAAATTTAAAAGGAATAAGTTAAAAGTTAAAAGAACGGTTTTGGTTACGAGAAATAAAAAAGCCGGGTCATGTTCCCGACTTTTATTTTTGTTTGTGTATGGAAAAACTAATCGTTCAACAATTCCCTTGAAATAACTAATTTTTGTATTTCACTTGTTCCTTCACCAATGGTGCACAATTTAGAATCACGGTAGAATTTTTCAGCCGGAAAATCTTTGGTATAGCCATACCCTCCAAATATTTGAACGCTGTCGTTACTTACTCTTACAGCTACTTCCGAAGCGTAGTATTTTGCAAAAGCGCCTTCTTTGGTTACTTTTTTTCCACGGTTTTTTAAATCGGCAGCTTTAAAGGTTAATAATTCAGCGGCTTCTATTTCGGTAGCCATATCAGCCAGCTTAAAGGCAATACCCTGAAACTGTGAAATTGTTTTTCCAAATTGTATACGCTCTTTGCTATATTTTAAAGCAGCTTCGTAAGCTCCTTTGGCAATACCTAATGACAAGGAAGCAATGGAGATACGGCCTCCATCCAGTACTTTCATTGCTTGTATAAATCCGTCGCCTTGTTTGCCAAGCATCTGGCTTTGGTGAACACGGCAATTGTCAAAAATCAATTCAGCCGTTTCGCTGGCGCGCATCCCTAGTTTATTTTCTTTTTTACCTGATTTAAAACCTGGGGTTCCTTTTTCAATCACAAAAGCCGACATCCCATGGCTATCTCCTTTTTCGCCTGTACGAACAATAACCACAGCTACATTTCCGCTGATGGCATGGGTGATAAAGTTTTTACTACCATTAAGTACCCAATGGTCTCCGTCTTTTACAGCGGTTGTGTTCATGCCACCTGCATCTGAGCCTGTTCCTGTTTCAGTAAGGCCCCAGGCGCCGATCCATTCGGCGGTAGCCAGTTTGGGCAAATATTTTTTCTTTTGTTCTTCGTTACCAAAAGCCATAATATGGCCTGTACACAAGGAGTTGTGTGCCGCTACTGATAAACCAATGGAGCCACAAATTTTTCCAACCTCGCTGATAACGGTAACGTATTCTGTATAGGTAAAGCCTGATCCACCGTATTCTGTGGGAACCAAGACACCCATCAATCCAAGCTCTCCTAATTTTTTAAATACCTCAATCGGAAATTCCTGCGATTCATCCCATTCCATCAGTTTGGGCTGGATGTGGTCTTTACCAAATTTTTTAATCATATCAGCAATCATCAGCTGATTTTCGTTGTACTGGAAACTCATTCCAGTTGCTGTTTCGTTTAATAGTGCACCAGACATTGTATATTGTTTGTATAAGGTTTTAATTTTTTATTGCCTTCTAAAAAGTCGAGACCAACTACAAAAGTAAAGGCGCTGATATTTGCTCCCTGTTGTTTTACCAGATGGGCTGCAGCTTCGGCCGTTCCGCCTGTAGCCAATAAATCGTCGTGTATCACCACATTCCAGTTTGGCTTTAGCGCATCTGCATGCATTTCAATTTTGGCTGAGCCATATTCTAATGAATATTCGTAACTGATAGTCTTGTAAGGAAGTTTACCTGCTTTGCGCACCAATACAAATGGAACATTTAATTTATTAGCGAGTAGCATGCCGAATAAAAAACCACGGCTTTCAATGCCCACAACAGCATCCGGCTTTTGACCGATCTGTTCAATAAAAGCATTGGTAATATCGTTGCACAATTGCTGGTTTTCAAAAATAGGGGTGATGTCTTTAAATAAAATTCCGGGCTTGGGAAAATCAGGAATATCTCGTATTGCAGCTGTTATTGTATCCGTTAAACTCATTTTTATCAAGGCTAACAAATATACACTTTTTTTTGGTTTTTGCTAATCTTAAACTGATTTGAGGAGGGGTATTCGTTCAAAAGTTTACAAGTTCGAGAGTTAGTGTTCATCTTCAATCCGATAGATAACGGATCAATCAGCTAATTATTCCTGCCCTTCTCAATTACCTGTTACTTTTTTTGGCTTTTGGCTTATTACTTTTGGCTTTTATAATCACATCACCTTTTCCTTTCCCTAAACATCTGTTTAAACTTAAACTCAATACCTTCGCTGGGTTTTAAAGCAGGCGACTGAACAAAATAACCTTCAGGATTAATAAGGAAATAAGCGGGTGCTGTCTTAATATCGTATTGTTCTTTTAAGCTGTGATTGGCTCCACAATGTAATAACACCCAATTGTACTTCGGGTTCTTTTTTACAAAATCCTTAAAATCTTTTAAGCTATCGTCAATCGAAATACTGATGAACACTACCTTATCGCCGTATTTATTTTTTACCTGCTCTAATTTTTTCATTTCCTGTAAACTTCCTGTACTCCATGTTGCGAAAAACTCCAGGTAAATGTATTTTCCCTTGTAATCGCTCAGTGCATGTTCAATGCCTTTGCTGTCTTTTAATACAAAACCGGGGGCAGCAGCGCCGGGCTGTAGTTTCCTGGATATTAACAGGATGTTGGAGGCAATCAGTTGATGCTCCTTGACCCTGGTTTGCTGTTGAATTTGCTGAACAATGGAAGTGATTTTTTCTTTGTTGTATTTCGGTACATAATACAATTCAAACATGGCTTTTAAAATAACGAGTTCGCGCAGTGTATCGTTTTTTAAAATGGGATCGTCTTTTAATACTGCACTTAAGGCCTGGTAATTCCCCTGTTCATTAATTAAATCTATCACGTTAGCTCCCATTTTACTGATCACTTTGGTCTGCAGGTATTGTTTAAAATACTGGTTGAAAAACTGCATGTACTCATAGTTGTAGTAGTGAATAGGTTTATTGATGAGGTAGGTTTGTGCCAGGTAATTGTGATGACGCCCGGTGTTTTCATTCATCAATGCAATGGTGTAATCAATATATGTTTTAAAATAGTTGTTTTTGACTTTCCCATAACGTTTGTTGCAGTTCAACTGAAAAGAATCGAGATGGAGGTGAATGCGTTTGGTAACAAAGGACTCGTAATTTTTATACCAGAACTCATCAAACTGTACATTAAAATCAATAATGCGGGCATTGAGTTCTGTTGAATCGCCAACGATGTTGATGTCCACACTTTGTTCGGCCTCGGTGTTTACATACAGTCCTGTATCGGCGGGTGGAAATACAATGCCGTACTGGTAATAGGGTTCAAGGTAAAGTTTGCCGCTGAGCTTGCCAATTTTAAGCAACACCGCCTGCTGGTGAAAAACATCCAGCTTTAATTCAAAGTTCCCTTTGCTGTCAACCGTATCAAATATATCTTTGGTTTCGGTATAGGTAATTAAATCACTATAGGTGTAAAGTGCTATTTCTTTTCCATGATGAGTGGGGGCCACACCTTTTATAGTAACATTCTGCGATAAGGCCGTTGATCCGATCAACAGCATCAATAGAAGAAAGATAAGCACAGTATTTTTCGACATTATAAATTAGTTCAAAATTTAAAATTCAAAGTTCAAAGTTCAAAGAATGAAAGTGCTTAGATAAGAATTTATTCGTTTATAGGTTCAAACGAATAAACAAATGAACGTATAAACTACTAAACTAAAACTTAACCGCTTTAGGAACAAACGGAGAAGCGTCCCCGTTATTGCGGATGATGTCCCTTATAATGGTAGAGTTAATGGCCGAATGCTCGGGCAGGGGCAAGATAAATACGGTTTCAATGTCTTTGGATATGACGGTGTTCATTTGCCCGATGGCTTTTTCAAATTCAAAGTCGGCACTGGTACGTAAGCCCCGCAATATAAACGTAGCCTTGTTTTTTTTGCAAAAATCAACGGTTAAACCTGTAAAGCTATCCACTTTAACCCGTTTTTCTTTGGCAAATACTTTTTTAATCCAGTTGACCCTTTGTTCAACAGAAAACATATTGCTTTTATGAGAGTTGATCCCAACGGCAATAACCAGCTCATCAAACAGGGGAAGCGCCCTTCTGGCAATAGATTCATGACCTACCGTGAAGGGGTCGAAGGAGCCTGGGAAAACAGCGATTCGTTTCATACTATATCGTTTATAAGTTCTTTTGTTTATTCGTTCAATCGTTTATTCATTTATATGTTTTATAGTTTACTTGTTCATTCGTCACCATTCTATACTCAGATAACTATTGAACGAATAAACAAAAGAACGAATGAACTATTTTATGAACAAACTAAAATTCACATTACCATAAGTCCGTTGTTCTTTAAAAAATGCTTTATCGCTGAGGTTTGTTTTTTTACCATGTTCAATAATCAGGTAAGCACCTTCGTTCAGCAGGCCTTTTGAGAAAACCAGTTCATGAATATCCGCGATGTTTTCCATCTCATAAGGCGGATCGGCAAAAATCACATCAAATTTACTGTGGCAGCTTTTTAAGTAGGCAAACACATCCGACTTCAGCGCATACAATTGATTAAAACCCAGTTTGGCCGATTCTTCTTTTATAAAACGGGCACATATCGCCTGATTGTCAACTGCCGTTATGCTTTTAGCCCCGCGGGAAGCAAATTCAAAAGAGATATTTCCGGTCCCGCAAAATAAATCCAATACATTTAGCTCTTCAAAATCAATGCGGTTGTTGAGTATATTGAACAAACTTTCTTTGGCGGAATCGGTTGTGGGCCGGCCAATAAATTTTTTTGGAGGGAGTATACTTCTGCCTTTGTGGCTACCGCTGATTATACGCAAAATAGTCTGTTTATCAGGTTAAAATAATAATGATGGGGCAGGCTTGCAAAAGGTGCTGAACGGACAATTCGTTTATCGTTTACAGCAAAATTTACCTGCTTAATGTATTGTTGTATTATTTTATGAATACCTGATCCGGCTTCCACTTCTCCTGAAATAACTATTTCTGTATTTTGCACATCGCATTGGTTTTGTTCCATGCTCAGTAAAATAAAATAAATCAGGTCTTCGGTACTTTGGTATAAAAAGGAATTGCAAAACCGCAAACCTTCGCCTGTTATGACCACATCTAAGCGGGATGCATTGATGTTTACAAAACATTTTTTTTCTTTCCGCATCGCATTCAGCGAAAATACTTCATCAATATACACCGATGAAAAATGGCGCAGACGGTGGTTGGGAAAATGGGAATCAAAAAACTGTTTGATTTTATCCGGTATCGCATACATGTTTTTTGCATCGGCAGCTTTTACCTCGTCCACCAAAACAAGCTCATCAGTTTCTAAAGCATGATTAAATTTAAGGTAAGCTTCCTTTTGATCGGCTTTAAACAAAGCGTTGGGTACCAGGGTATAGGATTCGGCCTTGTAAGTAACTAAGGTGTTTTTAAAGCTGTATTTAAAAAACTCCAGCTTGCCTTCAAGTTCGTGCAGGCAATGCAAAACATCCTGCTTGTTAAAACTTGAAAACGAATAGGACTGCAGGGCAAGTAATTCATTTTGTTGTGGATCGGTAATGAGGTAAGAAAAAAAATCGCTGCCCAGTTCAATGCTAAGCACATACTGATCGCTGTGTTTAAACGAAAAACCTTCTTTAATGCAATTCACCTGTTCCTTTATATTCGCTTTTACCAATGCCATTATCGTTTATTTGTTCAGTCGTTTATTCGTTTTGTAGTTTATTTGTTCATTCGTTATCATCCTGACTTAGATAACTATTGAACATATAAACGAATAAACTATTGAACTTGTTGATAGTTTCAAAAGTACAATTTTTTAGCTTAGCTTCGTATTCCCGTGATCAATAAAGACGCATTTAAAAATACTTTTTTTGCTGGTTTTTCCTTTACTCCAACGCCCGACCAGCAAAGGTTAGTGGATACACTGGCCGAATTTATAGCCAATGGGAATGAACGGGAAGCTTTGCTTATACGTGGATATGCGGGAACAGGAAAAACAAAAATAATTGCCGAGTTAAGCAATACACTTCCTTCGTTTAAAATGCGCAGCGTGCTACTGGCCCCTACGGGCAGGGCAGCCAAGGTACTGGCCAATTATGCCAACAGGCCTGCGCTGACTATACACCGTAAAATATATAAAAAAGACGCTTCACCCGAAGGCGGGATTATTTTTTCATTGGCCCCCAATCTTCATAAGAACACCTTGTTTATTGTAGACGAAGCCTCTATGATTGGCGAAAGTACTTCGGGAGAAGGAGCGTACAACAATTTGCTCGGCGATTTATTGGAATACGTTTTTACAGGTGAAAATTGCAAGCTTATACTTGTTGGAGACACTGCTCAGTTACCGCCTGTTGGAAGCGCTTTAAGCCCGGCCCTCAATAAGGATTACCTGCACAGCAATTATTTTATAGGGGTAAAAGAATGTGAGTTGCGCAATGTAGTGCGGCAAAAAGATGTTTCGGGCGTTTTGCACAATGCAACCAAACTGCGTATTCAATTGCTCGAAAACCCGGATGCTTTTCCGGTATTTGAAACAGCTCCGGATGTAGTGCGCATTGACGGAACGGAGCTGGAAGATGCGCTCAACGATGCTTATCGTAATTATGGTTACAAAGATACCCTGGTGATATGCAGGAGTAACAAAAGAGCCAACGCTTACAACCAGCAAATACGTTTCAGGATTAAATGGCAGGAAAATGAATTGTCTGCCGGTGATTTAATGATGGTGGTGAAGAACAATTATTTTTGGCTGGACGAAAAAAGCGGGGCAGGTTTTATTGCCAATGGCGATGGAATTGAAGTATTGAAAGTGCAGAGTATTAGAGAATTGTACGGCTTTCGTTTTGCCGATGTTACCTTTCGTTTAATGGATTACCCCAACGAACCTGATATGCAGGGTGTATTGCTGCTCGATACTTTAGCGGCTGAAACACCTGCACTTACACAGGAACAAAACAAAGCCCTGTTTGCAAACATTATGGAGGACTATGCCGATGAGCCCATTAAACGAAACCGTTACCTTTTATTAAAACAAAATCCGTATTTCAATGCCTTGCAAATAAAATTCAGTTATGCGGTTACCTGCCACAAAGCCCAGGGTGGACAATGGCCCTGTATTTTTATAGACCAGGGCTATTTTACTGAAGACATGATGAATGCAGAATATTTACGCTGGCTTTACACCGCTTTTACACGGGCTACCGAAAAAGTTTACCTCGTTAATTTTAATGAGAAATTTTTTGGAGGGGAAAAAAAAGAATACATTTAATAACATTAATTAAACAAAAAACCTATGATCAATTTATCCGACGAACTCCTTCAAAAAATTAAAAGTTTTAGTCTTTTGGAAAACCTTGAAGAGCACATTGCTTCCCTCAAAGGCTTTTGGCAAATGCTTCAGTGCGACGAATCTGCTTTGATTGAACTGATGAACAACAAAGCCCAAACAGTGAAAGGCAATGCCGAACACGGCCCTGTACTTTATATGTTGAATCACAATGTTTCATTACCGGTGCAATTCATTTTAAAAAGATTGGGAATGCCATCTTCTCAAATTCCAAAACAGGATTGGGCCAACTGGATGAAGAGTATAACAAATGGCCCCGGTGTTGTAACGGCAGACGGGACCATTTTTCTGGAATCACTGTATGCCGGCCTCGACCCTAAATGGTTTGAAGCCCTGGTGGATTACATATTTTTTAAAGTGTATAAAAAAGGAGTGGCTCATTTCGGAACCAGCCCCGCTAAATACGCTGTTGCCAGTCAGGATCAATTGTCAATAGCCATTGTGGGCGATTGGGGTACAGGGAATTACGACGATAGCGGTTTTCCATCCCCTTCCTCATTGGTCGGTAAAGCTATATCTGCACTTAAGCCCGATATTACCATACACCTGGGTGATGTGTATTATGCCGGGAAAGCAAGTGAAGAAACAACTAAATTATTAACTGCTTTCCCCGCAGGTAAATTAGCCAGCTTCACTTTAAATTCCAACCACGAAATGTACGACGGGGCCAACGGGTATTTTAATACGGCACTTGCGAATCCTGTTTTTGTTAAACAACAAGGCAGTAGTTATTTTGCTGTTGTATTTAAAGACTGGGTCATCATTGGCCTTGATACCGCCTACTACGACAAGAGTTCCTTGTACATGGACGGAGTATTAAACGACGCCAACCAGCAATTATTTATTAAGAGTTTAGGTATTACAGCTGCACAAAAAGTAATTGTGATGTGCCACCACGTTGGTATTCAGCTCGACGGTCAATCAGTGAATGATCCTTTGTTTACACAGGTTTACACTGCACTGGGCCGTTACCCGGACTACTGGTATTACGGACATCTTCACAATGGCATTGTATACAACGATGCATCAATAACCAAAAATTACAAATGCCCTTCGGGTGCGCATCCCCAATTGCGTTGTATTGGCAATGGGGCTATTCCTTACGGAAAGGCCAAAGGTTTGCAGGATGCAACGGGTAAAATCATTCCGGGCATAAGTTATTTTGCACATACACCCATGCCGAACCCTTCTCATATTCCTTTAATACAATTAAGGGTGTTGAATGGTTTTGCAATGATCACTCTTCAGCAGGGCACCATATCCGAAAAAGTATACGAAGTTTCGGCAAGTGCAACAACCGTGGCCTGGCAAAGCAGCCCGGTATCAGCAGCCAATGCACAGGATGTGAAAAGGCCGCTGGCTGTTTAATTTTTTGTTGGGAAAGAACCGGCGTGTTTTTTGGAATGAACTATTCGCAATAGACTACTCCGGTTCTTTTATCGTATAAGAATGGTTTTTTAATTGCTTTTTGCAGCAAGGTTTGCCAGTTCCCAGACTTTTTTTACATCAGGATTTTCGGGTTCAATAGCCAGTGATTTCTCTGCACAATTCATAGCCGGGGCATATTGTTTTTCGTTGTAGTAAGCAATGCTCAGGTAATACCAGCCCATATAATCATCCGTGTCAAGTTCCAGTAATTTTTCGAAGGAATGAATGGCTGCTGTGTTATCATTGTCCTGTAGCTGTATCCAACCCAGCATTTTATTGCCCAGCGAATAATCGGGGTACAACGATACGGCCAATCGGGCATACTGAAGGGCTGCTTTGGTTTTTCCACTTAGTGCAAGCGCTTCTGCCATGGCCAGGTTCACCTTTACACAATAAGGATCTGAGTGAAGGTAGGTTTCAAAATGATGCACAGCTTCAATAAATTGTCTCTGATTGGAGGCATTAAAACCGGCCAGGTCTTCTTTGTTTACTCTTTTTAATACTACAGCAACCGGCGCCTGATCGGCATATACTACATATACATTGTCTGAAGAAGGCCATAAGCCGTGTTGCAACTGGTATTCATTAATGTACCCCAAATAATAAATGGCATAATCCCAGTCCAGCAGATTTTTTTCGTAATACCTGCTGTAAAGGACTTTTATATTTTTCACATCTTTAAAATAATAGTTCACAGAAGAAGTCATGTTGGATACAATTTTCACTTCGTGTTCTGCATTCATTTTTTTAAATTCTTGATTGTTCCGGAGCCATTCGCTGGCCGGACGAATAGCGTTGGTGTAATAATCGCTTTCATACTGTTTCCAGGCCTGCGAAAGCCCTCCGGCCAGTTCATTAAAATATAAATAGTCGAATGGATGATTCATATACATAAACCTTAAAGGGGAAAATAACAACAGTAGAAAAACGGAAGCAACCGCAATTTTGAATAAAAAATGTTTCACTGCTTTGTACAAATGCAACCAGCCAATAGAAGCTAAAACAACCATACCGGGGTATACAAAAAGAACGTGTCGCCAGGAACCATAAACATTCGAATTTTTATACGTGATGTAAACAATCGGAAACAATACGGTAAACAGTATAAACAAATACAGTTGAGAGGCCTTGCCCCATTTAAAAATAAATAAAATAGAACAGAACAGTCCCGCCCAAACTAAAAGTGGGATGGTGATGCCCATGTTCTTAATTAAAAAATACCAGGGCAATTCGTTTGATTTCACGATATGTCCTTCAAACAACTGGTTGATGGACACCGAAATATTGGTTAAGCTTTGCAGCGCAATGAAAGGATTGCTAAGGGGATGTTGCAAAGCATAAGGCCAGGCTGACAGACCAATAAAATAAGCAGCAAGGCACACAACAACAGCACCCGCACCAATAACCCTCAATTCCTTGGCGGCATTGCGCAATGAGTATTTATATGACCTCATTAGGTTTAAAGCAAGGAGGCCTGCTGTTATCAGTATATATCCAATCAGTAACAAACCTCCTACACGTATGCTGATGGCCATGGCCACAAAAAAAACAAGCATCAGGATATAGTTCAGCCTGATTTTAGGATAGTGAAGTATGATCTGAATAATATAATAAATACTGCCTGCAAAAGAAGTGGCAAAAGGAATGTCAATGGAATTATTCATGGAGTGCCCGAAAAAAGCGGGGGTAAAGGTTATGAGCAGCAGGGCGATAATCCCAGCCAGATACCCTCCCAGTCTGAGGGCGCAGAGTGCCGTAAATAAAATACCAATAAATCCGCAGCAGGCATTTAAATAATGCCTGGTTTCGTAAACAGCAGTTGTGTTAAAAAATTTGATCACACAAAAATCAAGTAAGTCAAAGGACTGTCCATAAAAATGAAGCAGGGTTTTGGGCTGGTTCAAAGCGGTGGTGTCGCTATGGGCAAAATAATTATACACCAAAGAAGCTTGCTGATGATGTTTTTCTTCATCCCCTGATATACCATAATCTTTGCTTAGCAAAGGCATGAGCAGCATTAAACTGAATACACAACACCTGAACAGTAAAGGGAGCAAAGAAGGCCGGCTTCCTTTCGCTTTTCCGGAAAACATACTGAAGACCCTGAAATTTTCTCCCAGCTTCTTTTTTATACTGCTCAATAAAGTAATGCTCCTGTCGGGGCTGTGGTGGCCGTCGGTATAGTAAAAACTAAGGCCTGGTTTTTTTGATTTTTTAAGGAAGCTGCTAATATCCTTCGTGTTAAAAACATATTGTGCAAAAACAGTTGAGGGTACACAAATAAAAGGGCAGCCGGCTTCCTGCAGATCGCTGCCCGAAAGGGAGAACCAGCACTGGCTGATAAGTTTTTCTTTTATTTTTACAGGCTGATCTCCGGCCACCAGTATAGTTGAATCGTTCGTTACTGTTGCCAGGCATTTCTTCAGCCATAATTTTATATCCTTTACACCGGCCGCTTTGTCAGCATCCACTACAACTACCGGTGTATTGTTTTTATTCAGCAGCGCATACAACTCAGGCTTTGTTACAAATACACAATCCTGGTTGGAAAGGGCTATGCTGTTTTTTAATTCAATATCCAGCAACACCTTAAATTCTGCTTTGGTATAGTCTGCGGTTTCTTCCAGTATGTGTTTCAGGATGTCTGTTTTGTGTGTATTCAAACAATACATCAGAAATTGTTTTGGCTGGTACGCTGAGCCTGTGTTTTTTATCATATTCAATAATTTGTGTTGTTCATTTGAAGAGATAAAACAGGAGGCTGATTACTCCTGTTATACCTAAAATCAGTGCTGCTGCAAAGAGTAACAAATGATACATCATTTTTGCAAGCAACCTGTGTTTTTCCTCCTCGTTGTTGTAAATCTTCATGATTTTTTAATTGATGGGGGGAATGATTAAACAGGCACCAGCTATACCGGATCGGAGTATTAAAGGGGATATTCGTGAAGAGGAGGGAAGGGCTTCAGCGGGAGGAAGATTAAATAATTGTTTAATTCAGGTTGTACCTTGCTTTAGCAGAATTACCAAATGCCCCCGGGCCCACAAACCTAAACGACAATTCAAACCCTCCTCTGCCGGTACTTGCTGTATTCAGTTTCGAGATGTTGACATCATAACTTAAACCGATGGAGTAATGGTCGTATTCCAATAAGAAGGGAATGCTTACGGCATCCTTTAAGCGGAGAAAAGCCCCGATGGAAAATGCAGTACCGTTTTTATTGGCGGTATACTTACTTTCCTGTTGCAGGGCGTAACGGAACAGGGAGCCTATATAAAGCTGTGACAGACTTACCTGTCTGTAGGCCATAAAACCAGGAACAAGGGCCATCCGGGTATTTTTAATGCTGATGGTGGCCTTGCCGTGCAGCACATATTTCATGTATAAATGATCGGCTGTGGCGTAAAACGAAGAGGCGGGCTGGTTCACATGTAGTACAGAAAAACCAAGGTTCATTTTCAGGTCGTGGTTATCGGTTACATTAATTAAGCCGGCGGTGTTGTTATACGTCCAAACTAAACCTGCACCTGCATCGGCATAACCTTTATGCGCTGATGCGTTGACAGGTTCGCGGCCCGGCAGCAGTTGATTGTAAGTTATGCCATCGTACTGGTTGCCCCAGGTTAAAGCGCTGTAGTCAACACTTCGTTGAGCATAGCCCCCCTGCAGGCCAATACCGAGGGTGCTGTACTGACCGGTGTGAACATGGTAAGCGGCATTGAGGCTGGCCTGAAATGTGGCGAGCTGCCCGTCGCCGGCTTTGTCGTTAAAAAAATTAAGACCGCCAGCCCAATAACCTTTTTTATTGTTTGCTTTGTTAAGTCGCATCGAATAGGAGCAGGCCGTTGTTTTATAAGGCTGGGCCACACTTTTCCATTGCTCGCGGTAATTGGCAATGGCCTCTATGTCGTGCAGTGCACCTGCCATAGCGGGGTTCTGGTTTAAAGGCGCCATGTAAAACTGAGAGAAGTGTATGTCCTGTGCCGATAGCTTTAAGCCAAGCAGACAACTTAAAATGAATAGTCTGTTTTTAATTTTCATATTTTTTTCTTTTAACTTTTTTTTGTGCCAGGTAGAGGACTTCATCTCAACCGTGACCCCGCTTTTGGCTCCTGGCTTTTAACTTTTGACTTAAACCAGGCTCATCTGATCAAACTGATACTCCCTTTTTTCTTTATCTCCTGCCCGTTGTTGAGTTTCCCTTCCAGCGAATACATGAACACAGCAGTGTTTAGTTTTTCTCCTTTGTAAGTTCCATCCCAGCATTTTTTCAGCTCATTGCTTTCAAATATTTTTTCGCCCCAGCGGTCGTATACAACAAGGTGCATATCCAGTATACAATTTCCATATACGCAATGCAGCTCATTTTCCCCGTCGCCATCGGGCGAAAAGGCAGAGGGCACAAACACCTCCCCGCATTTTTCATCTACATTAACCATAACACAGGCCGTATCGGTGCAACCGTTGGCATTGCTCACTACTACACAATACTTTGTATTGATGGACGGGCTTGCAACAGGATTGTTACAATTGCTGCAGCTGAGGTTTGTAGCCGGTACCCAGTTATATGTTCCTCCGCCACCGGCCAGCAATACCACCGACTGCCCGGGGTTTATGGTAACATCCGCACTTACACTGGCAACAGGAGAAGGATTGACTACAACTTTGACCGTATCCTTATCCGAGCAGGAACCGTTGGAAACAGTAACAGAATAGGAAGTGGTGGTGGTGGGCGACACTGTAATTGAACTATTGCTGCTGCCGGTGTTCCACAAATAAGTGGAGCCTCCGCTGGCCGATAGCAAGGCCGAAGTACCTGAACAAATGCTGAGGTCGTTACCCGCATTTGCAATCGGAGCTGCTTGAACAGTTAAGGTAACCGAGGCCGAAACTGTGCAGGGGGCCGGGCTGGTAGAAGTAGCGGTAACATGGTAAGTTCCACTCATGCCAGTTGTTGAATTGGCAATAAGCGGGTTTTGTATATTGGAATTAAAACCATTGGGACCGGTCCACTGATAACTTGCACCGGGAATGAAATTCGATATTAAATTAATTGTATTACCTGCGCACAATGAGGAGGCGTTGCAGGTGGCTGAAAGGTTGCAGGCATTGCAGGTAGTTTTCTTTAAAATTTTTCCATTGTCACCAACACAATACAAAGTATAACAAGGTATAGGCGAACGGGTGATGCAGATCGCATTGAGGTCTGCTGTTGTGCCCGAATTTTCAGCTGTCCAGGTAGTACCGGCATTTATTGTTTTATAAATAACCCCGGCCCAGCCGCATACGTAGCCTGTATCCACATCATAAAAAACCATTCCTTTCAGGGTACCACTTGCTCCCGAAAAGGGGGCTTCGGTCCAGGTATTTCCACCGTTGGTTGTTTTACGTAAATAAGGTGCTCCCGGTCCGGCACCATCCGAGCGGCACATATAACCTGTCTGAGGCTTTGGAAAATCACTCGCAAACCACCAGTTTGAAATACTTCCATTCGGGATATTGCTCATGGCAAATGTAGTCCCGTTGTTAGTACTTAACCAGCTTGCTGTAGCAGGATTGGTCATACCGAATACGGATTCATAAATTCCCAGGAAACCTTTGTTGCCGTTTAAAAAAAACATCCCACCAAGCATAGCGTCCTGGTAATTGATAGCCCCCACCTGGGTCCAGGTGGCGCCACCGTTTGTTGAACGCCGTATCTCACTATTTCCCATGGCTCCAACCGCTTCCGCTCCACCACAAACATAAACGGTGTCTTTGTTCAGTACAAATAAATCCCGGATAGGGACTACCCCACTAATTGCAGGATTATTCGTATACACAGTTGTCCAGTTTAAACCTCCGTTATAGGTCCGGAGTACAATTCCTTCTCCTCCGGCGTTCATTGTATTGGCGGTAGTAGCATCACTTTCACCCACTACAAAACCCGTGTCAACTCCTGTAAAATGAACATCCCAAAACCAATAACCCGGGTAGTTTGCACTTAGATTCAGGTTTTGCCAGCTGCTGCCCGCATTGGTGGTTTTAAGTATGCTGGCATTTTTTCCTACTGCATAACCCACCTGTTCGGTAGGGAAATGCACCCCCAGTAAATCATTACCGGTTCCACTATTGAGTGTTGTCCAGTTCTGCGCCACGAGTTGAAATGGAATTGCGAATACGGCTAAAATTTTTTTCATATTTTTTTTTGCTAATTGGAATTGACTCTCTGTTTATCTCTTGTTTTATTTCGTCCAAATCACCTGCATCACATCATTTGCACATCCAAAATAGCTGCTGCTTATTCGCAATAGAATTATTTTATAGTGCAAAGCTTGGTTTTTTTTTATTTGCAGACAATTTCAATTGCTCTGTTTCTTACCTGTTCAATATCTTTAGACGCATTTCTATGTATTGAAAACTCACTGCTTCATTTGTATATTATTTTCTGGTTTATTATTGTTTCTGCCCGGCAAATCCAAAAGCAAAAGGTGGAATAAACAGTTTAAGAAAGTCTGTTTCAATGTTTTTGTTTCTACAGAACGCATGTTTTTTTTCTGATTGCTGATGAATAAACCAATACCGCATTATTCATATTGCAACATTGACCCGCAGTGCAGGTAAGTTCATAAACCATAAAATTCGTTGGGGGAGTATAGCGTTTTGTGGGGGACTATTAAGAAATAACGCGGTATTGTGAATACAATATTAAGCAATACCAGCATCCGTACTTTTAAATAGTTGGGGTATAAGTTATTTATTATGTATATATTTATTTAATTATTTATTATGTATATATTTGATATTAAGTTTATTAAACTTATAAATAAGTTATAAAAATTACATGAAAAAGCCAGACGATGCTATTTTTTGGCTCCTTCAGCGCCTTAGCAAGCAGGAAAAAAAACTCATCCGGGCTATGCTGAACGGTGAAGGAAAAAAATCGTATTTACTGACCCTGTTTGGTTTGATAGAAAACCTGGACACTTACGATGAGCAGGTTTTAAAATCCCGGTTGAAAAACGCGGCCTTAAAAAAAGATTTTAAGATTTATAAAAACCTCCTGTACCAGGCTGTACTAAAGGGACTGATGATTACTCAGCTGCACGGGTCATCCAACAAACCCGTTCAATATTACCTGCTGGCCGGGGCGGTATTGAACAAAAAGGGGCTCAAAGCCCAGGCTAAAAAATTACTGGTAAAGGGAACTGAGCTTGAAGAGACGACCCTGCTGCATGAGCTGGAGGCTATGCGTTTACAAAGCAAAATGCCTGCTCATTTTTCAGGAACAGCTGAAATCAGTTCGTATTACAAGCTCATGCAGGAAAAAGCAGAAGCCCTAAAAAGGGAATTGAAATACGAGGAGATCAACCGCTGTTTTCGTTATTTGATTCAAAAGTACGTATACGCAATAGAAAAGGGAGTAAAAAAACAGTTCGATGAGTTGATAAAACTAAATGGCAAAAAGGAAGAGCAGGCTCTTACTGTTTATTCAAAATTACTCTTTAACAAAAATCATTTCTATTATTATTTTTATACCCTGCAGTTAAAAGAGGCGGAGCGCTACCTGTTGCGGCAGGAAGAAATCCTGATGAAGGACAATGGGAACACAGAACACGGGATTCACCTGCACATTGAATTGCTCAGAGAAAAAGGACTCTTTATTATGGAGCAGCGCCTTAAAGAGAAACTGAGGGCTTTTTTGGTTCAGATGGATGATTTTATAAGAAAAAATGCTGCGCGCATGAACCAGGAAGAATACAGCACGATGCTCATATTTGAAATGAATGTGAAAGGCGGTTTTTTTTCTGCATCAGTAGATTTTTCCGGAGGGATTAACTATTTAAAATCCCGGTATAATTTTATCCGGAGACAGGGCATTGTTCTTCACCCTGCCTCTGTCCTTACCTACCAGGCCAATTTGCTGGTGATGAATTTTATGAACGGGGATTTTAAAATCGCGCTGAACCATTGCAATCACATTCTCAATTCGGCTTATTTAAATGTGAGGCAGGATATTTATTATGCAGTGAGGCTGTTAAACCTGCTCTGCCATTACGAATTAAAACATACAGATTATTTGCCTGCGCTGATCCGTTCAACATTTCGTTTGCTGATGAAAAAAGAAAAGATCCACAAGTATGAAAAAGAAATCCTTTGTTTTTTCAAAGAGCTCCCGAAAGTAAATTCAAAAAAAGCATTTAAACTACAGCTCCAGTCTTTACTTGCAAAACTCGAAGAGCTTCAGTCGGACCCGCTGGAAAGAATTACTTTCGCTTATTTCGACTATATTATCTGGATAAAAAGTAAACTTGTTGATAAGCCTGTTGTTGAACTCCTCAGGAAAAATGAATAAAAGGCCGCGGGCCTTTAGATTTGATTAAGATTTGTGAGGCTATATTTACGGTATAATTTAAACAGGCTTAAGAACACCCCACCAATATGACGATCAATTTAAAAACAAAATTATTTACAGCAGCGGTAATTTTTTTGCATTGCACAACACTGGCCCAACATACTGTTTCAGGCCTTGTGTTGGATAAAACAACAAAAACTGCTTTGCCTTATGTGAGCATTGTTTTAAAAACTGCAAAAGATTCTGTGTTTGTTTTAGGAACGGTAAGCAACGAGGAAGGAAGGTATACACTTTCATCCATAAAGGAAGGAAACTACACCTTGTCCATTTCTTACATGGGTTACAACACTACTAAACAAAGCGTATTAGTGGGGCACTTAAGTGAGTTTTTAGATTTGGGAACAAGTGAACTGCAGGCCGATGCAACAACACTAAACGAAGTTACTGTAAATGGAAAGCAGGATGAAGTGGCAGGAAAAATGGATAAAAAAACCTTTAAGGTAGAGGACAACGTCAGCCAGAGTGGTGGTTCTGTTTTACAGGCGATGCAAAACCTGCCTGGACTTACTGTTCAGGAAGGCAAAGTACAACTGAGAGGAAGTGATAAAATTACGGTGTTGGTGGATGGCAAACAAACCGCTTTAACCGGTTTTGGAAATCAATCGGGGCTCGATAATATACCTGCATCGGCCATCGAAAAAATAGAAATCATCAACAACCCTTCTTCAAAATACGATGCCAATGGCAATGCCGGTATCATCAACATTGTTTATAAAAAAAACCAGCAGGAAGGTTTTAACGGAAAAATAAGTCTGTCTTCGGGTCTGGGTGCTTTGGGAATAAAAAGGGAAAACCTGCCGACTATAAGGCCACAGTTTCAATACACCCCGAAGGGAAACCCTTCTCTTTCGCTGAACTACCGTAAAAAAAATGTGAACGTATTTTTTCAGGGCGATTACCTCTATACACAAACATTAAATAAAAATGAATTTGTAGAACGTATTTACGACAATGGAGATACTATTCAGCAACAAACCAAACGCAACAGGACAACCACTATTGGTACGGCGAAATCGGGACTTGACTGGAACATAAACGAAAGTAACCTGTTCACGCTTTCCTGTTTGTTCAGCAGCGAAAAAATTCTTGACAATGGGGACGAACCTTTTTTTAATGCCAACCTATCGGAAAGAAAACGTTTGTGGAAATTTTTGGAAGACGAATTAAAAACCACTGTTACAGCCAGCACAGGTTATGAGCATAAATTTAAACAGGCCGGGCATAAATTAAATATTGGATTCAATTACACCTTTCACAGGGAAGATGAAAAATATTTTTTTGACAATATAATGCCCACTTTCACAGGCCGCGACGCCTTTAAGTTAATTTCTGATGAGCACGTGGCAGATTTAAACGTAGACTATATCCGTCCGTTTAAATACGGGCACGTGGAGGCCGGGCTTAAATTCCGCCGAAGGGTGATCCCGACCAATATGTTGTTTATTCCGGGTTTAAATTCACCCCTTGATACCAACGCAGGTGGTTGGGCTACTTATGCCGAAACAATTCCTGCTTTGTACGCGAATTATGTGCTTGAAAATAATTTGTTTGAATTAGAAGCCGGCTTAAGGGCTGAGTATGTGGATTTGCAATACAAAGTGAACCCCAACCACAACACTTATAAAAGCAATGGTTACAGCTATACACAACCTTTTCCGAACCTAAGGCTGGCTTATAAAATTAACGACAGAAACAAACTCTCCCTTTTTTATAATCGTCGGGTTGACAGGCCCAATGAAGTTGACATCCGCATTTTTCCTAAATACGATGATGCAGAAATTATTAAAATCGGGAACCCGGCTTTGCGCCCGCAGTTTACCAACTCACTTGAATTAGGGTATAAAACAAGTTATAAGAAAGGGTATTTTTATTCCGCACTTTACCACCGCATTGCAGATGGAACCATTACCCGCATAGGCAGTACCGACAGCAGTAATTTAATTTATTCCATTATGCAAAATGCAGGACGAAGTTATAATACCGGTATTGAACTGGTGCTATCGCAGGAGCTGGCAAAATGGTTTTCATTCAACTTTAATTTGAATGGGTACTACAATAAAATTGAAGCCTTTACCATTGTAAATAAATACCCTGTAACAAATACGTTTACCGCCCAAAAACAGGAAAAGTATTCTGGTAATGCAAAACTGAATTGTATGTTTAAATTCAGTAACAACATTACTGCCCAGTTAACCGGAATATACCTGGCTCCGGATATTATTCCACAAGGCCAGATCGGGCAACGTTTTTCATGCGACGCCGGTATAAAAAAGGGAATACAAAAAGGCAAGGGAGAAGTGTTTTTAAACGCGACTGATCTTTTTAACACCATGAAGATTAAAAAAGAAGTGCAGGGTGCAGGTTTTAAATACAGCAGTACCGATTATTACGAAACGCAGGTTATCAGACTTGGCTACACCTATAAATTTTAAACCACTATTTTGAAAATTTTGGTTTTCATATATACTTTTTTATACTAAAATGATTAATACGAAAAGTTGAACATGATTTTATTTGGTATAATTTCATTGCGCCCGGGTAGAATATAACATGAACTGACAAATGAAATCAGTGAACCGCAAAGCTTATATTTCCTGATATTTACTACGCAGAATAAGCGAAATATCTTTTTATCTTTGAGTGATAAAACCTATACTCACCAAATGAAAAAAAATTATTCGCTTTTTATTCTGCTTTCTTTTTTTGTATTGCCGCTACTGGCACAAAACAAATCAGAGCTCAAACCTAAGTTATCGACACTTACAAAAAAATACCTTCACGACCTTCAGGTTTCGAAGAAAAAAAACGAAGCCCCTGCCGGGTATCTTTATAAAAAAAGTAATACGGGCCAGGTATACATAAGTGCGTTGATAAAAGTAAGCAATGCTGTGCAGGCCGAACAACAATTAAAATTGATAGGGGCGAAGGTAGGGACCAAAGCAGGGAATATATGGACTGTACAGGTACCTTACAACAAAGCCCTTGAGTTTACACAAATACCTGGTATTTCTTACATTCAATTAGACGAGCCTGTGGCTCCCAAGCTCGACGTCGCACGGAAAACCACACGTGTTGATTCAGTTCAAAACGGAATTAATTTACCCCTGAAATACAGTGGTAAAGGAGTAATTGTGGGTGTGATTGATTTTGGGTTTGATTACAACCACCCAACTTTTTATGATACCCTGCATGCAAAATACCGGATTAAACGGGTGTGGGAACACAACATCAACGGAACACCACCGGCTGGTTACACCTATGGTCATGAAATTACAGATACCCTTTTAATAAAAGCACAGGGAACCGATAATGCTTTACAGGCACATGGTACCGCAGTTGCCGGATTAGCGGCAGGTTCCGGTTATGGAAGCAATACAGTAAACAGCCGTTTCAGGGGAATGGCTTACGAAGCCGACCTTGTTTTGGTTGGTGTCCGACGCGATTCTATTTCCACCCAATGGCTCCAGGGAAGTTTTACGGATTTTTTGGATGGCATTAATTATATTTTTAATTATGCGACTGCTGTCGGGAAACCCTGCGTTGTAAACATCAGCTGGGGTTCTCAGTCAGGGCCGCACGATGGAAGCACCTTGTTTAACCAGGCCTGTAACAACCTTACCGGCCCGGGAAAAATATTGGTGATGAGTGCCGGCAATGAAGGTGAAGAAAAAATCCACCTGTCTAAAACATTTACACCCACCGATACAACAATCAGTACATTTCTTACTTTCAGTGCGCAGACCTATAAAAGAACCTGGGTAGACATTTGGGGCGATCCAGGAAAAACTTTTTGTGGCAAGGTGACTTTGTTCCACAATAACCTTGCAGGCACTACCACAAATTATATTTGCATCGACGATTCTATACACGATAAGCTACTTATAAGTGCAAACGGACAGGACACTTGTTTTGTTCAGTTTATTACTGCGGCGGCGGAACAGAATGGCAAACCGCACATGACTATAGACATCTACAACAAAGCGACCGACAGTGTAAACGTTTCAATTGAAGGAAACGATGGAAACATACACGTGTGGAATGAATATTATTATTACGGTTACACCTATCATTACCAGAGTGCATTCAGCAACCTGGCCCAAACCTGGGCAGTAAGCGGTAATGTTACCAGTACGGTAAGCGACATGGGTGCAGCCGATTCTGTTTTATTGGTGGGGGCTTATGCCTCAAAAGTTAATTTCACCGACATCAATGGAAACGCCTGGACTTATTCAGGTTATGTACAGGCCGGAAAATTAGTTCCTTTTTCGAGCCGCGGGCCAATGATTGACGGGAGAATAAAACCAGACATTACCGCTCCCGGACTTACCATTGCCACTTCCTCAAGTTCATACAGCACGGCTTATACCCCAACAGGCTCAAACAGCGCATTAACCATTAGTGCTTACGTTGATCCGGTGTTGAACAAAACATTTTATTATTCCGAGTTCAGCGGGACATCGGCTTCCGCACCGGCCGCATCGGGTATTGTAGCCTTGTTGTTGCAGGCTAAGCCCAGCCTTGGCCCCGGGGAAGTACAAAATGTACTCGCCACAACCGCCATTAAAGATGCCAATACAGGTGCAATTCCAGTAGCCGGCAACAACAACTGGGGGCATGGAAAAATTAATGCTTATGGAGCCATGAAAGCAGTACTGGGAATTACAGGTATTTATAATTATACCGGTGAGAAATTAAGCTGCGAATTGTTTCCGAACCCGGCTAAGGGTTTGTTTACCATTACTTACAACAGTGATAAAAAAAGTGATCTTCAACTTGAAGTGTATAACATGAGCGGGGCTTTGGTGTTATCTGAAAACTGGTCAGCTACCAATGGTCTTAATGTACGCCCGGTTGATTTATCCGATAGTTCAAAAGGCGTATACCTTGTAAGGGTTTCTTCGGCACAGGGTTTTGTTACTATAAAAACGGTGTTGGAGTAATAGTTAAAACTTATATATGCATCTGAATGAAAAGTAGAGCCATTCATATTGTTTTGCTGCTGTTGAATTGTTCAGCTTCAACCTGGGCTACCAGTTATTTTGTTGACAATGTGAATGGCAATGACAATTACAATGGCTTAACAGTTTCTACGGCCTGGCAAAGTTTATCAAAAGTGAATGCGTTTTCTTATCAGCCGGGCGATAGCATACTTTTTAAAAGAGGAGGCCAGTGGAGGGGGCAACTCATTCCTAAAAGCGGAACAGTTGCGGCCTACATTACGTATGCCGATTATGGAACAGGTCAAAAACCACAATTGTTAGGCTCGGTAAATGTGTCTGGCAACAGCCAATGGATTGATGAAGGAGGAAACATCTGGCGTAGTGCACAATCAAGCCCGATTGATATTGGTAATCTTATTTTTAACGGGGCCACAGGTTTTGGTAGCAAAAAATGGACTGCCTCACAATTACTGACACAAGGCGATTACTGGTGGGATGAATCAGGAACACAAACTGTAAAAATATACTCCACTTTAAATCCTGCAAACTACTATTCTGATATTGAAGCTGCAATAGGAACTTTTATAGTCTATATACAGCAGGGTTCCTATATTGTGTTGAAAAACCTGGCCTGCAAATATGGTGCGGCAGATGGCATTGAGTTAAGAAACGCACACCATATCATTATCAGTGATTGCGAATTATCTTATATAGGCGGCTGCAAACTAATCAACCAGGTAAGGTATGGAGGGGGTATACAGTTTTGGGCAAACAGCAACAACAATATAGTAGAACGTTGTAAAATTTGGGAAATATACGATGATGCCATTACAAATCAGGGAAATTCAAGTGCAGGCGGAACGCTGCAACAATACAAACTTTATTTCAGGAACAATATAATATGGAATTGTTCTGAATCATCATTCTGCTTCTTCATTCAGCCTGCAATTGTAAACGGTTCGTTTATGAAAAACATCTATTTTGAAAACAACACCTGTGTAAATGCCGGCGGAGGCTGGGCGGCAAATCAGCGACCGGATCTCAAAGGTTTTCAGGTTTATTGCAGTGCAAATACGGCAGCTACAGATTCTGTCTTTATCCGGAATAATATTTTTTATAAATCGCGCTGCGTATTTTTTGTTGACAATAGTGCTGTGCAAACGCTGGCCTTCACAAACAGCGATTACAATTGCTGGTATCCACGAAACACAACAGATACTGTTGTTGCCTTGTGGACAAATACCTCGCTCAATGTATGGACAGCAAACCAGTTTACAAATTATCAAACAACAACGAACAGGGAGCTTCATTCGTTTATCAGCAACCCTTTGTTGGTAAACCCAGGCAACAACGATTATTACCCGGCACCAAATTCCCCTTGTATAGATGCAGGAACAAATACTGGAATCACAACTGATTTTGCTTTGAACCCAAGGCCACAAAACGGGAATTACGATATGGGGGCTTATGAATATTTAAGCGGAACTATTGGGACAACAGAAAACAAAAATGAGGATGATGTTTTGCGCATTTATCCTAATCCGAACACAGGCTTGTTTACCGTTGAAGGAACAGCCGCACAAACAGAAATAAGAATCTACAATAGTATTGGGAGCATGGTGTTTACAACAACAATAACAAATAAACAATGCACCATAGACCTTTCAGGCCAGGCTAAAGGACTTTATTTTGTTTCTGCCTTGAAAAACAGTCAGGAGATTCATACACAGAAGTTAATTATCCTAAAAGAATGAAAAATTGATAGAAGTTTATGGACAAAAACAAAATTGCAGTCGATGTATTTAATAAACTGGCAAGTGCATATCAGGACAAATTTATGGACGTGAATGGGTATGGCGATACCTTTGATTTTTTTTGCAACAGCATTAAAAAAGAAAATGCAGAAATATTGGAACTTGCCTGCGGCCCCGGTAATATCACGAAGTATTTGTTGCAAAAAAGACCGGACTTTAAAATCCTGGGAACCGACCTGGCCCCCAATATGATTGACCTGGCTAAACTGAATAACCCGACAGCTGAATTTCAACTGATGGATTGCAGGGATTTAGAAAGAATTGAAAAAAAATACGAGGCCATTATGTGTGGTTTCTGTTTACCTTATTTGTCGAAAGAAGAAGCTGTGAAATTAATAAAAGATTCTTCAATCGTATTAAAACCAAAAGGTTTGCTTTATATAAGCACCATGGAGGATGAATACAGCAAATCGGCTTTCAAAAAAGGAAGTGGTGGAGACGAAATATTTATGCATTACCACGAGGCTGGTTATTTGACGAATGCCTTAGAAGAAAATCAGTTTAAAATTTTAAAATTACAGCGCCAGGATTATCCAATGCCGGATGGAACAACAGCAATAGATTTAATACTCATAGCAGAAAAGGAATAAACCATAATAATCAGCTTATAAATTTTAAATATAAATTGATGGCTACAACTAAACCCAACAGTATTGACGAATATATCGCCAGCTTTCCGGAGGACATTCAGGGAATTTTGAAACGATTGAGGGCTACCATTAACAAAGCGGCCCCAACGGCAGAAGAAAAGATCAGTTACGCCATGCCTGCGTTTAAATTGAATGGTATGTTGGTCTGGTTTGCAGCCCATTCCAAGCACATTGGTTTTTATCCGGGAGCAGCCGGCATTACAGCCTTTAAAAAAGAATTATCAGTGTATAAAGGAGCAAAAGGTTCTGTTCAGTTTCCATTTGAAAAGCCTTTGCCTGTTGGACTGATAAGTAAAATAGTAAAGTTCAGGGTAAGTGAAAATTTGAAAAAGGTCAAAATAAAAAACAAAAAATAGTGATGAGAATCCGTCACAATAAGCATTCAACTTTAAACCACTAAGTTATCGAACCGAAAGCTATATTACTCCAACACTTTGAAAAGTTTATTCCGCTCAGTGATACTTTAAAGCTTGAATTAAGCAACAGGGTGAGTGTGAAAACTTATAAAAGGGGTGAACTTGTTCACAGTGCAGATACAATTTGTACGAAGAGTTTCTTTATTCAAAAAGGATTGCTTCGTACTTATTTTATAAAAGACGGAAAGGAAATAAGCGAGTACTTTTGCAGTGAAGAAGAATGGGTCAACTCGCCCCGCAGCTTTATGCAGCGAATGCTGGACATCTATTACATTGATGCGATTGAAAACACCGATGTGTTTTGTTTGCACGTAAACGACCTGGTGTACTTATTCGAAAACTTTCCGGAAATGGAACGTTATGCAAGGCTTTCAATGGGAACTCTATTTGGACATTTTATAGAACGCATCACCTCCATGCGGTTCACTACAGCAAAAGAAAAATACCAGCACTTTTGCAAGGCCTACCAACACATTTACCACCGTATACCTTTGGGTATGACAGCCTCTTACCTGGGCATTACACAAGAAACATTAAGCAGGATCAGGGCCGAAAAATAATTATTTGATATAGGTCAAAACTTATTAAGTTTTGAATGCTCAACTTTACAAAAAAAAATAAAACCATGAGCCGTATCAACTTCTTTAGAATTGCAATAGCAGGATTTTTTATAATTGCATCCTCCAACTCTTTTTCACAGCTCCTATTAACTACCCCACATGTAGACAGCCGCTTGTACCTGGGGAAAGGCAAAAACCAGGCTTTAATTGTGGGATTGGGAGGCTCGGAAGGGGGCAATGCCTGGGCAAGCGAGTATTGGAAAAAAACAAGGGACCAGTTTATTGAAAAAGGATACGCCTTTTTAGCCATTGCTTATTTTGGGGCAAAAGGAACACCCGATACCCTGGACCGCATATCCATAGAGAATGTTCACAATGCAATTGCAGAGGCGGCTAAAAATAGCCAGGTAGATAAAAACAGAATAGCCATTGTTGGTGGCTCAAGAGGCGCTGACCTGGCCCTGCTGTTAGGGAGTTACTACAAAGACATCAAGTGTGTTGTTGCCATTGTGGCAAGTAACGTTACTTTCCCCGGAAACACAAACCACTTCACTACTTCCACCTGGACCTGGAAAAATAAAGAGCTTCCGTTTGTCCCTGTCAATGAAGAAGCGGTTCCGTTTTTAATGAAAGGGGATTTAAGAGGAACATTTGAAATGATGTTGAAAGACAGTATAGCAGAAGAAAAAGCAATTATAAAAGTTGAAAACATTAAGGGCCCGGTTTTTTTAATTTCTGCAACCAAAGATGAAATATGCCCTTCAACGCCAATGGCTGAAAAGATGATTGCCCGGCTGAAAAACAACAATTTTAACTATTACAATGAACACATTGCTATTGAAGGTGGGCACACAGCACCATTAAAACATTTCGATGTGATTTTTACTTTCCTCGAAAAACATTTCCCGGTTAAATAAACTAACAGAACCAGCTCACTTTTAAAATTTTACTTTTCGATAAAAAGCGTTTAATTTTTAAACGCTTTTTTAATTTGAGTCAATCGGTAACATTCAAACCGGTTCAACTTCCTTTGCTGACATTAATTTTCACTACGTCATTTTTCAGGTGAAATACCTCATAAAGTGCATAACAGAAGCGGTTTACTGGAACTACCTGAAATAGTCTGATTGTAAAAAAAAATAAAAATATCCCCTAAAATGGGGGATACATTTTCGCATCTAAAAACAATATTTTTGGACTGAAAAGAATTGAAGACAAACTTCAGTTAATATAATATAGCACCCCGACGCTTTTTAATATCTGCAACAATGTACCCTGGCTTTGCACCAGTCAGGATTTATCGTTTTTTAATTCAAGGTAACAGACTTTTGTGTAGTTGAACAAGGTATTCATTAATTATTTTTTCTCTATATGGTATATGACCTAAGCAGTTTAAAGAAAATGATCGATAAACATCAGTGTTTCCCGGCAGGAGAATGGGAATATTTCGAATCGATACTTGAAATAAGGTCCATGAAAAAAGGCGAATACCTGCTTAAACAAGGGAAAGTATGTTCGAAAATTTATTTTATTTTAAAAGGCGGGGTGCGTATGTATTACAAAGGCCCTTGTGGAAAGGAAGTGTCCTTTAATTTTTTATTCGAAAATAATTTTGTAACTGCCTTTACAAGTTTTGCCCATCAGGTTGTTTCAAAAGAAAACATCACGTTGTTGGAAGACAGTATTCTTGTAACCATTGAGTACAATAATTTTATAAGCCTTCTTCGCAGGCATTCGTCCTGGGAAATAATATTTGGAAAATTGATGGCCTATCACCTCGCAGAAATGTATGTGAAAGAAGAAATGCTATTGCTCGATAAACCCGAACAACGCTATATAAAGGTGTTTGAAACACGCAGGGAAATTTTCGGGCGTGTTGAACAAAGGCACATCGCTTCTTACCTTGGTGTCACACCCGAGACACTTAGCCGCATTAAAAGAAAAGTGTTAAAAAATTGTTAAACCTACCTCGTTGTTTCATTTCTTGATTCTGATCAAGTCATTTCGGAAAAAGACAGTCTACTTTTGAATTGTCTGCTTAACAGAAATAAACAAAACAATAACTCATTAACAGATTAATCTATGAAAACTAAAAACAAAACAAAAAACAAATTAAGTCTGAACAAACAAACGGTTGCCCAGCTGAACAAAGCACAAATGAACCACATAAAAGGCGGATCGGAAGATTGCCCAACTATAAGTTTCACATTGAGCACCTTCTTCTGCAGTTTCAGAACCATCAGGCCTTAATACCGCTTTTCTATAGAAAGGGGATGCCGAAAACCTTTAAACAGAGTAGGCGAAAAAATAAAATCAAAAAAAAATGAAAAAAGAAACCAAAACTCCTGGTAAACTGAGTTTGAACAAACAAACAATTACCAAATTAAACCCTTCGCAAATGAATGAAGTGAAAGCTGGTACAGGAGATTCAAGCAGCGATGTGTGTTATGCGCTTACTTATGCCATACATACACTTATTCATTCCGGAAGACCTTGTATTTAAGTTAAAAGGTAGAAGTCAAAAGTTAAAAGCCAAGAGCCAAAAGCACGATCACAGTTACAATTAAATTCTTTGTGACTTAGTGTCTTTGCGTGAAATTAAAAATGAAGTACCAAACAAATTAATTCTGAAAACCATGAAAACTCAAAAAAGCAATTCAAAACTAAGTTTGAACAAACAAACGATTGCCAAATTAAACGAAGCACAAATGAACGATGTGCAGGGTGGGTCAAGTACGGCCTGTATCAGTGTATCCCTTATGCTAAGCAGCAACAGGTGCCTGGACGGATTGTTTTCAAGACCGATTTAAGAAGTTTATTCGTTTAATAGTTTACCAGTTTATTTGTTGACAATAGCTTATGAACAAGTAAACATATAAACGGATAAACAGAAGAAAGAATAACGAAAAGGTGAAAGCAGCCGCGCACAAAACCGCAGGCTGTTTTCATCATTGATTTTAAGCGGCATGGCAGTATTCAGTAAATTTCCTTTTTACCGGCAATTGGACCAAATGGATTGCGGGCCTACTTGTTTACGCATATTGGCTAAACACCATGGTCGTACTATTTCAATCAAGTACCTTCGGAAATTAGCCGAAACAACGCGGGCCGGTTCAAGCCTGCTGGGCTTAAGCCATGCCGCCGAAAAAATTGGTTTCCATTCCTTAGGTGTAAAAATTTCATACAGTACTTTGGTCGAGGAGAAACTTTTTCCCTGCATCTGTCACTGGAACAAATACCATTACATTATTGTATATGAAATAAAGAAAGACGTGGTATATGTTTCAGACCCGGCCATTGGTTTGCTGCAATACAAAAAAGAAGATTTTATCCGCTTATGGATAGGTTCCAATGCTGATGTGAATGCCCAGGAAGGTATTGCCCTGTTACTGGAACCAACTCCCCGGTTTTACCAGGAAGAAGAAGAAGCCAAAGACAAATTCACTACAAAAAAAGGTTTTGCATCGCTGTACACATACCTGCGGCCCTATAAAAAATTTATTACCCAGTTGGTACTCGGCCTGGCTGCAGGCACGCTATTGTCCTTTGTGTTTCCGTTTTTAACCCAAAGTGTAGTAGACATAGGTATACAAAACCGCGACATTAATTTTGTTTACCTCATCCTGATTGCCCAATTGTTTTTATTCATTGGCCAAACCATTATTGAAGCTGTGCGCGGATGGATACTCCTGCACCTGAGTTCGCGGGTAAACATTTCCCTTGTTTCCGATTTTTTTTATAAACTTATGGGCCTGCCCATCAATTATTTTGATGTAAAAATGACCGGTGATATTCTTCAACGTATTAACGATCACCAGCGCATCGAATCCTTCCTCACTTCAACATCATTGAGTTTACTGTTCTCTGTTTTTACAATGGTTGTATTCAGTTGTATACTGATGT
>JAHEYF010000041.1 GCA_023251755.1 Bacteroidota bacterium
TTTTGTAAAAATAAATAATTTTTGCAGCAGAACAATGGAAGTCAGCTACCAGTCGTCGAAAGAATTCTACCTTTCGTAAAAATGCATCTCTTTCAGGTAGTGCCAAACAGTCTGCGGAACAAAACTACTGACATTTTTTTTATCCTTTATAGCTTGTCTGATAAACGTAGACGAAATTTCCATTAAAGGTGCCTTTGTCATTAGCACCTGTGGATTTCCGGCATACAGCCCTTCGCTGTAGCCAGGGCGTGGGTATATATACAACTGATGTCTTTTCAGGATCTCTTCATGGTTTTTCCATTTGTGAAAAGTCTGCAAATTGTCCGCACCCATAATCAGTACAAATTCTTTTTGCGGGTATTTTTCTTTTAAATGCACCAGGGTGTTTATAGTATAAGAAGGCTGAGACAGGGAAAACTCTATGTTGTTGACTTTTAATTTAGGATGACCTTCAATGGCTAAGTTTACTATATGCAGACGCTGATGTCCGCTTAACAAAGTACTCTTTTCTTTTAAAGGATTGTGTGGTGATACTACAAACCAGACCTCGTCCAGGTCGGTGTACTCAGCCATGTAATTGGCCAGCACTGTATGCCCCACATGCACGGGGTTGAAGGAACCGAAGAATAAACCGACTTTCATACTGGGTTAGTTAATAGCGAACAGGAATTAGCGAATAGGCGAGATCACGGATAATTATAGGATTATTCATATTTAATAATAGTTGTACTAAATACCTGCTACCAACTACCTGTTACCAAAAACTTAAAACTTTTTATTCGGGTTAAAGGGTTTTGAAGGCTTTTGGATCGTAGTCAGTATGCTCTTTAATTTTCCGGGTTCCCCCAATACTTTTAAAGCAGCTATCACCTCCTGGTCGTACTTTAAGCTGGCTTCTAAGCGGCCGCTCTGGTAATAATACCGCGAAACAATTTCGTCTTCTAATAATTGTTTGATTTCGGTTTTACGTTTTTGCAGGTCGTCTTTTTTGTCTTCCATTATCCTGGCCTTTAATGCATCGTATTGTTTTACGATGTCTTCAAAGTATTTGTCTTCGATCGAACTTTTTTTAAGGTCTTCCAGGTCTTTTTCGCTTTGTGTGGTGTAGTTGTAGTCTTTGCCATTTAAAAAGGCTACAAAGTCTTCGTATTCCTTGTCTGTTAATTTAAAGTCCCTTGCGCTTACTTCTAATTTGGGGTGTTTAATGGCATACAGGGTGGCGTACTCAAACACATGGTTTTTACTCATCAGTGCTATTTCAATATTGCTGTACGTTTCGGGTTCGGTTACTACATCCGGCAAAACCCCGGCCCCATCGTATACTATGCGCCCATTTTTAGTTTTAAAAGCAGTAATCAGTGAATCTGAAATTTTTTCAACCGAGCCGTCTTCGTTTCTGTTGGAATAGTTTAAGGCTTGAATGCACCTTCCGCTGGGGATGTAATATTTTGCAACAGTTACTTTAAATTGTGCATTGTACGTTAAGGGCCTTGTTTGCTGCACTAAGCCTTTGCCATAGGTGCGTTGCCCCAATACAACAGCCCTGTCTAAGTCCTGCAATGCCCCCGAAACTACTTCGGCTGCCGAGGCCGAGCCTCTGTCTACCAGCACAACAATAGGGATCTCGACGTCTACGGGGTTGTTCACCGCTTTTAAAGTCTGTTCCCATTCTTTTATGCGTCCTTTTGTAACGGCAACATCCTGGCCTTTTTCAACAAAAAGGTTTACTATGTCTACGGCCTGGTGCAATAATCCTCCGGGGTTTCCACGCAGGTCAAACACAACAGACTTACAGTTGTTGTCTGTTTTTAATTTAAGCAGGGCTTCCTTTACTTCTTTTGAGGCGTCTTTTGTAAAGCCGGTTAGTTTAATATAACCTGTTTCATTGTTCAGCATTCCAAAATAAGGAACGTCTTTTACCTTGATCTCTTCCCGGATGAGGTTTATTTCAATGGGTTTGTTTTCGCCGGGGCGCTGAACAATAAGTTTGGCCGGGGTTCCGGGTTGCCCTTTTAAGAGTTTTCCGATTTCTTCTGAATTTTTATTCTCTACTTTCACGCCCCCCACTTCTACTAAAATATCCCCGGCTTTTAAGCCTGCTTTTTGAGCGGGGGTCCCTTCGTAAGGTTCGGTGATCACTATTTTATTTCCTATTTCGCGTACCGAGGCGCCAATGCCACCGTACTGACCTGTGGTCATAAAACGGTAATCTTCTATGTCCGACTCGGGAATGTAATTGGTATAGGGGTCCAGGGATTCGAGCATGGCGTCGATCCCGGTTTTCATGAGTTGCCCCGGTTTTGTATCGTCTACATAATAAATGTTCAGTTCGCGGAACAGGGTAGCAAAAATATCGAGGTTTTTAGACACTTCGAAATAGTCTTCGGTAAAACTATAGCCAATCACCGATGCTACAACAAGCGCAACAGCAATAATAGTGAGTTTGATTTTCTTTATCATTCGCATGCGTTATAATATTCAAAAAATTGAAATTATATTAAAGTTAAACTAATTTCCTGTTTGATTCTGTTAAACTTTGTAAAATAATCAACAGGGGATCGTTTCTTCGTTCTCTCGTTCAATAGTTTATTCGTTCTTTAGTTATACAGGAACGGGCGAACGAGAGAACAAATGAACTTATTTCCTATTGACTTCTTTAAACAAATTGAGCAAGGAAATTTCTACCTGACTTGTTTCCGGAAAGGTCTTGCCAATAAATAAAATCCAGATGTCTGCTTTTTGCTGCTGCCTGTTCAGACCTTCGTACAACAGGTGTTTGTTCAGTCTGTAGACTTCGCGTAGTTGCCGTTTAATACGGTTACGGTCAACCGCTTTTTTAAATGAACGTTTAGGAACGCTGATGATGACCCTTGCAGGAAAAGGGCTTTCGAAAGTGCTAAGCCGCCAGTAAAGTTTAAGGGGGAAACGTGTTTTGTGACTACCTCCGTTGTACAACAACTCAATGTCCTTTTTACCACAAAGACGTTCTATTTTTTTGAAGGTAAACATGGGCGTTTATTCGTTTACTCGTTCATTTGTTTATTCGTTTATCAGTTCTTTCGTTTATTCGTTGCTACACTATGTGAACGAGAGAACGGATAAACGAATAAACTATTTCTTATTGACTTCTTTGATGTAATTCTCAATAGCCGTCGTCATTGAAGGGGATTGCAGGTTGGGGGCGGCAATATCCAAACGCAGGCCCCGTTCCTTCACGGCTTTTACCGTAGCGGCACCAAATGCGCCTATCCTTACATCGCCCTGTTTAAAGTTGGGAAAATTTTTAAAGAGGGATTGTATACCGGCAGGTGTAAAAAACACCACCACGTCGTAATCCAATTTGCCGTTAAAATCACTCAGGTCTGCGCTAACCGTGCGGTAAAAGGTGGCTTTGGTGTATTGTATATTCAAATCATCCAAAAAATCCACAATCTGTTCGCGGTGAACATCCGAAACAGGCAATAAAAATTTTTCTTCGCGGTGCTTTTTTATTACGTCCACTAAATCGGCAATGGTCTGATGTCCGTAAAATATTTTACGTTTACGGTACTGCACATATTTTTGAAGGTAATAGGCAATTGATTCTGAAAGGCAGAAGTATTTTGTTGTTTCAGGCACCGTGTAACGCATTTCGTTGCACATCCTGAAGTAATGGTCAATAGCAATCCTGCTGGTTAGTATAACCGCATGATGATCGGTTAAATTAACTTTGTCCTGCCTGAAATCGCGGGCAGGCACACCTTCCACCTGAATAAACTGCCTGAAATCTAATTTTACATTGTATTTACGGGCCAGCTCCAGGTAAGGCGACTTTTCTGAATCAGGTTTGGGTTGTGAAATAAGTATGGTTTTTACCCTGTTTTTTGGTCCGCCTTTGTCGGCTTCCACATATACAGGGCCTGTTGCTGCTTTTGGTTTTGTTGTTTCGGCAGGTTTGGCAACAGCAAGGGGGGCTTGTTTTTCAACTTTAGCTTCTTTTATTTCGGGGCCTTTTGCGGGTGCCGCTTTTTTTGCCACTGCCACAGCCGCAGGCTTGTTTTTTTGGGAAGAGCCTGATTTTTTCCCGCCTTTTACTTGGGCAGGCTCAAGGGGGGCTTTGGTAATTTTAGTTTTTGGGGCTTTTGCACTTGATTTTTTTTCCCTGGTTTTCGCGGCCTTTGCCGGTTTTTTCACAGTAATCTGCGTTTTGCCTTTATTTTTCTTTTTTAAAGCCATTTTTAAACCCTGTTTTTATTTGTGGCCATAAAATTAAACCCTGCATACCAGTAATTTAATTAATACTGCCATAGGAAGTAATTCCAGCGTGCAAAGGTATAAAAATAAATGAAAAATTGAAAACCCTTTATTTGCAAAGCCTATGTAAATACCCCTGTATACCCGTATACAGTAGAAAAACAAGGCAATCACAAGCCCTGCTATAATCAGCTGATGGTCTTTGAACCCGGTATAATAAAGCCCGATTACAATGGGGAAAAGGAAAAAACCAACAGCTTTGTTCATCATAAAAATAGTAAAGGTGTACTCTTCTATTCTTGTATGCTCACGCACAACAAATACCAATAGTTTATTGATGATAATTTTAAATGCATAAACAAGTGCAATAATAAAGCTGAGTAAAAGAAATTGGTTGAAGGGGGCCGGGCCAAAGGCATAAAAACCATAGTACTGGTTTACTTTTAATAAAAACAAAGAGGTGCTGACAATAAATAAAATTACCAGGGCAATGGAGGTGCCTTTGTTTAAACGATATTCTTCGCGCACCAATTGCCGGGTGTAACTTAAACTAAAAAAGGAACGCAGCACCTGAAAAAAATTACGGGCACTGTTTATCCTTAAATACACCAACAAGGCGAAAGCAAACAACAATACAAATACAGGCCAGGTACTCACCTGCAATTGACGATCGATAATTTTTGAATCTTTTGCGCTTAGCTGATGGCCGGCAAAAACATGCGGGTAATCAATAAAGCCGCTTGCTTTTAATGTATCTACAGGTGTTATTAAGGAATCTTTTGCCAAACCGGGGTTTCGTTTATTCGTTCTTTCGTTTACTTGTTCACTCGTTTATTCGTTCATAAGTTCTGGCTGAACGAATAAACAAAGGAACTTCTAAACAAAGATAAGGGCAAAATCTAATATAGTTTATTCGTTTAATTGTTTATTCGTTCAGGTCTTAACGAAAGAACTTATAAACGAATAAACGAGTGAACTAAAAAGTAAATACGCGGGAAATATTGAAGCCGAATTTAAACTCGCCCTTGGCCCAGCTACTGGTGGTATTGGGTATAAAATTGTTTTCGGATATGGAAGAGTTGTTGGTGAAGTTCATGTGAAATACATGGCCTCCGGTTTCCCATTCAATACCAACCGCTAATGGATTGTAATAGCCATTGTTATTGGTGCGGAAGTCTGATACCGTATAAAAATAATCGGCAATAAGGGCAATACGTTTGGTAAAGCGTATACGTCCGCCAATACCACAGCTAAATATACCGTTCGATTCTTCGGCCTTGTTGTTGGGGTTTACATCAGCTCTCACAAAATTGCGGTGATGGTACGAAGGCATGATCTGCAGGGAAAGCCAGTTGTTGAATTTACGGGCAATCAGCAACTGCGAAAAATAAGACAACCTTTGAACAGCATTTTGGGCAACACCGGGATCAACCCCTGCATAAAAATTATCTTTCACGATTGGGGTATAGCCCATATTGGCGTAAAGGGCCATGCTCACCGGAATTTTATTGTTGGTGGTTTGTTCCAAAAAACGCAGTTTGGTATACCCCTCCAATAATTCACGGTAAACATTCCGAGAAAAACCGACTGTCCAGTTGTTGGTAACACCATAATCAAAAGTAATGCGTACATCCGGAACTTTATCCAAGCCATACAGCGTGTGCGCGCTGCCACCGGTTCCAATGTCACCAAAACGGTGAGACACCCTGAAATCGAGCGCTCCTTTTTTAACGGTTTCAATAGACTGGGAGTTCACTATTTTTGTAGTTTTAAAGGTCGCAAAAACAGTTTCATTTTTTCCGGCATTCGGGTCTTCAACAAGGCTCAATAAATCTTCCTGTGCAACAAGCGGAGAGATTACGAATGAAAGTGCGGCAATTGCAATTATTTTTTTAAGCATAAAACCTGGGGTTATTTTTTATAAGGTTCTAAAGTTGAAGTAATCGTCACATCAATGGCCTCAGCAATTGATTTTCCAATCAGGCTGGGGTCTTTAATATTATAATCGGATAATTTAATGTTGAATTTGGAGTAAATGGAAACCACTCCGTCTTTTATGGTAACTTTTCCGTCAATGGTAATGGTTTTTTTCACATTGTGCAGATCCATCTCGCCGGTTACGGTTACTTTGTTTTCCCCGTTTTTGGTGTAGTCTACTTTTTCATTGATCTTCCCTTTAAATATGGCATTCGGGTATTTTTGAGTTTCAACAAAATTTTCATTGAAATGCTCTTCCATTAAACCGTCTTTAAATTTAAAGGCGCGGTGGCTGATTTTTACCTGTATATCACCGGTTGCAGCATTTAACACGGGCTTGGCAGCTGTGTTCTTCGCATCAATATCTTCCATTGAAGTGGCCGAGAAGAAAGAGATGGTGCATTCCTTGGCCATGTATATCTGTGCCTTTGTAACATTGAATGCAAAAGCAATTATAAATAAAGTGAGGCTTGTTTTTTTCATGCTTACAAATTTTAAATGATCGTTTCGGTCTTAGTTATTCGGTGCGCCGTTGTCTAACCACACCTGTATTTTTTGCTGATCAGCAGCACTTAAAGGTACTCCGCCCGGAGGCATATCCTGCAATACAAGTACCCTGTTTTTAAAAGTGCCATTGTCTACCGATGCCTTCAAAGGTGTGTATGTATCCAGATCGGGGTTTTGCATACCACCTGAATGGCAATTGGTACATTTGGCCGTCATAATCGGCATAATGTCATTCGCAAAACTTACAGCAGCCGGTGGAGGTGCAACAGCAACCAATTTACCTTTTTCCTTGGCACAGCTGGTAAACACAACTGTATACCCGCCAATACAAACAAAGGAAATGCCAAACAATAAATATTTACTTTTAATCATAAATTAAGAGTTTTTAAATACAATGCTAACGAATACAAAATTAGACTAGTTTCCTGTAGCAAAACTGAAATTTTTTTGACATTCAGAACAAAAAAGCTGTAATTTTTAGAATCGTAATTTTTAATTTGAGACAATTATACAAATTTAATTTATGAATTAAAATTATACTCTTCGCTCAGGTATTTATCAATGAGCCTTGGCCATGCATACTTAGGCAATTGCCCCCTCCCAATTTTAGTGTAGTTTAGCTTTGTATGCAGCGCTGCATGTAAACTGAGCTCCCAAAAACGTCCGTATATGGTACGGTGCGAAAGCTCATGTTTGTATATTTTTGAAACCCGTTTAAGGGTGAAATCCACGCCGTTTAAAATAGCTTTTAATTCTTTGCTTTTCAGGATTTTTTCTTCACTTAAACTGGTAGCAGGTTCAATTAACGGGAATTCATACAGGTTTTTCCATATATCGTTGCCGGTGCGTTGTCTTATATAGGTACTGTTTTTATGGCTGAAGATAAAATATTCGAAATACCGCTTTGTCACCTTCAGTGTTTTTGATTTTACGGGTAACAAAACCTGTTTGTTGCCGGCAAAAGCAAAACACTGTTGGCTAAACGGACAATTCTCGCAGGCCGGTTTGCGCGGAACACATTGCAGGGCCCCAAACTCCATAATGGCCTGGTTGTGCAGGGCGGGCTTTTTTGTATTGATAAGAGAAGAGGCCAGTTCAGCAAAGTCCTTTTTCCCCTGTGTACTGTCAATGGGCGTATCGATCCCAAAAATGCGGGCCAACACCCGGTATACATTTCCATCGACTACTGCTCTGGCCTCGTTAAAACTAAACGAAGCAATAGCCGCTGCGGTATAGGCGCCAATACCCTTTAATTGTATTATTTCATCATAGGTTCCCGGGAATTTCCCCTTTTTATCAGCTACAATAATTTTTGCTGTGTGGTGCAGGTTGCGCGCGCGCGAGTAATAGCCCAAGCCCTGCCACAGCTTCATGACCTTTTTTTCGGGGGCATTGGCTAATTGTTTTACCGTGGGGAAATTTTTTACAAAACGCTCGTAATAACTCAAACCCTGATCGACCCGTGTTTGCTGCAAAATAATTTCCGACAGCCATATTTTATAAGGGTCGTTGGTATGCCTCCAGGGCAAATCACGTTTGTTTTGGTTGTACCAGTGGATAAGGGTGGTGGAAAAGTTAAAAGGCATATTTTAGTTTACCCGTTTAATAGTTTAATCGTTTATATGTTAAGAGTGAACAAAAAAACGAATAAACAAATGAACGAATTTAATTATTTCCTGTCACTATCTCAACACTTATATCTAACATCTCATATCTTACTCCTCCCACTTTCTCACTCTCTCACTCCGCAGCTATTCCCCTGACAATAAAAAATATAGCCAATTCTTTGGTGTATTAAGTTTAAATAGTATCTTTGCAGCCCTATTTCATTTAAATTTCAAATTATTGATTATAAACGGATTATATTACAATGACAAAAGCAGACATTATTAACGAAATTTCGGAGAAAACAGGGATTGAAAAATTGGTGGTGCAAACGGCTGTGGAGTCGTTTATGAGGGTGGTTCGCAACAATATGGCAGAGGGTAAAAACATTTACCTGCGTGGGTTTGGGACATTTGTAGTTAAAAAGCGCGCAGAGAAAACGGGCCGTAACATTTCGAAAAATACAACCGTTATTATACCTGCACATTTTATTCCGGCCTTTAAACCGGCAAAAACCTTTGCTGAAAAAGTAAAGAAAAACGTTAAAGTACTTGTTGCCGATTAATTTATAGCCAAACATGAAGTCCATTAATAAACTTCAGGTTGGAATTATAGCAGGAGCTATCGCACTATTCGTTCTTTTATATTTTGCAAACAAAAAACCGGTCAAAAAAGCCGAGGATGTTATGGGGCAAAATGCTTCGGGAGCAGTTAAAAAGATTGACCTGAATGCATTTACGAACGCAAAAATAGCCGGTCTGAACGACTCGCTGAAACTGCGCTTTAACACACTTAATAAGCAGGTAAGCGCTACTGATACTGTAGCCCTTGATGCTGTTGTTCAATTTTGGGACAGGCTGATGATGCCCGATGTTGCTTCGGTTTTTGTAGAAAAAAAGGCCCTTGTTCTTAAAACAGCTAAGGCCTGGGTATATGCTGGCGAAAGGTATTTTTACGCCGTTCGTTTTGTGAAAGACCCTGCCGAAAGCCAGGCCCTGTACCAGGCAGCTATTAACTGCTATACCAAAGGACTGGCAATGGAACCCAACAACGTGGCCGCTAAAATTAACCTGGCCGCCTGTTATGTTGACGGAACTACAGACCCCATGAAGGGAATCGGTATGTTGAAGGAGATTGAAAAAACCGACTCCAGCAACATCAGCCTTCAGTTGACTTTTGCCTTGTTTTCGGCCAAATCGCAGCAATGGCCCAAAGCAATTTCGCGTTACCAAAAGGTAATACGACTTAAACCTGATTTTTTAGAAGCCTACCTTTACCTGGCAGATGCTTATGAAAAAAGTGGAGATACCGTGAAAACGATTGAAACACTTGAAAAATATGTAAGCCTAAGCCCTGATAAAGAGATGAGCAGGGAAGTTAAAAAATACATAGAGAAATTAAAAACCAATCATTAACAATTAAACTTTTTTAATCATGCCAAGCGGAAAGAAAAGAAAAAGACATAAAATGGCGACTCACAAACGTAAGAAACGCCTAAGAAAAAATCGTCACAAAAAGAAAAAATAAACTAGTTTCATTAACTGTTTAATTCGACATGAACGATAAACGGAGCAGGTTCATCCCTGTTCCCTTTACCTGTTCCTACCTTGTAATCTCATTTGCAGAGGTATATGACGATGTTTCACTTCAGTTTAATTAAATTTTTTTCAATGCATGAGAAAAGATGCATTGGTTTGTGTTATTCGGTTTTTTGCACAAAACAAGCCTTTGTTTTGTGTTCGTGAATACCAACAATCCCTGCTAAATTCAGCTTTGTTATGAAGAAGGACCCCCGCGTTCTTTTCGAAAAATGAATGATGCAGGAAGCCCATTCAATTAAATAAGACTTAACGTGAATTACGAACTTATTATAAATTCAACGCCCGGCGAATCGGTGATAGCCCTGTTAAACGAAAAACGTTTAATAGAACTGCACAAGGAACGTAACAACACCCGGTTTGCTGTTGGCGATATCTACCTCGGAAAAGTAAAAAAAGTAATGTCGGGGCTCAACGCGGCATTTGTTGATGTTGGATACGAGAAAGATGCTTTTTTGCATTACCTCGATCTGGGCCCTCAGGCTTCTTCCATGATGAAGTTTACCCAATTGACCCAAAACGGTAAACAAAATGTATCGAACCTCATGTACTTTAAAAATGAGAACGATATTCCAAAAGACGGGAAAATAGGAAATGTGGTGCAAAGCGGCCAGCACATTCTGGTGCAGGTGGCCAAAGAACCTATTTCTTCCAAAGGCCCGCGCATTACTTCCGAAATTTCTATTGCAGGGCGTTACCTGGTGCTTATTCCCTTTTCCGATAAAATATCCGTATCGCAAAAAATCAGGAACTCGGAAGAAAAAAGCCGCCTGAAAGAACTGATGCAAAACATAAAACCGAAAAATTTCGGGGTGATTGTACGCACAGTGGCCGATGGAAAAGCAGTGGCCGACCTGGAAAACGATTTAAACGACCTGGTAAAAAAATGGGACGATTGTTACAAAGCCCTTAAAGAAGCGCAACCTCCTATGCGCGTGCTGGGCGAAATGGACCGTACCAATGCGATACTGCGTGATTTACTGAATGCAAATTTCAACAGCATACATGTAAACGATGCCGCAGTTTACGATGAAGTAAAAACCTACCTTAAAAACATAGCGCCCGATAAAGTTGACATTGTTAAACAATACAATGGCAAGGCTCCTATTTTCGACCATTTTGGTATCGACCGTCAGATAAAAGGCCTGTTTGGTAAAACCGTGAACATGAAAAGCGGGGCTTACCTGATAGTGGAACATACCGAAGCCCTGCATGTGTTTGATGTAAACAGCGGCAACCGCTCGAAAAGCGATAGCAGCCAGGAAACAAATGCCCTTGATGTAAACTTAGAAGCAGCTACCGAAATAGCCCGCCAGTTGAGGTTGCGTGATATGGGTGGTATTATTGTGATAGACTTTATTGACATGCACAACCAGGACAACCGGAAACTGTTGTACGAAAGGTTGAAAGAGGAGATGAAGACCGACAGGGCCAAGCACAATATTTTACCTCCGAGTAAATTTGGCCTGGTGCAGATTACCCGCCAGCGTGTTCGTCCCGAAATGAACGTAGACGTGCAGGAAGTCTGCCCGAGCTGTAGCGGAACCGGCAAAGTACAACCGAGTGTGTTATTTGTAGAACAGATTGAAAACACCCTGCGCTACATTATGAAAGAACAAAACCAGAAAAGTGTAACTCTTCATGTTCACCCATATATTGAAGCATTTATTACCAAAGGCTTTTTCTGGAGCAGCCTGCTTCACAAATGGAAAAAGGCTTACGGCGGAAAGATAAAAGTACAGAGCATATCCAGCTACGGCTTTATGGAATATAAATTCTTTAATGATTTAGAAGACGAAATTGTAGTATAGAAAAAAAACCCGCTTCCGGCGGGTTTTTTTATGTCTGCCAAAAGTATATATTACAATAAAGCAAATTGCACTCCTATACAATGTCAGTTAAAGCCACTGACGTGAATGTACTTTTTTGTCAACAACATTGCAGGTGAGCTCTGATTTATTTTGCTTTCAAAATATCTGATTATATTCGTAAGCTTATTTCAATTTGAAATTTTTTCTGAAATGACAGATGTAACAAAGTTTTATATACTTGCCCACATTTTTATTTCGTTTACCGGTGCCTTGTTGTTACTCGCCATCTGGTACAATATCAGCAAGCGTTTTAAACTTATCCTGCAGGAAGACGACTCCAAAAAACGTGTGGATAAAGGTTTGTTGTATTTAAGCCTGGCCATGTTGGTGTGGGTGCTTTCCGGCTGCTGGGCTTACCTCGGTAACTTATTTTTATTTTCAGAACGTCCGTATTACGCGGCGGGAATCAGTTTGTTCTCCATCATAAATGACCTGTTTTTATTATTGGCCTTGTTTTATTCCGATTACGCTCCCGGGTTTATTTATAAGAACAAAAAAAATGTTTTCAAAATCATCCTCGTTGTAATGATCATGAGCGCATTAACGCTTTTGTTGCCCACTCTTTTGGGCGAACAAAACGAAGCCGATGGTTTAAGAATAAGCGCTCTTCCCGATTTTATCTTATCCGGTTTCCTGGCCTTTTTATTAATTGTTTCTTTTTACAGGACATTTGTTTACCGTGGATTAAAAATAGTGGCCGTTATTTCAACCATAGTAATTGTACTGATTTTTATTTCAATAGTACCCGATGTGTTTTACAGGCTGAACGATGAGTTTACAAAAAACCTGATAAAAATTATTGCCAAAACATCCTTTATCGCCACCACCCTTGTACTGACTACCAGCTGGGTTATTGAACTGGCGAACACCCCAAAACCCGGCGAGATGAGGATTAAATTTATGGATTGGTCCTTAGTTAAACTGACTATCCCATCTAAAGGGATAGTTGAATGCGCCATTGAATTTGGATCAAAAACCACCCAGTATAAAAACCTGTTGAAATTTGCAGTAAGAAGAAAATATGGAGGAGAAGCAGATCAAAGCATATTGATCGGTACTGCCGGTGATGAAATAAAAAACCAAAGCTATTTAAGCCGGATTATTGACAATATAAATGAAATAATTCAATCCGGAGAAGATCAAAAGCTGGAAAGAAAAGACCTGTTTACTTTTATCGGCCAGGGACGGTACCGTCTGCGAATGATTCCCGAAAACATTACAATTGATGAAACGCTGCTGAAGGAATTTATAAATTCTCCTGATAACCAGGATTATAAACACATTTGTAACAAGTTGTAAGGCCGCTTACACATTATTTCATCCTGCTATTTTTTACTATTCTTTACTACAAAGCTTTGAGTCCCTTTTAGAGGCATCTACTTTTGCTCCTCAAATTCATGCAGGGGTTTCATTCAACTATTTTCTAAAAAAAATTAAAACCACAAACACATGGCAAACATCTGGGTTAAAAAGGACATCAATCTGCTTATGCAGGAAGCATCGGGCGATGAAAAAGGTTTGAAACGCAGCATCGGTCCCCTGGGCCTGATGGCATTGGGTATAGGCGCAATTATAGGGGCCGGGCTTTTTACAAGCACGCCCGAGGCGGTTGCAAACAATACCGGCCCGGCGGTAACCATCAGTTTTATTATTGCCGGAATAGCCTGCGTGCTGGCCGGCTTGTGTTATGCAGAATTTGCCTCCATGATACCCATTGCCGGAAGCGCCTATACTTATTCGTACGCCACCATGGGAGAGTTTATTGCCTGGATCATTGGCTGGGACCTGGTATTGGAGTATGGTGTGGCATCGGCCAAGGTGGCTACTGCCTGGTCGGAATACTTTAATAAACTACTGCACAACATTTTTGGTTTCAGTATTCCTTATCCCTGGTGTCATTCCCCTTTTCAGTCTTCGCCCGAAGGAGTGAGTGGTATAATGAATGCTCCCGCACTGTGTATTGTTGTTTTACTCTCGCTCGTATTGATGAGGGGAGTAAAAGGCTCTTCGCTGCTAAATAGTGTGATCGTAGTTGTTAAAGTAAGCATTGTACTTCTCTTTATTGGTTTTGGCTGGTCCTTTATTCATCCGGCCAATTATACACCCTACCTGCCTCCCAACACTACGCATGTAAGCGGTGAATTCGGGTGGACGGGTTTGCTTGCGGGTGCAGGCGTCGTATTCTTTGCTTTCATTGGTTTTGACGCGGTATCCACTGCGGCCCAGGAAGCAAAAAACCCTCAGCGGGATATGCCAAAAGGCATTCTGCTGTCGCTCCTTATTTGCGTGGTATTGTACATACTTTTTGCGCATGTACTCACCGGGGTGGCCAATTACAAGGAATTTAAAAGCGTTGGGCGGGAAGCTTCTGTAACTTATGTAATAGATACCTATATGAAAGGTTATGAATGGTTGTCGGTGTTGGTTACAGTGGCTATCCTCGCTGGATTTTCTTCTGTTATATTAGTTATGCTGATGGGCCAGTCGAGGGTATTTTTCTCCATGTCGAAGGACGGATTAGTTCCTCCTGTTTTTTCACAGCTTCATCCCCGTTTCCGGACCCCCTGGAAATCGAACCGTATATTTTTAGTATTTGTGGGCCTTATTGCCGCCTTTGTTCCGGCCACTGTTATATCTGAAATGACGGTGATAGGAACCTTGTTTGCCTTTGTATTAGTGTGTCTGGGTATAATTATTCTGCGCAAAACAGATCCCGCTATTGAAAGGCCCTTCCGTACACCCTGGGTTCCTGTGGTACCTGTTCTGGGTATTATTGTCTGTGTAACAATGATGTATATTCTGGGTGCGGCAAACTGGTTGCGACTGATCATCTGGCTGATCATCGGTGTTGTAATTTATTTCAGGTATGGGATTAAAAACAGCAGGCTACAGAAAGCCATAAGAAATAAACCATAAGCCGGGAACGATTTCGCTTGCGAAGAGAAACTTAGTTAAAAACCATATCCCTTAAAATCCTTTGTAAATTCATTCTCCTCAAACTTTGGGTTGACCTGCACAAAAAAATAATCGTACTGTTCGTATAAACCTATATCATCATATATTCTTGAACCTACGGGAAGAAAGTATAATTTGTCTATGTACAGGCTTACATTTTTTGCATAAGCCCCGGGTACTTTTATTATTTGTCCTTCCTTTACATCCGTGTAGTCGTCTACCTTTGCATCGTTGCGCTCCAGTATCATGTATTCGCTCACGTATAATTTACGGGCAATGCTGATGAGGTCTTCACCTTTGGCCACCTTGTAATCGTAAAATTTGAAATCGCTGTTGGTGATCGTAATTTTATAACAGGGCCGGTTGTTCACTACTTCCTCCCCTTCTAATTTAAAAACCTGGTCTAATTTATCGGCATATTTACTTACAATGTGTTCAATAATATTTCCAAAGTAATCGAAACCCATTTCATTAATGGTATGGTGTTGCCCGTCGCGCATTAAGGAACCATTCGGATCAAGGTTCAGGTTAAAATACGGAAAGGAATTTGGTTTAACCAATGCCTGGCCTTTATTGGTCCCTTCTGTCCACAACACCTCAATACCATTGGTAGCTAAATACAACTGGCGGGGTTTGCGGTTGAGTTTTACAGAAGAGGCGAAATTATTGAACTTTTTATCCGTCCGTTCAACAATTTTTAAATTGTACTTTAAGCGTTGCACCGTGTTGATGCCTTTAATCATTTTTTCAATGATGTCCTTACAGTTTGTTTCAGGGACCGAAGAGCCTGAGGGAGTAAAGGAGAAGAACAGAAGGATGCAGGCAAAAGCAAGTGTAAAAATCAGCAGACGTAGTTTAAACAGCATAATCATACAAAGATAAACTGTTTTTTGAGATTATCGGCCCGGTTTAATCCTTGTAGAATTGAGAGAATTCCTCTTTGGTGATTTTTTTATTGACCTCGGTTTTACTGTATTCGTAATTTTCATAAAGCCCCAGGTCATCATAAGAAGTCATGTTAATGGGAAGCATCGTTACTTCGTCGAGGTGCAAAATAATTTTTTTACAATAATTGTTGGGGATCTTCAGCAGGGTTCCTTCTTTAATGCTTCCATAAAAACTATGCAGGTTGTTTTTACTACGGATCGCATAATCATTGGCGTTGAATTTTAAAGCAATCCCTGATACACTTTCATTTTTACCCGTTTTATAATCGAAATACCCAAAGTTCTTGTCTTCATAAATCAATACATAGCAATTTTTATCCCTAAGTTTTTGTTTGCCCGCGTAGGCTAAGCTTTTGTTCATATTGGCCTTGTCTTTCAGCAAAGCCGCACTAAATACCCGGGCAAAATAATCAAAGCCCAGCTCGTGAATGGTATAATGCTGGTTTTTCCGCATCAAATTCCCGTAAGGGTCCAGCGACAAGGCTGCACCCAACGACATCTTTGACTTTACCAGGGCATTTCCCCCGTTCAGGCCTTCCTGCCACAAAATAGAAATCTTCTTTTTTTCGTTGCGGAAATAAATAATGTGCGGTTTGCTGCTGATTTTTATCTGCGATTCGGCGGTAAGGTAATTGCCTTCAATTCTTTCGAAGGCTTTGATATGAAAGGAAAGTGTTTTAATGTTGCGGATGGAATCCAGCATAGAAACCACTAATTTTAGCGCTGAAACTTCTTTCTGTACGTTTTTTCCGGGGATCAGAAAGGAAGAAAAAATAAGCAGTCCCGAAAACAACGGAAGCAGGTAAAAACTGCGTATTTTATGCCTGTACAACAAAATAAAATGTAGGAAATTTTGTCAAAAGTAACAATTATAAAGCCGAAAAAACCGTTAAAAATTAATTCCATAGTTTTCAGCGGTTTAATGAATAATTAATAAATAATTTTCCACCGGGGCCTTTTTCCCGCCTTGTTTTTGTTACTTTCGTTATCCCTTATTATGTACGGCAACATTAGCAAATACATCAGCGAATTACTTTACCGGCACGATTGTGTAATCGTTCCCGGTTTTGGCGGTTTTGTTGCCCGGCACGTTCCGGCTGGTATATTTAATTCCGGCGGTTTAATCAGCCCTCCTGCAAAATCGGTGTTGTTCAACAAAAATCTGCAGAACAACGATGGTCTGCTCGCCAATCATATAATGGAAAAACACTTGCTCAGCTACACCGAAGCCAACAAGTGCATTGCGGATTTTGTGAGTAAATCTTTTTTTATGCTCGACAGCAGCAAACGCTTAGAGCTTGAAAACATTGGGATACTATATGTAGATACCGAAAAGAACATCCAGTTCGAACCCGAGGTCAATGTGAATTACCTCATCGAATCGTTTGGATTGTCGCCTGTTTTTGCACAGCCCCTGTTATCAACCGAAACACCGAAACCTATTGAAACAGCATTTAAAGACAGGCTTGTTGTAGCAGAACAGCAGCCCGTGAAAAAACAAAAAAATTACAAACGCATAGCCGCTATTGTAATTGGTGCGCAATTGTTGCTGGCCGGTTTCATTATCTCTACACAAACGGCACAACTGAGCAATACCGCCTGGGCCAACCTCAATCCCTTTGCAAAATCAATTGAAGCAAAATATTCGGCTACAGCCAAAAAACAAAAGTTTACTAAATACATCCCCACTATGCGGGAACTGCTGTTGCCCGATGCCAATGGTTACGCCAGCTTAAGGCTGAACGAAAATTCGGAAGCCGCTATTGTGGTTAACATTGAAGCCAAAGCAGTAACCACCGATAAAACCTCGGTAAAAAAACATAGCTGGGTAAAAAAATCAAACCTTTCCCTTAGCGGAAATTTTCAGATTGTGCTGGGTTGTTTTGCCCTTGAAGAGAATGCCCTGCGCCACATCAACACCCTGCATACCCGTAACATAGCTGCCGTTTTAAACGGGGTCAACAAAACCGGTATGCACGTAGTAAGCGCCGGCACCTACACCAACCTCGATCAGGCCCGCGAAGCCCTCAACCGTATCCGCCAGAATTATCCACATGCCTGGTTGATGATCGGGAAGTAGTATTGAGATATTAGTATTGAGATATGAGATGTCAGTATTGAGATTTTAGAGTGAGGTGGTATAGTAAGATAAAGGTGTTATGTTAAAGTCTCAATACTCATATCTCAATACTAACATCTTTTACACCAACGGTAATCCCACACTGCATTTCATTCCTTAATTTTGTTACTCATTCCTGATCCACTACGGATATGATTAAATTAAAACAAATTCGCAAATCCTATCGTCTGGGCAATTCGGTATTTGAAGTATTAAAAGGCATTGATCTGCACATTAGCCCCGGCGAATTTGTTTCTATCATGGGTTCCTCCGGTTCCGGAAAATCAACCCTGCTCAATATACTGGGGATATTAGACAATTATGATGCCGGTGAGTATTACCTGAACAACACCTTAGTAAAAAACCTTAACCAAACCAAAGCAGCACAATTGCGCAATAAATTTCTGGGATTTGTATTTCAATCCTTTAACTTATTGTCTTTTAAAAACGCGATGGAGAATGTGGCCCTTCCCCTGTATTACCAAAAAGTTTCGCGTAAGGAAAGAAACAAATTAGCCCTTGAGTACTTAGACAAAGTTGGTCTGCTCGACTGGGCCAACCATTTGCCCAGTGAAATGAGCGGCGGGCAGAAACAGCGGGTGGCCATTGCCCGTGCATTAATTGCACAACCCAAAGTTATTTTTGCCGATGAGCCTACCGGTGCCCTCGACTCTACAACTTCTGTTGAAGTAATGGATATATTTAAAGACGTCAACAAACAGGGCATCACCATTGTACTGGTTACACACGAACACGACATCAGTAAAATGACGGACAGGATCATTCGTTTAAAAGATGGTTTAATCATGAACAATACAGATTCGCACACGAATGTTTGACCGCGACAACTGGCAGGAAATTTTTGAAACCATCCGCAAAAACAAATTGCGGAGCTTTCTCACTGCTTTTAGTGTTGGCTGGGGAATATTCATTTTAATTGTACTGCTGGGCGCCGGGCAGGGCCTGTACAATGGGGCACAGGCACAGTTTATGAGCGATGCTGTTAACAGTATTGTTGTTGAGGGCGGACAAACCAGTATTGCTCACGGGGGTTTAAAAATAAACCGTCAAATACAATTAACCAACGAAGACTATGCCCTTATAGCAGACAAAACTCCTTACATTGATCGTAAAAGTGCCGTGTACCGGGGTTGGGGAAGCCGTATGATTTCCTACAAAAAAAAACATGCGGGTTTTGTAGTGAGGCCGGTTATGCCTGAACATTGCTTTTTGGAAAACGCACAAATTATTTCCGGCAGGTTTTTAAATAACATCGACATCAATGAATTCCGTAAGGTATGCGCCATTGGTGAACCGGTAAAAAAGGAATTGTTCAACAACGAAGACCCCATCAATAAATTTGTAGACATAGAAGGTGTGCAATACAAAGTAGTGGGTGTTTTCACTGATCCGGGCAATGGCGACAACACCCGCGCTTATATTCCTTTAAGCACCGCACAAAGGGCTTATGGTGGTAAGCGCGACATTAATTTCATGTGGCTCAGTACCACCGAAGAAGGTGTGGCCAAAAGCGAAGACATGGTAAAAAACATACGGAACCTGATGGCTCACAAGTATAACTTTAGCCCCGAAGACCTGAACGCTATTCGCATCGAAAACTGGAGCCTCGAATACAAACGCATTATGAGTATGCTCAACGGTATAAAAGTATTCATCTGGATTATTGGAATGTTAACTTTATTTGCCGGCATAGTGGGCGTAAGTAATATTATGATGATTATTGTAAAAGAGCGCACCAAAGAAATAGGCATACGCAAAGCCATTGGTGCAACCCCTGCATTGATTGTGGGGCAAATAATACTTGAAGCTGTTTTTATTACAGCTGTAGCCGGTTACATTGGTTTAATTTCGGGGATTGGTTTATTGGAGCTGGCCAATTCGATAGGGATGGACAGCGACTTTTTTAAAAAACCGGAAGTAGACTTTAAAGCAGCTGTATACGCCACCCTGTTAATTATAGTGGCCGGTGCGCTGGCAGGATTTATACCAAGTATACGGGCGGCACGGGTAGAACCGGTAGTAGCCCTAAGAAGTGAATAACAGATACAAGCAGTATGATATTTCAACGCGATAGCTGGCAGGAAATTTTTGCAACCATTAATAAAAATAAGTTGCGGACTTTTTTGACCTGCCTTGGTGTGGGCTGGGGAATATTTATGCTGGTAATTATGCTGGGCGCAGGCAATGGTTTAAAAAACGGGGTCATGAGCGATTTTTCAGGTGTTGCCACCAACAGCTTTTTTATGTGGGCCCAAAAAACATCAAAGGCTTACAAAGGTATGAAACCTGGCAGACAATTTAATTACAACAATGCCGATTACATAGCTATATCACAGGTCCCCGAAGCAAACATTGTTTCACCGCTTAACCAATTGGGCGGGCACGATGGAAGTAACAATGTAATACGGGGTTTAAAATCAGGGGCTTTTGAAGTGCAGGGAGCTTATCCAAATTATTCGCAAATAGAACAGGTAAAAATAGGTGACGGACGCTTTTTGAATGAATACGATATTAAAGAAAAAAGAAAAGTCTGCGTAATTGGTTCGCGCGTAAAAGAAGTGCTGTTTAAGCCCGACGAAAAACCCATAGGCCAGTTCATCCGTATTAACGGCGTGTATTTTAAAGTGATAGGTGTAAGTATTGCTACCGGTAATGGCGATCAGGGCAGGCAACAGGCCCAACGGATAACCCTGCCCTTCAGTACCTTTCAGAACGCCTTTAACTTTGGCGACCTTATTGGCTGGTTTGCCATCTCTTCCCAACCAGGAGTTTCGGCAAAAACCACCGAAGATAAAGTAATGGCGCTCGTAAGAGAAAGGCATAAAATAGCCCCCGATGATAACATGGCCATTGGCCACTGGAACATGGAAGTGCAATACAATAAAGTAAACGGATTGTTTGATGGCATTAACTTTTTAGTTTGGTTTGTTGGACTTGGAACATTGGTTGCCGGAGTAATTGGCATCAGCAACATCATGCTGATTGTAGTAAAAGAACGCACCCGCGAAATTGGCGTGAAGCGTGCTTTGGGAGCAACTCCCTGGCATGTGATTGCTCAGATTATGCTGGAATCTGTTTTCTTAACAGCCATTGCGGGTTTGGTTGGCTTATGGGTGGGCATATTGATATTAGAAGGCATTAACAGTTTAATAGGTACCGAAGTCCCTATGTTTAAAAATCCTACCATTGATATTTATATTGCAGTAAAAGCTTTAGTATTTTTAATCTGTTCGGGGGCCCTTGCCGGATTAATACCCGCCCGCAAAGCCAGTATGGTTAGCCCGGTAGAAGCCCTGCGATCAGAATAATTTTAAACAGACAACCTATATGATTAAAAAAATTTTCAAAATCATTCTACTTTCAGCCCTTGGCTTTGGTGTATTGTGGACCTTCTACTTTTTGTACAACAAATCGCAGCAGCCACCTGTAGTGTATAAAACACTTTCGGCTTTTGATACCACTATTATTAAAAAAACAGTGGCCACCGGCTCTGTTATTCCCCGCCGCGAGATCAATACCAAATCACAGGTATCGGGTATTATCGAAAAGCTTTACATAATAGCTGGTCAACAGGTGACAGCTGGTGATGTAATTGCCAAAATAAAAATCATCCCCAATATGCTGAACCTCAGCAATGCTGAAACCAGGTTGCACCAGGCACAAATTAGTTTAGACAATGCCAAACTTGAATACGACAGGCACGAAACCCTTTTTAAACAGGGTGTAGAAGCCAAAGCAGACTTTTCGCCGGTGGAACTGAAAGTAAAAACCGCAAACGAAGAATTGGAAGCCGCTGAAAACAATTTGCAAATTATTAAAGAGGGTGTTACCAAATCGGCCGGCAGCGCTACCAATACACTTGTTAAATCAACCATTACCGGTATGATATTGGACGTGCCTGTAAAAGAAGGCGGCCAGGTAATTGAGAGCAATACCTTTAACGAAGGCACCACCATTGCATCGGTAGCCAATATGGGCGAGATGATTTTTGAAGGCAAACTCGACGAAAGTGAAGTGGGTAAAGTGCAATTGGGTATGGAGCTGGTGCTTACCATTGGGGCTATTGACAAAGAAAGTTTTAAAGCCAAACTCGAATACATTGCCCCAAAAGGCGTAACTGAAAACGGGGCCATACAGTTTTTAATACGTGCTTCAATTGACAAAAGCAATACGGGTAGTTTTTTACGCGCCGGTTACAGTGCCAATGCCGACATCATCTTGGCCCGCAAAGAAAAAGCAATGGCCATACCCGAAAGTGTAATGTTGTTTGATAAAGAAAAGCCTTATGTAGAAGTGGAGACTACTTCGCAACATTTCGAAAAACGATTCATCAAAACCGGTTTGTCCGATGGGATTAATATTGAGGTACTGGAAGGTTTGAAAAAAACAGACAAAATAAAGAACCCACAAATTAATACTGCTCCAAAGCCTGAGCACGGGGCTTAGGGTGTGAGCTACTCGTTAAGGATGAGTTCCGGGGTAAAGAGGATGGAACCTACTTAGCCCCCTTTTTGTCGTTCACTTTCTTGGGTTTTATAACACCTCCGTCACGGTCGCCATCACCAGATCCGATAATAAGTACAGGCTCAGCGGATGAATCAGCTTCCTCATCAACTTCGGTTCCATCATCGTTTGTACGGGCATTGCTGGTTTTAACAACTGTGTTGTTTTGATTTTGTGGCTCCGGTGCAAGCTTTTGTTTTTTGCAGGCACTCATGTAAAAGGCAACAATAGCCAGTATGATGATTGTTTTAATAGCTCTCATGGGTTTCATAATTTATAGATGGTTGATAATAGATTTATTTTTAATTAAGTACCAGTTCAACTTTAGTGCCTGTAGTTATATTCAGTTCATTTTTTACATCAAAAGGGCCCTTCACCGAAATGCTCATATTCATTATATTTCCGAGCAGCTTAATCCGTTGCGAGGTAATTTCCGTTCCGCGTGAAATGTGCATCCCTATCCTGTTGAGTTTTTTAATCCGGCTGGCTTCAATTCCTATTCCATTGTCTTCAATACTAAACAAAATACTTTCGCCGGGCCCCTGTTGTACCTTTATTTCAATCGTTCCGCTTTTTCCCGAAGGAAGAATACCATGCAAGATGCTGTTTTCAACATAAGGCTGCAATAACATGGGCGGAATAAGTATGGATTCACTGTCTATATCATTATCAATGCTAATCCTGTAATCAAACTTTTTCTCAAAACGCATCAGCTCAATGTTTAAGTACAGTTCAAGGCGTTCAATTTCTTCCGAAAGGGGCACCAGCTCACTAAGCGAACAGTCGAGGTTCATGCGGATAAGTTTTGCAAACTGAGTGAGGTATTTGTTGGCTGAGAGTTTGTCTTCGTTGTTCATGTAGTACTGTATGGAATTAAGGGCATTAAAAATAAAATGCCGGCTCATGCTTGCATTCAGCGACTGGTGCTCAAGTGTATGCAGTTTCGATTTGAATTCGAGTTGCTGACTGTAATGCCTTTTTTTAATACCACTGAGCCTCCAGGTATACCCGGCACAAATTAAACCAAGCCCAAGTGCAGTGCAAAGTGTGATAAACCACCAGCTGGCCCAGAAGGGGGCCCTTATTTCGAAACTAAAAACAGCGGGTACCTTGTTCCAGGCATTGTGCTGGTTGCAGGCGATTACCTGAAAAGTATATTTTCCATAAGGTAAATTGGAGTAGGTGGCAAAAGTAGCGTCGGTTGCCGGCGACCAGTTGCTGTCGAAGCCCGACAACATGTATTTGTATTTTACCGCCTGTGGATTGCCAAGGTTTATTCCTATATAATCAAAAGTAAAATGATTGGTTTTATAATCAACGGAAAGGTTTTGTGGCAAGGCAGATGAAGCGTTTACAGCGGCCTGGTATTTTTGCCAGTCCTGCTCTTCAAAAAATAATTTTATACCGCTTATATGGGTGTCCGGCTCTTTTGAAGTACTCATGAGGCTGGTTCCTGCATTAGTATACTTTACTATGCCTTTACCGGTCCCCAGCCATAAATTGCCCTTGTGGTCTTTGTAAGCGGCGTTCTGGTTGCACTCAGGACTGGGCAAGCCATCGTAATTACTCAGGTGTATAAATTCACTGGTTTTGTTTTTCAGGTAAGCCCCGGTATTCATCACAAACATTCCATTGTTGGTCCCCAGCCACAATTGACCCTTGTTGTCAAACAGCATAAAAGTAATGTAGTTCGAATTGAATTTATTTTCGGTGCTCACTTTAGAAAAAGTCTTCCCGTCAAAAAAATTAAGTCCGCTATTCGTCCCTATCCATAAATTATTTTGTTCGTCTATGGCAAGGCAATTCACATTGTTATCGGCAAGGCCTTCGGCGCTGCTGTATCGTTTAAAAATTTTTCCGTCAAACTTATACAGGCCATTGTCCATTGCCAGCCAAAGCATGTTGTTCTTGTCTTCCACAATCGCTTTTACATTTTTACCGGTATGGTTTGTTGCAGACAGGTAATTTTTAAAGCTGCTTCCGTTGTATACCGAAAGCCCCTGCGCACTGCCGAACCAAAGGTTGCCGGCATGGTCTTCACAAATAGAATATACATTCAACACCTTCAGTCCGTCCAGCGTTTGAAAACTGGTAAATTTTTTTCCATCGTATTTTAAAATACCTGTGGAAGATCCGAACCACAAATTGTTCTTCGTGTCTTTGAGGCTCGACCATATTGTAGCGCTGATATTATCGCCGGGGTTTTTATAATGTTCAAATGCGGTTCCGTCGTAGTTGTAAATACCATTGCCAAATGTAGAAAACCAAAGCCTGTGGTTTTTGTCTTCCACAACAGAAGTAACCATCTCGTTTTCTGCTCCACCATTAAAAACAAATCTTGTAAAGGCATTCGTTTTAAAACTGTAAACACCCTTTCCTTCTGTGGCCAGCCATATATTTCCTTCTCTGTCTTTAAACACTGTGTTGATGTTGCTGTAGGGCAATCCGTTTTCTTCATCAATGTTCTCAAATGTCTTTCCATTAAATTTACTCAGTCCTGCTTTTGTAGCAAACCATATATTCCCGGCCCCGTCCTCGCAGGCCGACCGCACCCAGTCGAAGATCAGGCCCTCTTTTTCGCTGTAATTTTTAAAACTCCCCTTGTTGTATTCAAATACACCCTGCCCGAATGTACTCAACCACAAATGCCCGTCCTTATCACAAATAATGCTGCTGAAATTACAGGCCTGGCTTGTGCCGGTGTTCACTGTTTTAAATTTCCCGTCCTTATAAAAACAAAGGCCTGTTTTTGTACCCAGCCATATATTGCCCTCCTTGTCGGCACAGACTGCACGTATATTATTATCGGGCAGGCCATTGGTGCTGGTGTAATACGTAAATGTTTTTCCATTAAAACAACACAGGCCCATCCCGTCGGTACCTATCCATAAATTTCCTTTGTTGTCCTGTAGTATACAATTAACTAAGTTGTCGGCCAATTCGGCTTTAAAACGGTGCGCTGTAAACGTTTTTCCGTTGTAGTAATTGATTCCTCCTTTGGTGCCGATCCAGATATTGCCGCTGGTATCGCCTGTTATGCTGTAAACACAATTGTCTATCAGCCCGTTTTCTTTTGTATAATTGATAAAATTTTTTCCGTCGTAGCGGCTCAGTCCGGCCAGAGTACCCAGCCACAGGTAGCCTTTTTTATCCTGGTAAACAGTTCTTACCTGCGATTGCGCCAGCCCCTGCTCAATGGAATAATTCATAAAGCTGAAGACCTCCTGGGCCAGGGTTTTTCCAAACGTTAAACAGCAGATAAACACACAACAAATTGTACGGGGAAGTATGTGTAACATAGGCAATTGTTTTAGTTTAAATGAAGGGGGCAATTCTCACTAATCTTCAAACGGCTATTAAACGAATATAGTATGTGAAAGAATAAAAAACAGCATGAATATACAGGATGCAGAAACAAGTGTACCAAATGCGGGTTTAACTGTTTTAAATGCGGGGGCGTGCCTTTTCGGATTTGAACAATTCCATAAAACTCGAAAGGCGCAGGCGCGAAATGGCCAAACGGGTATTGTTTTTCATTACTACAAAATGCCCGTCTTCATTTACAAATTCTTTGACAAACAATACATTCACAATATAGGATTTGTGAATCCTGAAAAACCTGTTCTTGTCTAACAACTCTTCATACACACCAATCGATTTCGTATCCGTATAACTTGTTCCGTCGCTAAAATAAATCGAGGTGTAATTTCCTTCTCCTTCGAGGTACATAAAATCGTTGGGGTCAACAATTTTAAAACCGCGGGAATGGTGTATGGTAATGCGTTGCAGGTTTTGTGCCGGGCTTATACTTTTACTCAGGTTTTCGAGCGAGCGCATATAATTCAACAATTGCTCCTGGTTGTTGGCAAAGAGTTCGCTGGTGCTGAGAAGTTTTTTTGAGGCCGTCTTCAGCTCATCCACATCAATGGGTTTCAGCAGGTAATAAATCGCATTGGCGTTGAGCGCCCTTATAGCATGGTCTTTAGAAGCGGTAACAAACACCACCTGGAATTTTTTATCAGGAAGCGATTCAATCAGCTCAAAACCCTCAGTGCCCGAAGGCATACTAATATCCAGGAAAACAACCTGTGGCGAAAGTTCATCAATAAGTTTACGTGCAGCACTGGTGCAATCAGCCAGACCGCACACCTCTAATTCAGGGCAATAGGTGGCGAGCAGGATTTTCAGGTTTTCCCGCGCATGGCTTTCATCGTCTACAATTATTGTCTTCAACTTCATAGTATGGTGAATATGAGAAAAAAAATTAAAAATACCTAAAAAAGGGTATTGCCTGTTCGATACGTTATATGCAGTTTTGCATCGTTATTTAAAATTGATCTAAATTAGAACAGGTAGCGTTTTATGAAAAACACTCTTCACATCTTCACATTGAGCCTCTGCTTTGTAGTACTTGGCATTTCCTCCCTTTTTTCACAAACAGGAAGTGTAAAAGGCACTGTTAGTGGCAAAGACGGACGCCCTGTTGAGTTTGTGAACGTAGTGCTAAAAGAAAAAGGGACCGGAACAAATACCGACCAGCAGGGGAAGTACCTGATGGACAATATAGAGCCAGGTAAATACACACTTGAATTTAGTGCTATAGGCATTGCAACTATTGATAAAACAATAGAAGTGAAAGCCGGGGAGCCAGCTGTGCTGAATGTTTCGGTGAGCGAAAATGGTTTGCAGTTAAAAGAAGTGGTGGTCAGTGATTCGAAAAGCCTGAACGAAACCCCTGTAAACATTGGTAAAATAGCCATACAACCCATGGACCTGCCGCAAAGTGTGGCCGTAATCGACAAAGAAGTACTTAAACAACAACAAACCCTGCGCATTAGTGATGCCTTGGTGAACACCAACGGGGTTTATATGATGGGCAATTCGGGGGGTACGCAGGAAGAGATTGCCGGGCGTGGATTTGCTTTTAACAGCAGCAATACTTTTAAAAACGGCGTAAGGTACAACAACGCAGTTATGCCCGAAATGACTGCGATTGAACGTATGGAGGTGATGAAAGGAAGCACGGCTATTTTATTTGGAAACGTTGCAGCAGGCGGGATTATTAATTTAGTAACCAAAAAACCACAATTCGAAAAAGGAGGGGAAATTTCTATCCGCCTCGGCAGTTACGATTTTTACAAGCCTTCTATCGACATTTACGGCTCTCTCAACAAAAGCAATACAGCGGCTTTCCGTATTAACACCAGCGCCGAAAAATCTGCGAGTTTCCGCGACCATGTGAACGGCAACCGCTATTACGTGAACCCTTCGTTTTTAATTAAACTGGGTAAAAAAACCGATTTAATTGTGGAAGGGGATTACCTCAAAGACAAACGCACCAGCGATTTTGGGGTGGGTTCCATTAATTACCAGTTCATCAACATTCCCCGTGGCCGCTTCCTGGGTGCTTTGTGGTCGTATTACGCAAGCGAACAACAAAGCCTTACATCCACCATTACCCATCATTTCAACAACAAATGGGAAATAAGAAATGTAAGTGCATATCAAAATTTTACAAACGATTTATTCGGAACCACCCGCCCCAATGCTTCTTCGCAATTGATTAAAGCCGATGGCAACTGGGTAAGGGGGGTGCAACGCACCGCTGTGCAGGAAGAGTATTTTATAACACAGCTGGATGTAACAGGCCGCTTTGAAACGGGGCCACTCAAACATATTTTATTGATTGGGGCCGATGCCGACCGCTACCGCACGGATAACATTGCCTACAAAGGAATTACCAAATACGATTCAATTAATGTGTTTGACCTTGACAAATACAAACAACGCAACGATATGCCCAGCCTCGACCGCAACACCAAAACAAGTACGCCTGTTCAACGCGCCGGTGCTTACCTTCAGGATTTGATCGGGATTACGGCTAAACTTAAATTATTAGCCGGAGTGCGTTTTTCTTACCTCGAAAACGGAAGCAATGTGTATACCTACGCTACCGATCAAAGTGTAAACACCCAACAATTCGATCATGCCCTTACGCCCAGGTTTGGATTGGTGTACCAGCCGCTTAAAAAAATGGCGCTCTTCAGTAGTTATTCCAATTCGTTTACACCCAACACAGGTGTTGATGTAAACGGCAAACCGCTGGCCCCTTCGTATATCAACCAGTACGAAGCCGGAATTAAAAACGATTTGTTTAAAGGTTTGTTATCGGCCAACCTGACGGTGTACCAGATTGTAAACAGCAACCTGGCGCAAATGAGCCTGCTGAATGGAAACAACAATACCAATATTAAGGAGCTGGCCGGCGAAGTGACCAGCAAGGGGCTTGAGGTAGACATCATGAGCAAACCCTGTGCGGGTGTTTCGCTTATTGCAGGCTACAGTTACAACGATACCCGTTATACCAAAAGCAACACCTATATTGTAGGAAGTAAGTTAAAATACAACCCCGGTAACACCGCCAACGCCAGTATATATTACACCTTCAACTCTACGGGGCTTAAAGGTTTGAATGCAGGTTTAAGTGTTTTTTACATGGGCGACAGGGCTGCGGGGCGCTCAACACGCATCAATGTACCCAACGATACCTATAAATTAATTCCTATTGATGCTTATACGCAATTGGATTTTTCGCTGGGTTATGTAAAAAACAATGTGTCCTTCCGTATGAAGATCTCCAACATTACAAATGTGCTGAGTTACCAGGTACACGACGACAACAGTGTGAACCCGATTGCCCCACGGCAGTTTGCCGCTACAATGGCTTACAGGTTTTAACTTTAGAAAAAACACAGAATCTCCCCTTAAATTAATTTGATTTTTAATCCTGCATATTTTTTTGATGAAAAAAAGACTGAGACAACTACATTTATGGCTGGGGCTGATGAGCGGTTTGGTGGTGTGTACTGTTGCCCTTACAGGTTGTTTGTATTGTTTTGAGGAAGAAATAAGAAATGAATTGCACAGGGAATTGCTTACGGTAGACCCTCTCCCCTCTCCCACCAGGCCCATGGCAGAAGTGATAGAAGCCGTACAAAAAAAATTTCCCCAACATAAAATAAAAAACATACGGGTAAAAAAGGAGGCCGAAAGTAGTGTAGAAGTTGTACTCAACAATAAACTATCGGTGTTTGTTGACCCCTACTCGGCCACTGTGATGGGGAGTTATAACAAGGAGAAAGATTTTTTTGGTACAGTGCTGCAAATACACCGTCGCCTGTATATGGGCGATGTGGGCGAATACATCACCGGTGCATCGGTACTCATTTTTACCTTCATGCTTATTTCGGGTGTAATTTTATGGTGGCCCTCAAAAAAACAAAAAACAAAACAAAAGTTTTCTTTCAAACTAAAAGCACCCTGGAAACGCCTGAATTACGACCTGCACAGTGTGCTGGGTTTTTATGCATCCTGGCTTATTATTTTTACTGCGTTAAGCGGACTGGTATGGTCCTTTAAATGGGCCGAGAACAGTATGTACTGGCTCAGCGGATCGAAAAAAGAAAAGAAAGAAAAACTACATTCGGAATATACTAAAACTGTACAGCCCTGTAGCATCGACAGTGTGTTTACCCTCTGCAACATAAACTCGCCGCAATGTACAGAATATATATTAGGCCTGCCCGAAGACTCTGTTGGAATCATTAGGGTAATTGAACGCTACGGCAAAGACGGTTTTTTTGTAAAACAACATCAATTGTTTTTCGACCAGTACACAGGTGGCCTCATTAAATTACACACCTACGAAAAAACTTCGCGGGGCGATAAACTGCGTGTACTCAATTACGATATACACACCGGTAAAATATTTGGCCTTATTGGTCAACTGCTTGTATTCTTTGCCTGTTTAATTGTTGCAAGCCTTCCCATTACAGGTTTTTTAATGTGGTGGGGCAAACGAAAAACAACATGAGCGAAATTAAAAAAATAACAGCTAAAATCCTGCTGCTTGTTCTTGATATTTTTCTTTTTGGGTTGAATACCGCCCGACAGATTGTGTTGCCCAACAAAAAAAGAAAAGGAACCATCTTAACAAGTTTGTTTGTGTTTTTTACCGGCGCCTTAGACCGCCTGGAAAGCTTTGAACACGGGGCCTTTAAAATGACAAAACTCCTGAGGCACAAATACCTTAAGCCGGTGTTGTTTGTTGTTACCGGCCTGTTGTTTTTATTGTCTGCCCTGGAGCAGGAGCCCGTTAAAAACTTTTCTTTTAATACAGGCACTTCTATTGAACGTAGTTCGGAGGCTGCTTTGGTTAAAATGAACAGCAGCAAGCGGCAGCCCTTGATGGCCTGTTGCGAAACCTTGTATTTAAACAAGTCATGTACCCCCTGCAAAAAGATAGTTTGCAAGGTTCAGACACTGTACCTCCCCGCTAAAAAAACCTACCTGCGTTTTCGCACTATGCGGATTTGATTTGATTGTCTCTAAAGTCTGTGTGTATTCTGTCGCCCTGCAATTAAATGGGTGACTGCATTGTTTTATTTAAAAATCAAATTATTCCTCATGCAAAAATTAATGCTGTTGTTGCTGTTCTTTCCGGCTTTCTTACCCGCACAAAATACATTAAGGGCAATTGTTAAAGACCGTGAAACAAAAGAAAAACTGATAGGTGCTACCGCCTACATCAAAAAACTAAAACTTGGTACAAGCACCGATACAAGCGGAAGCCTTGTGCTTACAGGTATTCCGGAAGGAGAGTACGAAATTATTTTTTCGTACACCGCTTACGAAAAAAAAGAAGTGGAACTTGTTTTTCCCTTAAAAAACCAGGAGCCGGTAGAAGTGCTGCTTAAAAACGAAAGCGGCGAACTGGCCGAAGTCGTAGTCACGTCAACCCGCACCAATTCCCGCATTGAAGACATACCGATCCGGGTTGAAGTCATTGGTGAAGAAGAAGTGGATGAAGAAGGAAGTGTGAAACCGGCCAATGTTTCTAAATTACTCACCGAATCGCCCAGCATCCAGGCCCAGCAGCTGTCGGCCACCAATGGCAGCGTGAGTATACGTTTGCAGGGGCTGGACGGCAAGTACACCCAGATTTTAAAAGACGGTTTCCCATTGTATGGTGGTTTTGCCCAGGGCTTAAGCATTGTGCAAATCCCGCCGCTCGATTTAAAGCAGGTAGAAATCATCAAGGGCTCTTCTTCCTCCTTGTATGGAAGTGATGCCATTGCCGGTATTGTGAACCTCATTAGCAAACAACCCAAAGAAAAACGGGACCTGACTTTTTTAGTAAACCAGACTTCTTTGCTGGGAACAAATGCCGACGCTTATTTTTCGCAGCGCTGGAAAAAAACCGGTTTCAGTTTGCTCGGCACATCTAATTTTCAAAGGGCTGTGGATGTGAACAGGGATAATTTTTCGGACTTGCCAAAAACACAGACTTTTAACATCGCCCCTGCTTTTTATTATTACATCGACTCAACAAGCACCCTGCGCCTGAGTTTAAACGGTACAATGGACAAACGCATTGGCGGCGATATGCAGGTGCTGAACAAACAGGCAGACAGTTTGCACCGCTATTTTGAGGACAATGTTTCGAACCGCCTTTCCTCCCAGCTCAAATACGACAAACAGTTTGCAAAAGACAAATCGTTCAGCTTCAAAAACAGTGTTTCCTATTTCGACAGAAGCATAGTCCAGGCTGTTTCAGCTTTTAGCGGCAAGCAAACAGGCACCTATACCGAAGCGGCTTTTAATTGTAAAATTGCTGCGCATCAATTGGTAAGCGGCCTTAATTTTATCAGCGAAAAGTTTTCGGAAGACAGCAGCAAAAGCCACCTTCACAGGAATTACAACTACACCACCCTGGGGCTGTTTGTGCAGGACGACTGGAAACCCGCTGAAAAATTGGCCCTACAGGCCGGCCTGCGGGGCGATTACCAAAACCAATACGGGCTTTTTATTTTGCCCCGCTTAGCCCTGCTGTATAAATTTACCAAAGATTTTTATATAAGGGCCGGCAGTGGTTTGGGTTACAAAGTACCGGGTTTGTTTTCAACTGCCTCAGAACTCGCCGGTATTAGTAACATTCAGCCATTGCCCCCCAACATCAAAGCCGAAAAATCGATAGGCAGTAATTTGGATGTGAATTATAAACTAAGGATCGGCGACGATGCTTCAATTACATTGAACCAGTCGTTTTTCACCACACAAATTAACGACCCTTTGGTACCCGACAGTTTTACGTTTGTAAATAAAAGCAAAGGTATTTTAACCCGTGGTTTCGAAAGCAATGTACGTTACCGCTTAGATGAATTTCAGATTTTTGCAGCTTACTCGTATATAGATGCCCGCAGGCTCTACAACAGCCAACAATCAGTTGTGCCACTTACACCCCGGCATAAACTAAATTTCGATGTTATTTTTGAAGAGGAAGAAAATTATGTGGTGGCTCTGGAGGCTTTTTATATCTCCTCCATGTTGCGCGATGCCGATACCAAAACAAAAGCCTATTGCACCTTTGGTTTTATTGTACAAAAACACATTCAACAAATTACCCTGATAGCAGGCTGCGAAAATATTTTTGACACCCGCCAAAGCCGTTTCGAAAACATGGTGGTTTCGCCCGGCCCGGCCCCGCATTTCAGGCAGGTGTATGCGCCCCTCGACGGGCGGGTGTTGAATGTAGCCTTGCGGATTAAAGTTTAGTGGTTCAAAGTTAACCAGTGATTGATGAACTACTTTTATTTAGAGAAGCCATAAGTAATAAACCATCAGCTATAAATGGATCAAGGTGGGCTATATGAACTACTTTTATTTCCCCGTGATCGCTTTATGGCTTATTACTTTTTGCTTATGGCTTGTTTATTTAAAAGATGTTATTCCTGCATTCGTGGCAAACAATTCGGTAGTAAAATGAAGCCCCGGGGTCAGTCTGTAAGCCTCATTTAAAGGGAATTAAGCCTTCGGCACAACAATTACTTTTTATGCATTTGTGTGAGAAGGGTAAAAAGAAATACAACCGTTTTCCGGGATATTTTCGCTCAGCATTTTATATTTGAATGAACCGGGGGGGTGTTTGCATTTATGAGTTTGCAAATTGTGATTTCAAAATTAAAGAAAACTATGACTAAAAAAGATACAAGCCTAACCGTGCCAGATGAAATCGTAATGAATAAAATTTACTTCATCCGTGAATACAAGGTAATGTTAGATAGCGATCTGGCCGAACTTTATGAAGTAGAAACAAGGGTTCTGAACCAGGCAGTAAGTAGGAATGAATATAGGTTTCCTGATGATTTTATGTTCCAACTGACTCAAAAGGAGTGGGAAAACTTGAAATCACAAATTGTGATTTCAAGTTGGGGAGGAAGACGAAAACTACCCTATGTATTTACCGAACATGGAGTATTAATGCTTTCGAGCGTGCTACACAGCAGAAGAGCTATTGAAGTAAACATTCTTATAACGAGAGTATTTACACGTATACGCCAAATGCTTATAGAAAATACAGAGTTACGTTTGGCAATAGAAAAACTGGAGAAGAAAACGGAGAACAACACCCAAAACATAGAAGTGGTTTTTAAATACGTGGATGAACTGATGGAGAAACAGGCCAACCCAAAACCCCGGAAAGCAATAGGCTTTAAACAAAAAAGTCTTAAAAAATAAATCGAAACCAGAAAAACCTTAAATTGTATGCTACAACAAAAAATGCAATCAACATGAAAGCAGCCACATTAAAAAAAGAGATTCACCTTGCTGTGGACAGTACAAAAGACAACGAAATATTAGAAGTTGTTTATACTATACTACGGAAAGCATCCGAAGAAGCGGCCAAACACGGGGACTTCTGGGATGAACTCAGTAAAGAACAACAAACCCTCATAGATCAGGCCATTAAAGAAGTGGACGAAGGAAAAGTAAGCCCCCATCACCAGGTGATGAAAAAACTCAGAAAAAAAGAAGCAGCCCATGAACTTCACACAAAATAAAATACAGCTGACGCAACGCATCCTGTCCACAAAAGACAAGAACATAGTAAAAGCTTCAATTTAATCTTTGCACAGGAAGATGACCCTTACGAAATTACGGACGACCAGAAGCCGGAACTTGAACACCTCCAAAAACTTTACAAATCCGGAAAAAGCAAATCAACAACCATGGCCGAAATAAGAAAAAAAGCCAATAGCAAACTCAAAAAATAAACCCAAACAATAAAAACATTAAATTTAGCTTAACAAAAACAAAATACCATGAAAGGCATAAGCTACATCACAGATGACCACAATAAAATAAAAGCTGTGGTTATTGATTATAAACTGTTCAGGACTCCCGGCGAAGAAATAGAAAACATAATGGACGTACTCATTGCAGAGACACGTAAAGATGAACAGAGTATACCTTTTGATACATTAATGAAAAACCTTAAGAAAAAAGGTAAGCTATAAAATACATCCGGTTCATTTAACCAACCTTTCTCCCCCTTATGGCTTAAAGTTTTTCGTTGCTGAACTTGTCGAAGCATTACTTTTGATATTTAGGACGACTTTAATTTCTGACTAATTTACGCAATATGCAAAAGAAAGAAACAGCTTTAACGATACCCGATGAAATAATAATGAGCCAAATTTATTATATCAGGGGGCAGAAAGTGATGTTAGATAGTGATTTAGCAGAACTTTATCAGGTTGATACCAAGCAGTTGAAGCGTCAGGTAAAAAGAAACACAGACCGTTTCCCAAAAGATTTTATGTTTGAATTGACACAACAGGAGTTCAATAACTTGAGGAGCCAGTTTGGCACCTCAAGTTGGGGTGGTACCAGGTATTTACCAATGGCATTTACAGAACACGGAGTATTAATGTTATCAAGTGTTTTGAATAGCCCTAAGGCAGTGAAGGTTAATATACAGATTATGCGCATATTTACACGTGTCCGTGAAATGTTAACCGACAATACCGAACTGCGCTTAGCCATAGAAAAATTAGAACGAAAAACGGAGAACAACACCCAAAACATAGAAATGGTTTTTAAATACGTGGATGAACTGATGGAGAAACAGGCAAGCCCAAAACCCCGGAAAGCAATAGGCTTTAAACAAAAAATTATTAAAAAATAAACTGTAGTAAATAGTCGTGTATTTGTTATGACTTATGGTTTTTGATTGCTGAGCTTGCAGAAGCATTATTTATCGCTTTTAGGACGACTTTAATTTCTGACTAATTTACCCGACATGGCAAAGAAAGAAATGCCCTTACTGATAGCTGACGAAGTAGTGATGAATAAAATTTATGCCATCAGAGGGCAAAAGGTTATGCTGGATAGTGATTTAGCAGAATTGTACCAGGTTGAAACCAAACGCCTGAAAGAGCAGGTCAAAAGAAATATCAATCGTTTTCCGGTGCAATATATGTTTGAATTAACAGAGAATGAGTTCAAACTTTTGAGGTCGCAAATTGCGACCTCAAACACGGGCCGGGGTGGTACACGTTATTTACCAATGGTTTTTACTGAACATGGTGTGTTGCAGTTGTCCAATGTTTTGAAAAGTGACCGGGCTGAGAAAGTAAGTTTTGTTATAATAGATGTGTTTGTAAAGCTTCGTGAAATGTTAACCGACAATACCGAACTGCGCTTAGCCATAGAAAAATTAGAACGAAAAACAGAAAACAACACTCAAAATATAGAAGTGGTTTTTAAATACGTGGATGAACTGATGGAGAAACAGGCAAGCCCAAAACCCCGGAAAACAATAGGCTTTAAACAAAAAACTGTTAAAAAATAAACCCAAACAATAAAAACATTAAATTTATGTTAATCCAAAAACAATTACCATGACAAGGGGTGCATTAACGAAAAACATTTATCAGTACATCGATACGGCTGATGATAAAATACTGAAAGCAGTATACACCATATTGGAAGAACACGCCAGGTCAAAAGAAGAACATGAGAGTATGTTAACCAAAAAACAGAAGGCAGAGCTGGACAAAACCCTTGCCGACCACAAAGCCGGGAAATTAAAATACTACACCACCGGTCAGGTAAAACAAGCCGTAGCGAAAGCCCTGAAAAAATAATGCCCCCTTTAATACATACACCCATAAACGCAGCACAACATAAAATACAGCTGGCGCAACGCATCCTGCCCACAGAAGACAAGCATCTTTTAGAAGAACCTGACTTAATACTTAAACCGAAAAATCAGTCTTACGAACTCAGCGACGAAGACATAGAAGAACTTGACCAGATGCAAAAAGAGCATAAATCCGGCAAAAGTAAATCCTACACCGTTGCAGAAGTTAGAAAATACGTCTATGGCAAACTGGAAAAATGAAATACTTCCTTCCGGTTTAAAGAATAAAATCAGTAAATTTGAACTATAAACGATCATCATGGTATTAATAATCAAAAAAGGCGCATCCAAAAAAGAGTTGTTAGCCATAGAAAAAAAACTATCAGGGGATAGTCACGGCTTTAACCCTGACAAATATACAGGAACAGTAAAATTCAAAAAAGATGGTTTAACCTTACAAAAACAATTAAGAGATGAATGGGAAAGACTTAATGATTGATACCAACATCATCATTTATTTTTTGAATGGGGATAAAACCATAGCCGAACTACTTAGAGGCAAACAGCTCTACATCTCGTTTATTACCGAATTAGAATTGATTGGGTTTAAAAACCTGTTGCGGGAGTGCCAAATCATAAAAATGAGTGAACAGATAAAACACACTTATAAAACAATAAGAAAAAATTATCCCCTTAAATTAGCAGACAGTATTATCGTGTCAACGGCAATGAATTTAGGTTTACACTTATTGAGTGCCGATAAGCAATTATTAAAAATCAAAGGATTACAGTTGTTAATCTATACTCCATAGCTTTTTCAATAGCATAGCGTGCAAGCAATATTTTCTATTTACAAGCATGCGAATACTTTTTAAACACACACAGCTTGTCTCCCAACCTTCTCCCCACAGCCACAGCACAAAAACCCCCGCCTTGTACCACGGTAGCTGAGCCATTACTCGGTAGCTGAGCGGAGCCGAAGCTACAACGCAAACCAAACACTACTGTAATTTTGGTGCCCCACAACCCGGGCGAAACTTCAATAGTACAAACTACTCTTACGGCTTTAACGGACAGTTAAAAGATGACGAAGTCTACGGCGCCGGAAATCTTAACACAGCTGAGTTCTGGGAATACGATACACGAACAGGCAGACGTTGGAATTTAGATCCTATTCCAA
>JAHEYF010000042.1:0-32953 GCA_023251755.1 Bacteroidota bacterium
ATTTTCCCGCTTCAATCAGTTCTTTAAAAAATTGTATGTCCTCTTTGCGGTCTTTTGGAATGGGGAAAAGAACTTTTTTACCAGGCAACAATGGAGTAAGCAGTGCTAAAAATATATTCTGTGATAAATAACCCAGTTCCGAGGAAAAATAAATTCCTTTTGGTTTTAGTATTTTTTTACAACGGAAAAAAGAACTTTTACCAACTACATCCAGCACAACATCATACACCCTCCCCTTTTTAGTAAAGTCTTCTTTGGTGTAATCAATTACAAAATCGGCCCCAAGTGATTTCACCAGTTCTAAATTCTTAGTATTGCACACAGCTGTGATTTCAGCGCCATAATATTTAGCCAGTTGCACACTTGCAGAACCAATAGAGCCGGATGCACCATTGATCAGAATTTTTGGTGTTTTCTTAAAATCTATTTTTTTAATATTGGCCAATGCAAGAAACGCTCCGTCACATACAGCAGCGGCCTGGTCGTAAGTCATATTGACCGGTTTTGCCATTATGGACTTTTTTTCATCCATACAAATATATTCAGCATGCGTTCCAAAATTAAAAGTACTCAATCCAAAAACCTGGTCGCCTGGTTTAAATGTTTTTACACCTGCACCGATGGCTTCAATTTCTCCGGCCAGTTCGCTTCCCAATATTGTTTTTTTTGGTTTAAATAACCCGCTGATCAATCTTACAATCAGGTATTCAGGTTTGCGGAACCCGCAGTCGGTCCGGTTGACGGTTGTCGCGTGAATTTTTATAAGAACCTCCCTGTCTTTGGGAACTGGCTTTTCAACTTCCATTAGTTGCAATACTTCCGGAGGCCCGTATATTGTATTTACAATTGCTTTCATTCTAAGAACTAAGAACTACCACCTATTCAATAAAATCTTCAATTTTACCGAGTTTGGCTTCTGAAAATTTGCCGGAAGTAACATGAATGATTTTACCTGTTTTATCCAGCACAAAGAAGTAGGGAATTTTGCTGTCTTTGATGTCAAAATCCTCTTTATAGGGTTTAATGTTGCCGCTGTAAAAAACCAAGTAAGGCCAGAATTCTTTATCGGTCCCTTTTCTTATTTTTTCCTTGCTCGATTTTTCCAATAACTGATTAGCCTTGTTAAGCATGGGGATAAAATAAAAATTGACATCGTAATTAACTGCGGCGCTAAAAAAATCAGCCGTGTCTTTTTTTACTACAAACATATTGTAAATGGGGTTTAACCAGGTTTTTAATTCGTCTTCGGCATCTTTACTAAAACAAACACCGATGATGCTGATTTTACCCATGGTGTTTTTAGGAACGGATATGTTTTTACCATCAAAAGTTTCCCCGCTTAAATCAGGAAAGGTTTTTCCTTTGCAGTTTTGGGAATTGAGGGAATTTCCTAATAAACTAAGCAGTAGGAAAGCGAAGAGATTTTTTTTCATAGGTGAGATTTTAATTAAAGCGCTAAAAGTTCTATAGTTTATTTGTTCACTCGTTCATTCATTTAATAGTTGATCGGAACTTTTAAACGAGAGAACTATTGAGCTTATGAACGATTACTAAACAATTCCCATTCGTATCAATCCCCGAAACACTCACCTCCATGCTTTGTTTGCACAATTCAGCTTGAAAAGGATGTTTTATTTTTATATAATTTTCGGTAAAGCCGTACATAAAACCTTCTTTGTTTTCCTGTTCAAACAAAACCCTGTGATTAGTATTTATGTGTTGTTCATAAAAGCTCCGCAGTTTTTTTGCCGATAAAATTCTCAGCATCTTGTTTCTTTTTTTGCGTTCGGCATAATTAACGGAGTCGCTCATGTGAATGGCATCAGTATTAGCCCTTTCAGAATAGGTAAATACGTGTAAATAAGAAACATCCAATTGATTAATGAAGGTATAGGTCTCATTAAAATCTGCTTCCGTTTCTCCCGGAAAACCAACAATAAGATCCACTCCAATACAGCAATGCGGCATCAGTGTTTTTATTTTCGCCACGCGGTCGGCGTAAAGTTCGCGCAAGTATCTGCGGCGCATGAGCTTTAATATTTTATTGCTTCCGCTTTGCAGGGGAATATGAAAATGCGGAACAAAACGTTTGGATTGTGCCACAAACTCTATTACCTCGTCTTTTAAGAGGTTGGGTTCAATGGACGAAATCCGGAAGCGCTCAATGCCTTCAACATTATCAAGTTCACGTATTAAATCCAAAAAAGTGTATTGTCTTTTATTTTTACCCAGGGGGTCAATCAGTTGGCCATTGCCAAAATCACCAATGTTCACACCGGTGAGCACAATTTCTTTTACCCCGCTTTCGGCAATTTTTTTTGCGTTGGCCACCACGTTTTCAATGGTATCGCTGCGGCTGCTGCCCCTTGCCAAAGGAATGGTACAAAAGGCACAGGTGTAATCGCAACCGTCCTGCACCTTTAAAAACGAACGGGTGCGGTCGCCAAAAGAGTAAGCATCCACAAAAAAGTTGGCCTCGTCAATTTCGCAATTGTATATTTCGGTTTGCGATTTTTTAGAGAGGTCGCTGATATAGTTCAACAATTTGAATTTTTCGGTAGCGCCCAGCACTACATCCACTCCCTCAATACGGGCAATTTCTTCCGGTTTCAGCTGGGCGTAACAACCCACCACGGCCACAAAAGCATCGGGTGCAACAGACAAAGCCCCCTTCACAATCTGCTTGCATTCCCTGTCTGCATTTTCGGTAACCGAACAGGTGTTGATTACATAAACATCGGCAGGCTCTGCAAAATTTACTTTGGTAAATCCTTCCTGTTCAAATAAGCGGGCGATGGTTGATGTTTCTGAAAAATTCAGTTTACAACCCAATGTGTGAAATGCAACTTTTTTGCCTGTAAATGACATTTGGCAAAGGTAGGGAATTTTTGGGATTGAATTAATTCCCGAAATGCCTGATGTTTTTAAGGATAATGCTCAGGTCGTTCTCTATCCTGTAGTTTTTAGAGTAGATTAAATTCAGGCGTTTGCGGGTTTCGGTATTCAGTTCCCCCTTTTTTACCGCATCGGCAGGAGATAATACGGAGGGTTTTATTTTAGGCAATTCTGCACTTACAGTATTGCCATATCCCACCCAGGATTTTGCACCAAACAATACTAAGAAAATATTTTTGAGATACCCACCTTTGTTTTTTTGAATGAAGAATAACAGTGGTGATAATACAAGTAAAATAAAAGCAATCAACACATCTACAATTCGTTTGTTGCGTTTGTTTTTGGTTTTGTTGACGGAGTTCACATCTATCACATACAGGTCGCCGGCGGTATCAATGGAGTTGCTCCCGATAATGGACAAACTTTCGGGCGGGGCAATCTTAAAATCAACATTGGCCGAAACCAGGGTGAGCATGTAATTGATAATTTCCTGGGAGGAAATGTCCCTGGCGCAGAATATAACTTCGTTAACAGAGTAAATGTCAATAATATCATTTACCTGACTGATGTTACCGATATAAGCAGTATGGGTTGATTTAGTTTCATCAATGTTGACAAAGCCCAGAAAGCCGGTGTGTATACTTGTTTGTTTAATCAGTTCATTTACGCGGATAAACTCTTCTTCTTTACCAATAATGATGATGCGCTTGCTGTTTACATCACGTAAACTATATCCTTTTAACTTTAAAGTGTGAAAAAGTAAACGGAGCAGGGTATAAACAACGATCGTCCATACAGCACCCAATAATATTAAGGCCCGCGAAAAACGGTAAGCTTCGGGCAATAAGGAATAAGCGATTAAAATAATGCCCGTGCCTACAAATACACCTCTTATAATGCGGTACAGTTTAACGGGCTTGTCGTAGCCCCCGCTTAAGTATACCAACACCTGCCAGATCAGGATATACGCCGGAAAGGCAATGGATATGAGCAGGGAAGAGTAGCCTCCTCCGTCTTTAAAAATAACCTGCTTTTCATAAAAATATTTAATCAGCATTAAGCCGGACAATATGCTTGCAAAGTCGAGGGCCGGTACACTGATCCGTTTCATAAAACGCAGGCATATAGCCATGCCAGCCCGCAGGTAGATGGCGAAATGAATTAAAAAAGAAAATAATTTAGCGTGCCTTTGGGTAAAATGTTTTTGGGCAAAAATGATCATGGCCCTGTAAAACACAAACACATAATTAACACTACTTTTTTTGGTGCTCTCGCCTTTATAATGTATAATACGGGTTTCGGGGAAATAATAATTTTTATATCCTCCCAATTGAATACGGTACGAGAGGTCAATGTCTTCGCCGTACATAAAATAATCCTCGTCTAATACCCCTACTTTATCCAGCACAGCTTTACGCATGAGCATAAAGGCGCCGCTGAGTACATCTATCTGATGGGTCTTGTCTTTATCTAAATAAGTAAGGTGGTATTGCCCGAATTTTTTAGAGTAAGGAAACAAAGCGGCTAAACCAAATATTTTGTAAAAAGCCACAGCAGGAGTTGGCAGGCCCCGTTTTGATTCGGGTAAAAAATTACCTTTCCCATCCAGCATTTTCACGCCCAGTCCGCCCGCATCGGGGTGCGCATCCATAAAGGCAATTACTTTTTCAAAAGTATCTTCCTGCACAACGGTATCGGGGTTTAGCAACAAGGTGTATTCGCCTTTGCTTAAACGGATGGCCTGGTTGTTGGCCACAGCAAAGCCGGTGTTTTTTTTATTTTCGATTAAATGTACCTGAGGGAATTTTTCCTGGATCAATTGAACGGAGCCGTCAACAGAGTTGTTATCGACTACAAAAATTTCGCAGGAAATTTTTTTAGAGGAGTTCAGTACCGAGTACAAACATTGCTCAACAAAATGCTTTACGTTGTAATTAACTATGATAACCGATAACTTCACAAAACTATATATAACTCCAAAGTTACCAAATTATTGTATGAAGTTAGAAAGTGAGAGGGTTTGAAAGTAAGAAAGTTAGAATGTTGGGTCTACGAATACGAATCAGTGCGAATATACTAATGTTGGAATAACGAGCTGTGAATTTACACGAATATTGGAATAATGAATCTACGAATACGAATTTATACCAATATAGCTATATACAGTAGCACCACACACAGATTAGTATATTCGTACTGATTCGTAATTAGCAGAGACTAAGAACGAACTAATTGATTGGAGTAGGGAATACGGAACTGAATGGAGCGTCCCAGGGTAATTTCATCGGCATACTCCAGTTCATCGCCAATAGGGATGCCACGGGCAATGGTGGAAACAGTAATATCGTAAGGGGCTATTTTTTTGTAGATGTAAAAATTGGTGGTTTCGCCTTCCATGGTGGAACTGAGGGCCATAATTATTTCGCGGATACTACCTGAAGCCACTTTATTTACGAGGGTTTCAATGTTCAGGTTGGCCGGGCCAACCCCATCCATAGGAGAAATAATGCCCCCCAAAACATGGTACTGTCCGCGAAAAAGGCCGGTGTTTTCAATGGCCATAACATCGCGTATGTCCTGTACCACACATATTGTTGAGGCATCGCGGTGAGGATTGGCGCAAATTTCACACATTTCTTTGTCGGAAATGTTGTGGCAATTGTTGCAAAAACAAATGTCTTTTCGTAAGCGGAGGACAGCATCTGAAAAGGATTCAGACGCACTTTCTTCTTTGCGCAAGAGGTGCAAAACAAAACGCAGGGCTGTTTTTTTTCCAACACCGGGTAGTTGTGAGAACTCATTTACCGCATTTTCTATCAGCCTCGAGGAAAACTCCATGTTGTAAATTTACGTCATTGAGCGGGGATTTTAAAGCAAGAAAGGCTGTTTTTTCATTTATTTATTAAACATGGTTTGTGGAGAAATAAGCAAGGCATTAAGGGGAGGAGGGGATTTACTATGTAAGTTTATGCGTTTTATCGTTCATACGTTCAATAGTTGTGCTAACGAATAAACGGGTGAACGAATAAACTAATAAACGAAACCGAATGTCTCCATACCTCATCATAGGCTGTATACTTGGTTATTTTTGTTTTTTGCTGCTTATCGCCTGGTACACTTCGCGCAACAGCAACAGCGAAAGTTATTTTATCGGCAACAAAGCTTCGCCCTGGTACGCCGTAGCCTTTGGTATGATAGGCGATTCCTTGTCTGGCGTTACTTATATATCAGTTCCCGGAGCGGTTGGTGCAGCTAAGTTTTCTTATTTACAATTAGTGCTGGGTTATTTTGTGGGTTATTTTATTATCTCCAAAGTATTGCTGCCGCTGTATTATAAAATGAATTTGGTTTCTATTTATTCTTACCTCGAAGAACGTTTTGGAAGGGCCACTCAAAAAACAGGCTCTTTTTATTTTATTTTGTCGCGTACGCTGGGCGCCGCGGGCAGGCTTTACTTAGCCGCAGGGGTTATACAGTTTTTTGTATTCGACCGGATTGAAGGTTTTCACATTCCCTTTGCCGTAAGTGTATCGGTTATTATTGCACTGATGTTGTTGTATACTTATAAAGGCGGCATAAAAACATTAGTGTGGACAGATACCTTTCAATCGCTGTTTTTGATACTGGGTGTGGTGCTTTCCATTGCAGCCATTGTATCGAGTTCGGGCTGGAGTTTTAGTGAGGCTGTAAGCAAGGTCACTTCTTCGGAATACACGCAAACATTTTTTTGGGACTGGCACAAACCCAGCTTTTTCCCCAAGCAATTTTTGGGTGGGGTGTTTATAGCGGTGGCCATGACGGGCCTCGATCAAAACATGATGCAGAAAAACCTGAGCTGCAAAAGCCTGGGCGATGCACAAAAAAATATTTTCTGGTTCAGTATCGTTATGGTAATTGTCAACGTATTCTTCCTTTCGCTGGGAGCTTTGCTGTACCTGTATTACGGACAGGAACACATTGAGCTGCCCATGAACGGGGCAAAAATAATTACGGACAAAGTATTCCCCAACCTGGCCTTAAATCATTTGGGTGTTTTTGCAGGGCTCGTATTTATTATCGGCCTTACCGCAGCCACCTTTAGCAGCGCCGATTCGGTGCTGACCACCTTAACAACTTCTACGTATGTTGATATGTTTGAGTTGGACAAGAAGAAAAATATTTCTGAAACAACTAAAACCAACTACCGGCACTTTATACACATTGGTTTTGCCATTGTATTGTGGCTGGTGATTTTAATTTTTGATGAACTCAACCAAAAAGCCATTGTCGATACCGTTCTGGCTATAGCCGGGTATACTTACGGTCCACTGTTGGGCTTGTTTGCATTTGGATTGTTCAGCAAACAAAAAGTGAAGGATAAATTAGTCCCTATAGTATGTGTTGCGGCCCCTTTGCTTACTTATTTATTGAGCATTTATTCAAAGGATTTTGTTGGAGGCTACGAAATAGGAAACGAATTGATTTTGATTAACGGAGCTATTACGTACGCCGGAGTGTTAATGATAAGGGATGTGAGTACAGAGTGAGAGCGAGTTCAGAGAAGATCATCTTTCTTCGACTTAACTCTCACATCTAATATCTCAATACTAAACTCTCATATCTAAAAAAGCATTCGGAACTGAGGCACAAAGAAAAACTTCAATTGATACTCTGTTTGAATTTGCTGGGTATTGACGTTATACACCTGTTGAAAGATGTTATCGTGTTGGGTAATATTTTGAAAATCACAGTTCCATTCCAGCGTTACTTTCTTTTTATTAATGCGGTAAGAAGGTTTGATGTCAATCCTGAAATAATCAGAAAACTGACCTTTGTAAGCTTCTGAAGTAATCAACACTTCCCTTCCTTGTAATTGCGATTGTTGCAGGTTTACCGGTACATAACGTTTGCCACCTGCCGTGGTGCATTTGATGTCTATGGCAAAAGTGTGCCTTTGTTTAATTTTAAATTCTTTTCCGGCTAAAAAATTGGCTACATAATTACCGTTAAAGGCTGTGTTGCGCTCAATGTTATCACTACCCTTGTATTTTGATTCAAACAGGGAAGCGGTAAGCAAATAATAATAACCTTTACTGAAAAATTTTTCGAGGGTAAATTCTATGCCGTAGTTAGTACCCGTTCCTTTGTTCACCAAACTATCTACATTCGGGCTGTTAAAATCGGCGCCTAAATTAAGCGAAGAAAAATAACCAGGCCTTTGTTTTACCGGAACCTGATAGAGGTATTGGTAATAGGCTTCGGCTTTTATTCTGGCGTTTTTACCAATGTTTACATCATAAGCAATTACCCCGTGTGTACTGCGGGTGAAATCAAGGTTTTTATTGGTTTCGACGGTTTTACCATTACCAATATATGCCGAAGAAAAATAAATGTACAGGGGCAACAACTGACTGTGCATACCACCTCCAATGCTTATGCTCTGGTCCTCTTTAAATGAGTACCTTAAACCAGCCCTCGGCTCAATGGAATACGAGTTGTTCAATAAAAACTGCTGGTAATGAACGCCTGTGTTCAAGGTTATTTTATCAGTAAACTTGTGCTGTAAATTGGTGTAAGCATGTATTAATCCGGTTACACCTTTAAAATTACGCAGGGTGTGAAACCCAGCAGCACCTCTTACACTATCAATTAGCTGTGAGTCGTAAACATCGCCGTAAACGCCTGAAACCATAAAATTTTTAGCATTGAATTTTTTATTGTAAACAAGGTTGGCGGTGTATTTAATGTTGTATGTTTTGTTTTCATAAAATGGGTAAACGGTAAGAGGGTTGGAACCTACATCTATCGAATCAACCGAAATGCCATTGTACTGGCCGCTTGCCACTAAGCTTATTTTTGTGTAAGAAGAAGGGTTGATGATATACGTATTGCTAATACCGGCCACGCCTACATTGGATTTGAAATAAGTGTCTTTGCCGCTATAACCATACAGGTTTTCTTTTTTATCTTTTTCGCTGTCGCGCAAAGCAATATAACTGATCCCTCCAATGCCGTATACCGAAAACTTCCCAAATTTTTTGGTAGGGAAATCTGCTTTAAATGTAATATCCTGGTATTCGGGTACAGCAGCGCCGGTACCAAAATTTACACCCAACGCTTTAAATACACCCAATGTTGAATACCTGTAATTCACTAAAAAAGAAGCGTTCTTTTTCTTCATGGAAAACGGCCCCTCGGTGCCCAGTTCAAAGCCGTTGAAGCCCATTTGCGCAAGGAATTCATGTTTCTCGTTGTTGCCTGAACGCATTTTTAAATCGAAAACACCGGCTGTGGCATTGCCATATTCGGCAGGAAAAGCAGAGGTTAAGAAATCGGAATTGTCTAATGTATTGTTGTTTAAAATACTTACCGGCCCTCCCGTAGATCCCGCTGATCCAAAGTGGTTGGGGTTGGGGATGTCCACTCCGTTCAAACGCCACAACACACCAAGCGGGGAATTCCCCCTGATGATAATATCGTTGCGCGAATCGTTGGCCCCGCTCACACCGGCAAAGTTTGCAGCCATACGCGCGGGATCGTTGCGGCTGCCTGCATAACGCGAGGCTTCCTCAATTGTAAACGACCTTGCACTTACCGTTGTGTTTTTATTATTTGTTTTTGTTTTATCCGTTTCAGCCACAATAACAACTTCCTCTCCTTGTATTACGGATTCTTCCAGCTCAATATTTAAAACCGTTTCTTTTCCGGAGGTTAACATCACAGTCATCATTTTTTCTTTGTAGCCGATAAAGGATATTTTTAATTGCCATCTTCCAAGTCCAACATGGTCAATTCTGAATTTCCCGTTTTCATCACTATTGGAAGCCTTTAGAGGCTCAGTCCCCAATACCAGCACATTGGCTCCGGGTAAAGTAGACTGGGTTTGTTTATCGATAATGGTTCCCCGGATGGTTTGTGTTAAATCCTGTGCAAAGGCGGCGAAGGAGAAAATTATAAAAGCAAAAAGGGATATGGAGCGTTTCATTGAATAATTTTTACGGGACAAAGCTACTTTTTACTTTCCGAAAATAACTTAACCTAAGTTAAAATAAGTTTATTAGTTGAACAGTTCAATCGTTTATATGTTACCGTAACAAGAACGAATAAACAAAAGAACAAATAAACTCATCTGAACCTATTTTGCTTTTACCAGGCGCTTGCGTATACGGCTTAAGGAGGGGCCTTTTATGCCAAGGTAAGATGCGATATGGTACAAAGGAATACGTTCAAAAATATCGGGGTATGTTTTTAATAGTTCCAGGTACCTTTCTTCTGCCGATAAAAATAAAAAGCTTTCTACTCTTTTCTGCTGCTTCAAAAAAAATTGTTCAGCTATAATACGACCGAATGTATTCCATGCATTAAAATTATTAAAGCCATGCTGAACATCTTCATAGCTGAGAGAAACAATGGTACAGTCTTCCATAGCCTGTATACAATATTTAGAAGGTTCGCGGCTTAAAAAACTCTGGTAACTACTCATGAATTTATTTTGGAAGGCAAAATAGGTGTTTATTTCTTCCCCGTCTTTTTCATAATACAGGCGCATGACTCCTTTGGTAACGAAATGAATATCATTGCATACTTCGCCGCTTGAAAGAAGAATATCACCGGCTTTTAAATTTTTTGTTTTTAACCTGTCTGCAAATCCATTCCACTCCTCATCTGTAGGCTTAATGATGGTATAAACAAAGGTTTTGATATGTTCGATCATGTCGTTTATTTTAAGTATCAGGTATAAGGTAGCAGGTATCGGGTGGTAAGCAGTACCAAATACTCGCTACCTACTACTTGCTACCCAATAACTCATGGTGTACTTAAAGATACTGGTAAAATTTTCCCGTTAAAATAATTAGAACCGTTTAAAGCAAAGTCTTTAATAAAACCGGCCATTTGCACCGGACTTAAAGGCGCCTTGTATCCCGGAAAGGCTTCTTCCAGCATTTCGGTTTGTACGGCACCAATGGCAAGGCAGTTAACTGCAATATTGCTGCCCTTTAATTCTTCGGCCAGGCATTCGGTTAAACAGGCAATCGCAGCCTTTGAGGAACTGTATGCAGACAAACCCGCAAACTTTACACTTCCCTGAAAACCACCCATGCTACTGATGTTGACGATGTGCGATTTGTTGCTGAAGCCCATAAAGGGCAAGGCTTGTTGAATTAACATAAAGGGGGCAAACACGTTTACCGTGTATACTTTTTCCCAATCCGGTTTTTGTAATTCGTTAAAGGGCTTGTTCACAATAGCTCCGGCATTGTTGATGAGTATATCCACCTTTTTTAATCCGCTCAATGCTTTCTGAAATTCATTTTTTACCTGCTCTTCATTGCTGATGTCTATAGGTAAAATGCTAATATTAGCATGAGTAGATTCAGCCTGCAATTTTTTTAATTTAGCTGCATTCCGTGAAAGGGCAATGATTCTATTTTCGGAGTTTTCAGCAAATAATTTTACCAATTCATAACCTATTCCCCGCGAGGCACCTGTTATTATAATGTTCATTGAATCGTTTTATTGATGGGTGAAATTACACATTTTAGTTTATTCGTTCATTAGTTCACTCGTTGCAGTAGTATGTAACAAGTGAACGATAAAACGAAGGAACGAATAAACGGTTTTCTAAAACTGAAAATAAATAAAAGGCTGCATATCCGACGTAATCGCCTGGTACACCACAAACACCGTACAGACTACACTTAACGCAAGTACAGGAAGTGGGAGAGAAGCGTAAAAATTGCGATACCACTCTTTTATATTTACTGGAATCCAGTGAACGAGGTAACCAAAGAGGATCACCAATAACACAACTTTATAACCCTTTAATACATCCACAAATAAATTGGAGCCGAAGTGGTTACTTATTCTGTCGAAGATGAGGCTCACAGTGTCTAAGTTTTCGCTACGGAACCAGATGCGGGTAAAACTGATAAAACTGAGGGTACAAAAAATAGTAATGGCCCGCACATACCAGCTGTTGTTGTTGTTAAACGGGCTTATGCGTTGCCACAGTTTATGCGCTATTAAACCCACACCATTTAAGCCGCCCCATATAATAAACATCCAGCTGCTGCCGTGCCACAGGCCACCCAGTAACATGGTGACCAATAGATTAATATTGGTGTTCACCGATTTTTTAAAACTTTCGAAGTAATAAGAAAGAGCGACAAAAATGATGGTCACACCGATAAATACGAATATTAACCAGAGCTGACCGCTTAACAGAATAAAAACAAAGCCCAACAGGGTAATGGCAATGTAGGAACCCAGCGTGCCTTCACGGTTCCCGCCCAGGGGAATGTATAAATATTCTTTTAACCAGGAGGACAATGAAATGTGCCAGCGTTGCCAGAATTCGCTGGTACTGGTGGCTTTGTAAGGAGAATTAAAATTTGTTTTCAAGCGGAAGCCTAGTAAAAGGGCTACGCCAATAGCAATGTCTGTATAACCCGAGAAATCGGCGTAGATTTGAAGAGAATACCCAAAGATGCCGAGTATCACTTCCATACCCGAGTAATAACCGGGGCTGTCGAAGATGCGGTCGATAAAATTAACAGCAATATAATCGGCTAATATCTTTTTACACAAACCGTTCAGTATCCAAAACAGGGAAAGTCCGAATTCAAAACGGCTGAGTTTATAGGGCTGATAGATCTGATACAAAAATTCATTGGCTTTAACAATGGGGCCTGCAACTAAGTGGGGAAAAAAACAAACAAAGAAACCATAATCAAATATGTTTTTTACAGGTTGTACTTTCTCCCGGTACATATCAACGATGTATGAAATGGATTGAAAGGTGAAAAAGGAAATCCCAACGGGAAGAATTAATTTATCGAGACTAAATGCAGTACCGAAAAAGGTATTGCTGAATTGTGAAAAATGATTGAAGAAGGCAATATCACTATGAAACAATTGGTTGCAGCTTTCGGTAAAAAAATAAGCGTATTTAAAATAACACAGCAAACTCAGGTTGATGATAACACTAATGGCTACGTATACCTTTTTTAGTTGTTGGGTCTTTGCTTTAAAAATCAGGCGCCCCCAGTTGTAATCGCTGCATATTGTAAACACCAGCAGCAGCAGAAACACACCACTGGTTTTGTAATAAAAGAAAAAACTTACAGCCAAAAGGTAGACTGTACGGAGAGTAAGGTTTTTGTATATAAAGGAATAAAACAAAAGAACCACCGCAAAAAATCCCCAAAAGAAAAGTTGGGTAAATATTAAAGGCTTTCCTTCGGTAAAGGAAAAAATGTCTTTCAGGTATGGTAGTAGTTCTGTCAAAGTTAATTGCTGTTGCTGGAATTGGCCTTGTAGCTTTTTAAAATAGCTTCAAACATCAGGTTGCCTATAATAGCGTAACCTTTTGCATTAAAATGGACTTTGTCTTTTGCGGCTAATTTTGCCTTGTTCCATTTGGCGATGCTTTTATAACCACCCATTACATTAAACATATCCCATACACAGGCTTTGTGTTTTTCCATGAGTTGAAAGATGGCGTCTTCGGCAAGCATACTCCTTTTGTTAGGCGTTTTTCGTTTTACAAAATTATCGCTTACCGTTGTAAACAGGATGGCGCAATCGGGTGAAGACTTACGCACCATGGCTATCAATGTATCATAATTCGCAACATAGGTTTCGTTGTTGAAACCTTTTGATTGAACATCGTTTACGCCGAGAGAAAAAATAACGAGATCAGGTTTCATGCTTTTGATTTGTTTTTCGAACAATTCGCAGCGTTGGTAAGAGTCGGATGCAGCACCGTTAACACCCATGCCGGCAAAATAAACGCCCGGCAAATTATTTTCAAGGCTAAAACCGTAAAGAATAAAATCTTTTGCAAGTGTGTCTTTTTTACTGAAATAAAAAACAACAGAATCTGACGGGACCTGAAACTGCACAAGGGTATAACCTTCATCAGGGAAATCGGTTTGGGTATACTGACTACTTACCAAAGGGGAAATACTAAACTGATAGCCGGGATTAAAATTATGAAAGACTTTCATCTGGTTAAAATTCTTGAGGTGATCGTTCGCATCGAGTGTTATACCAAATGTACCGCTGCTATCATTCGTAATTACAGCTATTCCGGCCATTCCCAATGCTGCGCACAACTCTTTGTTTACACAGCGGCAACGCCTCCACTTAGCCGTTGAAAAAGTGTGGTAAAAAGGGGGATTGTTTGTTTTGGCCAATTTAAACGGAAAAGCAAAGGCCCCGCCTCCCTGGTAATTATTGAGGGCCTGAAAATTAGTACTCAGGGTCTCCGTCCAAAAACCGGCCTGAATATGCGACCCACCGTAATGCATCACCGTCACCCGGTTTCGTTTTCCTTGTTTTAATTCGTCTAATTTTTTATAAAAGCCAAGGGTAATACTGCTGTCTGTAGCGTGATACAGTTTGTTTTCAGTGTAATTCACAAAAGGGTAAACATGCTCCTGGGCATGAAGCACAATTCCGCAGCACAAAAGAAGAAGGATCGTTATGTTTTTCAAAGTATTCATAATTTTTCAGTAGCAGGTAGTTGGTAGCAGGTCAGTACTTGCTACCAACTACCTGCTACTTGTTACTGTTTTTTCCAAATGTTTGGTGTAATCATTCATAATTGAAGTGTACAACAAGGTGGCAATTTTGCGGGCGCCTCCCGAACTAAAATGAATATAATCCTTAGCAGCTATACCGGCTTCAACCCAGCTCACCATGCTGTTTTTACCTCCCATACAATCGTACATATCAAAAAAAGCTGAATTGGTGTTAAAGGCGGCACGGCGTATTGCATCACGCAGGTTTTCCAACTGAGGGTGGGTAACGTAGTTTTCCCCGTCTTTTATGCTCATGTCTGCAGGGCCAATTACCAATACACTTGCGCCGGGTGCAATTTTGCGTATAGATACAATTTGAGATTGCAGGTACCTTCCGAAATTTACACTTTGCAAACTGTCTTTAATAGAAGGCAGGGCATTGCCCCCAAACTGCATGATGATAAGTTTTACATTGAGGTAATCGTAAAATTGTTTCAGGTGCAAGAGGTTCAGCTGATTAAAGAAGGTACCTGAACTTCCTCTTAAACCAAAATTGTCTACCATTACACCGCCATCGCCCTCTAAGGACAAACCGTAAATATCCGGGCTGTCTTTCCCTTTAAATTTAATTTCGAAATTAGAAGGGGCTTGTTTTAAACTAAAGGTTTGAATATTGAATGTACCTCCGGAAGCCAGGCTATCTATGTCGTGCAGCACCCCGTTTTCATAAAAATCCACGGAAGTTTTGCGCTGCGCCCCACCGTAAAATAATTTTATTTTATTGTAAGTCGCTAATTTTGGCCCGCCGTTTTGATTGGTGGTTACACGTAACCAGGCGTTTTGATATTTAGAAGTATCGTAAACAGTTTTATACGGTGCAAAACGACAGAAGCCCCCTGCAATTCCATAATTCAGGTGTTTCACCCGCTTGTCTTTCATGGTAAAAATAGTGTAACGGTCCCAGTTATCGCTCCAGGCCTGTTTGGTGCCGACGCTAATGGCAACCGGCATGGCCGAAATAAAACCAGGGCCTGATCCGCCAAACTGTGTTTGTAGTTTTAAACGCAGGTAATCTGAAATGCGGTCGCCTTCAATTTGCGAGTCGCCGTAATGCAAAACCCGTATCGTAGAATTATCTGTAGCAAGCTTTTGCAAAGCATCGAAGAAAAATTCGAGGGGAACATCTTCTTTGTTTTTGTATTGAACATTGGTAATCAGTTGCACTTCAGCATCCGCTTCAATTTTCTCCACTTCTTTTTCGGCGGCTGTATCGGCCTTATTTTCCAGTACCTTCTCTTCTGCATCGGCCAGGGCAATTATTTTAGAGATGTCCACTTTTTTTTGTTCTTTGGAAGTAAAGAAAGAAGCCGGATCAGGAAAACGAATAGAAAAATCAGCCGTCACAGCAATACCCTCCCTTGGAAAAAAGTAGCCCGCTGCTCCCAGCAATAGCATGGAAACAAGTAAAAACAACAAAACATGAAAGGGCTTCATTTCCTTCATAACAGATAAATAGTAATAATAAGAAGAAGGAAGCGATGAAAGAGGAGGGAGGTTCAGGACTTTTTCACAATGGATTCTTAATAGCTTTGTAATTCAAAACCGGGGGTATTCAAATCAAGGCATTTTTTTTAAATTAGCATCTGTTATATACTAAGCCATTCAACCGAAAATACCCATTCATGTCTTCATCCAAAGAATTATTCAAGCTCATTCAATCCCTTTCAAAGACAGAAAAGGCATATTTTAAAAAACAATCTTCCTTTGGAACAGGCAAAACGGATAAGGGCTACCTGAAGTTGTTTGATGTGATTGCAAACATGAACGAGTACGATGAAGCGATGGTTGTAAAAAAAATTAAAAATTCAGCCTTTGCGGGGTACCTGCCCACAGCTAAAAATCAATTGTTTCACTCCATTTTAAAAGCACTCAGGGGTTATTATGTTTCCGGTTCCATCGACCTGCAATTACAGGAAATTTTACAGGAAGTGGAATTGTTGCACAACAAAGCGCTGATGGAATCGGGTTTAAGAATAATTGCAAAGGGAAAAAAGCTGGCCCTTGAAAGGGAACGCTTTGTGTTTTACCTGCAGTTTCTGGATTGGGAGCAGCGTATAATTAGCAGCATCAATGCTATTACAAATACACATAAATATCTTTATGAAAAGAGTTTAAAAGAAAATTACAGGGCGATACGATTGTGCACAAATCTGCTTGAAAACAGGGAAATGAGTCATGAAGTAGTCTCGAATGTATTGCGGACAAACAGTTTTCATACAGATGAAAAACAACAAATCGTAAAAGCTGTTTTGGCCAGAAACCATGTAAATGAATTATCCGCAAGGGCGAAGATCATATTGCTGATGACCCAAAAATATATTTACGACAGGCTGAACGAGCCCCAAAAAGGTTATGAAACTTTGACCGCCCTGAACAAAATTTATGAAGACCACGCGTTTTTGCAAAAAGACCAGCAACAACGGTATTTCAACAGCCTGTACCAAACTGCGCTGAAAGCCCTGGAGATCCATGAATTTTCAATAGCCGCTGACCTGATTCAAAAAGCCGAAAATGTTGTTGCCGGATTAAGTAATGACATGGTGTATTTAAAAACCAGGTTTAAAAGTCATGTGAACAATTTAGTGCTTTCCAACTACATTGTAAGTGGATCTGTACCTGAAAAAAGCATAGAAATAAATAAAATTGAAACAGGAATGCCCCTGCTGAAAAAAAATTTTAATGAACTCTGGATACATACTATCAACTTAATTTCATACTCGCAGTTTACAAGTGGGGATTATAAAAAAGCAAGGAAGAACTATTACGATTTAATCAATGAAACGGAGAGCAAATTATCGGAAACAAATTTATTTAAGCTTAAACTCCTGCTTATCATCGCTCATTACGAGCTGAACGATACTGATTTAATGGAACATTCAATTAAATCGTTTTTAAAATCATTAAGTAAAAAGGAAGGTGATTTTTCATTTGAGCTGCAGCTGCTTGGTTTTTTAAAAGGCTTAATTGGCAGGGAAAGTAAAAGTGAAAAAACAGACCACTTTAAAAAATTCGGACAATCTGCACTAATATGCGGCTTAAATATTAAGCCCATGGAATTTAACTACCCGGTTTGGATAGAAAGTAAGATCAAACATGTAACGATGAACGAAGTGTTTAAAGAAAACAAAAACCGGCTCTCAAAATAAGCAGTTGCAGCCTTCCTGTGTCTAAATAAATTGCCCGCACTCCTACGGTTGAAATTTCATTCGGAATAAGCCGAATCTATTATGAATAAAGGGATGTAAGGTATATGCCTGCGTATTGAGATTTAAGGCGCTGACAATTTCAGTGTTTACAAATGCTTTTCTGACTATTATCTTAGTCCCGTTAACTACTCCCCCCTTTTTTATCGCACTGAAAATTTATAGATAATCCATTTAAAGGTTCACCTGTACTTAATACCTTTTTATTGAATTATTGTAAAACATGGAAGTGAAATACAGGTGTTCAAACCAGGATCAAATTATACACGTATGGAACTAAAAAAAATAAGGGCTTTATTTCTTTTGTATTTATTTGTGGGCTTGTCTTATACTTTAAAGGCTCAATGGACCTGGGTAAAAGGGAGCAATCAAACAAATGCAACGGCGGTTTATGGAACACAGGGTAATCCGGCTTCTACCAATACACCTGATGCTATGTATGCACCTGACTGGTGGAGTGACCAGCAGGGAAATACCTGGGTGTATTCCAATTCTCACCCTGGTTATGGCGTTGATTATTTATGGAAGTACAACAGCACTACCAATATGTGGACATGGCTACGCGGAACAGGAAGTTTTTCAGGCGCAGTTTATGGGGTTCAGGGAGTGGCATCGCCTTCTAACGAACCTGGCGGTGGTACATTTCAGGGAGCCACCTGGCTGGATTTGAATGGCGATTTGTGGTTATTTGGAGGCAATGGCTTTGATGCGGGGGATGCCATGTGGCGATATACTGTTGCAACAAATGAATGGACCTGGATGTCTGGTTCAAATGCAACGGGCCCTATTGCTCCGGTTTTTGGAATAAAAAATGTTATTGCACCAACGAATACACCGGGTACCAGGCAGGAAACATCGGTTACCTGGACTGATGCAAGTGGAAATTTCTGGATGATTGGAGGGGTGAATCAAACAGGGTCCGTTGCATACGCAGATGCATGGATGTATGATGTGACTGTACTTCAATGGGTGTGGAAAGGAGGATCGAATGTTCCAAATGTTCCGCCGGTTTATGGAATACAGGGAACCCCCTCCTTAGCCAATCATCCAATGCCGGGCCATGTATATGGGTCATGGGTGGATGCAGCCGGTAATTGTTATTTTTTTGGAGGAATGAATTACCCTGTGCCAAATGGCTGCTCAGCCATTATGTGGAAATACGATCCTGTACTAAATCAGTTTACATGGGTAAGTGGCAGCACTGTAAACGATGCACCTGGCCATTATGGGACTAAATGTGTACCCGCCATAAATAACTACCCTTCGGCAAGGGCCGAAAACAGGTATGCCACCAAGGATGCCTGTGGAAACTTCTGGCTGTTTGGAGGGGGCGATAATGATTTATGGAAATACAAACCAGGCACCAACGAATGGACCTGGGTAAGCGGCGGTGTCCAGCAGGGAAATTCGTCTTCTTATGGTACTATTGGAATCTCTTCTCCCGGTAACATGCCTCCTCCAAGATTTGGTGGAATTATGGCCTTTAACAAAGGAATTTATATTGGACTTGGGGCTTCGGCAATTGCATCTGCATCAAACGGGATTGATTCATACAACGATGTCTGGAAATATGCCCCACAACCTATTGCTGCCTTCACTTCAGCCCCATCTCCAGGTAGTTGCGGTATACAATTTACCGACCAAAGTACCCCTGAATGCGGAGGAGATTTACAAAGCTGGCACTGGGATTTTGGCGATGGTACAACAGCCATTCAACAAAACCCCCTTCATCAATACAGCAGCAGTGGTAATTTTAATGTTACCTTAATCGTTACCAATTGTCTGGATATAACAGACACCATACAACATTCCGTGCAAGCCACTGCTCCTTTTACAAGTATTGTCACAAGTACATCCAGTGCCTGTACCGCTGCTTCCGGATCGGCAACAGTTACAGTAAGCCCCCCCGGTAATTACACCTACTCCTGGTCTCCGGTTGGAGGCAATTCCTCAATAGCCTCCAATCTGGGCCCGGGAACCTATATTGTACACATCATCGATGTTACAAGCGGCTGTGGACGAAGCGACACCGTTGTTATTGCATCAACTTCACTTGTAACATTAACAAGTTCTTTTGTGAACCCCGGCTGCACAAGCCCGGGAACAGCTACGGTAATTCCTTCGGGAGGAGCAGTCCCTTATACTTATTTATGGAGCAATGCACAAACAACTCAAACAGCCACCGGCCTTTCAAATGGTACTTATTCCTGCATTGTGACTGATGCCAATGGTTGCAGCAGTACAACAAGTGTTGTATTAACCGGTTCCAATATGCCGGCTGCAACAATAAGCTGTACCCCGGCCCTGTGTTATGGTTCAAACAGTGGGAGCCTAAGCGCAGTTATTAGTGGCGGAACGGCCCCTTATACATATTTGTGGAGTAATTCCCAAACAACAGCCTCCATTACCAATTTAGCAGCTGGAAGCTACAACCTGAATGTTACAGATGCCAATGGTTGCATAACAATAGCGACTGCAACTGTGGTACAACCGGCCAAATTAATTTTAACACCAACTGTTGTTGCGACAAGCTGTGGACTAAACAATGGAAGCGCAACAGTAACAGTCAGTGGAGGAACACCGGTTTACACGTACTTATGGCAACCCGGGTTATTGAATACTGCCACCATCAACAACCTCTCTGCCGGAACCTATACCCTGATTGTAAGTGATGTCAATACCTGTACTGATACCTTGCTAACAATCATTGGTTCAAGCCTTCCTGTTCAGGCCACCTTTAGCAGCACAGCCACCAAGGGTTGTGCGCCCCTGTGTGTAATATTTACCAACAACACTGTTCCGGCGGGTACTTCATCTGCCTGGAGTTTTGGTGATGGGAGTACTTCATCCGCCAATCCTACTACGCATTGTTATAATTCACCAGGAACGTACAATGTTTCTTTAACAGCCGGTTCTCAGGGCTGTTCCAATACACTCACCTTGAATAACTTTATAACAGTTTCGACCGTACCGCACAGTGTTTTTACATATTTAACTTATGGAGGAGGTGACTTTGATTTCATAGATCAGTCAATCGGGGCAGCCCAATGGCTCTGGTGTTTTGGTGGTAATACCTCCTCCAACTTACAAAACCCTTCTCATAGTTATAGTACTGAGCAGGAAAACATTCACAATTTAGTTAGTCTGGTGGTATGGGATGCAGCAGGCCTGTGCAAAGACTCCTCTTCCCTGTTGATAGACATCCATGATTTCACCCTCTTTGTTCCCAATACCATCAGCCCCAACAACGACGGGCTCAACGATGTTTTTAGCCCGAAAGGAACGGGTATAAAGGCTATGGAATTTTCGGTGTACGACCGCTGGGGTTTATTGCTTTACAAAGGCGATTCACTAAACAGCGGATGGGACGGGACTTTTAAAGGAGAAAAAGTACAGGAAGATACTTATGTGTATATTTTATTCGCAACCGATTTTTCGAATGTAGAACACAGAAAGTCTGGAATTGTAAATGTTATAAAGTAACCCGGCTGTTTTTTGAATTTTATGGTGCTATTAAAAATTTTAAAAAATAACATGAGCGCACTTTTAAAAACAAACATCAATAAAATAAAATGGAGGCAAATTTCTCCTGGTGATTTATGTCTGCTTTGTTCAATTTTGTGTCTGCTTTGTACTTCCCGGCTCCTGGCCCAATGGACCTGGATACATGGAGATCAATCAAATGCGATTGCAGTCTATGGTACTATGGGAATTGCTGCTCCCGGAAATAAACCCGGTGAAACGTATGCCACACCAAGATGGAACGATGCACAAGGAAATATTTGGATATTTTCCGGAGCCGGCCCAGCGATTTTAAACAATAACATTTGGAAATACAACACCGGCACTAATACCTGGACCTGGATAAGAGGAAATGGAAACTCCAATGGCACTATAAATTACGGTGTGCAAGGGGTTCCTTCGACGCTAAACGACCCAGGGGGCTGTCAATTGCAAGGTACAACATGGACGGATTTAAACGGCGATTTGTGGTTGTTGGGGGGTGCTGTCAGTACCGGAGGGAATGATTGTTTGTGGCGCTATACAATATCAACAAACGAATGGACCTGGATGAATGGTTCGCAGACTGGGTTTTCAGCTGTTTTTGGAACCCTGAATGTGCCCTCAGTAACTAATTCACCCGGTTTTATGAATGAGCATACCGTCACCTGGACGGACGCAAGCGGTAATCTGTGGCTGCTTTGTGGGCCTTTTACCAGTGCTGCCTGGATGTATAACATGAGTATTCATCAATGGGTATGGAAAGGGGGGCCAAATACTTATAGCCCTCCTGTGTACGGTACAAAAGGAGTGGCTGCGGCAAGCAATACTCCGGGCGCCAGGTATTGTTATGGATCATGGTTGGATGCGGCAGGGAATTGTTATTTTTATGGAGGTCTAAATGGTGCGAGTTTAAGTGGAACGGATACCTACAATGATTTATGGAAATATGACCCTGTCACTAATTTATTCACCTGGGTGAGCGGAAACAATGTACCGAATACCAATGGTAATTACGGAACCAAATGCATTCCATCTGTTAACAATTACCCTTCTGCAAGGTACGAAAACAGAGCTGTCACTAAAGATCACTGTGGAAACTTCTGGATGTTTTCAGGTGTCGGAGGTTCAGTTGGTAACAATGCAAATGATTTATGGAAATACAAACCTTCTACCAACGAATGGACCTGGGTAAGTGGAAGTCAATCTTTGAATTCAGGATCTTATGGTACTCTTGGTATTCCTTCCGCATCCAATATACCACCAACAATCTTTGGCGGAGTGGCCGGATTTAACAAGGGATTAATTTTTGGACTTGGGTTGGCGGTTCCAGGTTCGAATGCCTTATGGCGCTATGATCCACCACCTGTTGCAGCCTTTTCTCCGTTAATATCCGCAGCAAGTTGTGCCATCCAGTTCACCGACCAAAGTACTCCCGAATGTGGAGGCGATTTACAAAGTTGGCGCTGGGATTTTGGAGACGGAACAATATCTACTCTTCAAAATCCAAGTCATCAGTATAACAGCAGCGGTAATTTTAATGTTACACTTATTGTTACCAATTGCCTGGATATAACAGACACTATTCAACATTCCGTGCAAGCCACTGCTCCTTTTACAAGTAGTATCACAAGTACATCCAGTGCCTGTACGTCCGCTTCCGGCACAGCAACAGTTACAGTAAGCCCTTCCGGTAATTACACCTACTCCTGGAGTCCGGTGGGAGGCAATTCCTCAATAGCCTCCAATCTGGGTCCGGGAACCTATATTGTACACATTACCGATGCGACAAGTGGTTGTGGTCGAACCGACAGCGTTATAATTGTTCCAATGGCCACTGTTAGCTTAAGCAGTTCTTTTGTGAATCCAAGCTGTACAAATCCGGGAACAGCTACGGTAATTCCTTCCGGCGGTACAGCCCCGTATACCTATTTATGGAATAATGCACAGACTACGCAGACAGCTACAGGGCTTTCCAATGGAGTTTATTCCTGTGTAGTTACCGATGCTAATGGTTGCAGTGGTACCACAAGTGTAACACTGAGCAATTCCAACATGCCGGTGGTAAATTTTAATTATACTCCTCCTCTGTGTTATGGTTCCGGCAATGGTGCTGTAAGTGCAGTTGTAAGCGGAGGTACAAGCCCATATTCCTATTTATGGAGTACAACACAAACAACAGCCGGCATTACGAATGTAGCCGCCGGAAGCTATAACCTGACTGTTACCGATGCCAATGGCTGCACAACAACAGCGACTGCAACTGTGGTACAGCCAGCCAAATTAAATTTAACACCAACTGTTGTTGGCACAAGTTGTGGATTAAACAACGGAAGTGCCATCATAGCAGTAGCTGGGGGAACAGCAGCCTATAGTTATTTATGGAACCCAGGGTCATTAACTACAAATTCCATCAATAGCCTGCCTGCAGGAACCTATACTGTTGTAGTAAGCGATGTGCATTCCTGTAAAGATTCTGTAGCTGTAAACATTAGTTCAAGTAACGGAACCAAGGCATCTTTTAATTATTCAACTAACAAAGGTTGCGCTCCAGCATGCATAAAGTTTAACAATACTTCTGTTCCCACAGGAACATCTTCCTCCTGGAATTTCGGCGACGGGGCGGTTTCATCCCTCAACCCTGTGGTACATTGTTATAATTCACCCGGAATTTATACCGTCTCTTTAACAACCGTTTCTCAGGGCTGTTCCGATGTTCTCACTTTAAATAACCTCATACAGATTTCAGCCGTGCCGCGCAGTGCTTTTACTTATTTAACTTATGGAGGAGGTGACTTTGATTTCATAGATCAGTCAATCGGTGCAGCCCAATGGCTCTGGTCTTTTGGAGACAACACCTCCTCCAACTTACAAAATCCCTCTCATAGTTATAGTACTGAGCAGGAAAATATTCACAATTTAGTTAGTCTGGTGGTATGGGATGCAACAGGCCTGTGCAAAGACTCCTCTTCCCTGTTGATAGACATCCATGATTTCACCCTCTTTGTTCCCAATACCATCAGCCCCAACAACGACGGGCTCAACGATGTTTTTAGCCCGAAAGGAACGGGTATAAAGTCCATGGAATTTTCTGTGTACGACCGCTGGGGTTTATTGCTGTTCAAAGGCGATTCATTAAACAGCGGATGGGACGGGACTTTTAAAGGAGAAAAAGTACAGGAAGACACCTATGTATATATTTTAATTGCAACGGATTACTCCGGCAGACAACAAAGGAAATCAGGCATCCTTAATGTGATTCGCTGAGTAAACCACAAAAACAAAAAATATGAAAACAATAACAAAATGCATCTTACTCTTGGTAGTATTGAGTTTGCAAAAAATACAGGCGCAGGAGCCGGAACGTTTTTATTCTTCGGGTAAGTGTGCCTACAGGGATAAGTTGAGCCAACAAATTATAGTGAACCCCGGTACTTACGAGGCGGGAAGTGAATTTACGGATGGAATTGCCCTTGTGGTAAAAGACAGAAAAAGAGGGTATATCAACAACACCGGGAAAGTTGTAATACCCTTTGAATACGACGACGCTTCTTCGTTTCACGACGGGCTGGCGGCGGTTTCCAAAGGCGGGTTGTACGGTTACATCAATCGCAAAGGCGAAGTTATTATTCCCATTAAATATGAACTATGTTTTGATTTCACTGAAGGTCTGGCCCGGGTAAAATCAAATGGCCTGTATGGTTATATCCGGCCCGATGGTGCTTTTGCCATTGATTTAAAATACAGCAACGCGCTAAATTTTAATGAAGAACTGGCGGCTGTTTGTGAAAACGGAAAATGGGGCTTCATCAACACAAAGGGAGAATTTGTTATTCAGCCTCAATATGAATCAGCCGGAAACTTCAGTAAAGGAGAAGCAAGGGTTATTCAGAACAAAGAACAATTTATTATTAATCCCAATGGAAAAAAATTAAGGAAAATTGAATCCGAAGAAGAACGGGAAAAAAAAGAAAGAAAGAGAGGAAGCAAAAAATAAAAGTTTCTGAAAGGCAATTCATCACCACGCTGTTGTATACTTTATTTATAGCCCAATTACCTAACAGGTAGGCTTAGCCCATACATCCCCAATTTCCTCCCCATTCATTACCTCCCCTGAAGCTGTTACAGTTATCAAGAATTGTAAAATATAAATTTTTAATATCATGTATTATGGATAAAACAGGGAATTTGGACAGGGTATATTTTAAAAACCTTGATGTGTTGCGGTTTTTATCAGCTTTTTTAGTGTTAATTCACCACCATTTTCAATATTACGAAGGGAAATTCGGATCGCCATCATTTATCCATTTCGAAAATAATGCGATTACACAATCAAGTGGCTGGCTGAAAAATTTTTTCGAGAACGGGATGATCGGCGTAGATATGTTTTTTTTAATTTCTGGTTTTTTAATTACTTACTTACTCTTTACTGAAAAAGAAAGAAATGGCACTATTAAGCTGGGCAATTTTTACCGCAGAAGGGCTTTACGCATATTGCCACTCTACTTTTTAACTTTAGCACTTGCCCCCCTGATTTGTAATTTGATGAACCATGCAGGACCTTCAAATTATAGTAGCAGCGTCTTTTTTTTCGGAAACTTTCACATGGCTTCGATTATGGACTGGGATTTATTTCCGGTTTCACATCTCTGGTCGATTTGTGTTGAAGAGCATTTTTATTTGATATGGCCCCTTGTGATCATACTCATTCCGAAACAATGGTTTCCCAGTATTTGCATGGCGCTTATTTTCTTTTCATTGCTTTACAGGGCCTATATTTTTTCTTATTCTCCTAATTGGTATAGATTATACCTTGATACAGGCTGCCGGGTGGATACCTTAATTATTGGCTCCTGGGCAGGGTATTCCAACTTGTATTTTCCTTCTCAACCCAGGGCCACAAAAACACTCAGGATAGTGCTGCTTTTCATTATACTGCTCCTGCTCATATCGGGGCTCTCATTTAAATGGGACACTGTGTTTGAAGTCATGTTTAAAAAATACATTTATATCTGCATAACAGGTTACTTAATGCATACTTTTCTGTTTCATGAGAAGCCACTGTTTACTATCGGACAAAAAAATATTCTGCACTATTTAGGAAAAATTTCGTACGGAATATATATGTTTGGGGCCCTTACCGGACCATTGTTTTTTAAAATGTACCCTTCATCCGGTAGATGGACGAATAACTATTTTGTTTCACTTATTTTGTATGCAATTTTTATAATCTTATTGTCCATTATCAGTTATGAGCTATTTGAAAAAACATACCTGAGGTTAAAATCAAAATTTGAAATCATAAAAACAAGACCCTGATATAAACAAAGACGGTCATTTAGGTAAATCACTTAATTTGTTGAACCTGTTTGGTCTTATTTGTTTCGTTTTTGCTCAGGGTTTCAGTCTGCTGTTAAAGGTGATCCGCCAAACTTTGTTTGCAATTTTAAAAGCAGGTAATCTGAAATACGGTCGCCTTTAATTTTTTCCACTTCTTTTTCGGCGGCTGTATCGGCTTTGTTTTCCTGCACCTTCTCTTCTGCATCGGCCAGGGCAATTAGTTTAGAGATGCCCACTATTTTTGCTCATTGGCAGCAAAGAAAGAAGCCGGATCAGGAAAACGAATAGAAAAATCAGCCGTCACAGCAATGCCTTCCTTGGGAAAAAAGTTTCCCGCTGCCCCCAGCAATAGCAAGGAAACAAGTAAAAACAACAAAACATGAAAGGGCTTCATTTCCTTCATAACAGATAAATAGTAATAAGAAGAAGGAAGCGATGAAAGAGGTGAGAGGCCATGGACTTTTTCACAATGGATTCTTAATAGCTTTGTAATTCAAAACCGGGCTATTCAAATCAAGGCATTTTTTTTAAATTAGCATCTGTTATACCCTAAGCCATTCAACCGAAAATACCCATTCATGTCTTCATCCAAAGAATTATTCAAACTCATTAAATCCCTTTCAAAGACCGAAAAGGCTTATTTTAAAAAACAATCTTCATTTGGATCAGTAAAAGGTGATAAAGGCTATATGAAGTTGTTTGATGTCCTGTCGAATATGAAGGAGTTTGACGATGAGCTGATAACCAGGAAAGTTAAAAAATTGCCCTTTGCCGGTTATTTATCTACAGCTAAGAATCAATTGTTCCATGCGATTTTAAAAACATTAAGGGGGTATTATGTTGCCGGTTCCATCGACCTTCAGTTGCAGGAAATACTGCAGGAAGCTGAGTTGTTGTTCAATAAATCCCTGTTTGAATCCTGTTTGAAAATCACTGAAAAAGGGAAAAAAATTTCCAGGGAGAATGAGTGCTTTGTGTTTTACCTGCATTTCCTTCAATGGGAACAAAAAATTCTTGATCACATTGCCCCTCATAATAAATTGAATGTTGACCTGTTGAAAAAGAGCCTGAACGAAAACGATGAAGGGATAAATTTGTACATTAATTTTATTGAAAACAAGAAGGAAAAATTTGAGATGCTGTTTGAAACAATCCCTTACCTTGAAACAATAAATGAAGAAAACAAAGAGAAAATAAACAACTACATCGCCAAAGACGTTGGGCAGGAACCTTCTTTCAGGTCTAAAATTATGAGACAGATGACCAAAAGGCATTTGTATGAAAAATTAAATGAGCCTGAAAAAGCCCATGAAGCGTTGATTAGCCTGGCTGCTGTGTATGAAAAGGCAGCTTTGGTGCAAAATGATTTTCTGATTTCTTATTTTCATTGCCTCGAATTCCTGGCTATTAAGTCGATGGGATACCGTGATTTTTCAAAGGCTACAGCGTATATTCAGCAAGCAGGTGCTATTGCAGAAAATTTTAATGACAGCCTGAAGTTTATTAAAACAAAACTTAAAGGATTGATTGATCTTTTAACTATTTTTAAATGGATCGTTAGCGGAAGTGTAGATGAAAACAGGCAAAATATTAAAAATATAGAATCACAAATCCGTCATTTAAGAGAAAGTTACAATCCACTTTGGATCAACCTTGTTTCTGCAATTGCATATGCGTACTTTACTATTGGTGATTTTAAAAAAAGTCGGAGACTTTTTTACGATTTGTTGAATGAAGCCGAAGGAAAAATGCTGAAATCCCATGTGCTGATATTGAAAATTATGCTGATTGTAAGTAGTTATGAACTCAGGGATTATGATTTAATGGAACATACAATAAGTACATTGAACCGGCAACTCAATAAAAAGGAAGGAGATTTTTTAGTTGAAAAACAACTGCTTGTTTTTTTTAAGGGTTTATTGGAAATCACTGATCTTAATAAGAAAACAGCGTGTTTTAAAAAATTCCGGCAATCAGAACCAATGACGCGTTTAATTTTTGAACCCCGGGTATTTAATTACCATGTGTGGTTAGACAGCAAAATTAAAAACACAAACATGAACGATGTTTTTAAAGGGAGGCCGCTCAGGGGCTAAACAATTATACGATATATACCCAATACCCCGATCCTGAATAATAGAATTAAAACAATGTGTTTGAAAATTTGTTTCATTCCGGCTGAACACCCTTATTCCAATACTGTTTTCAGATAAAAGCCCCCTTATTGAGTTTTAAAATTCAATGAATTAATTGTTTCAGTATACATGCTGATGGGGTAATTTTGTATGGAATCAAAGGAGTAGACTATAAGGTCTTTAAAGATTAAAAAAAAATGCCGGTTGCAGTATGAATCAGGTGTAAATAAGTCTGATGGGGGATTGGACTTATTTTCTGATTGATATGCAGCCGGCTTTGTTTACTGATATTAATTCAATACCAATTTTTGTACAATAGCATTAGTCCCCTGTTCCACCTTTAAAAAGTACATGCCTGCATTTAAAGTGGGTTCTCTGTGAAAAGAATAAGTGGTGTTGCCGCTTACCTGATGCCCCGAAAAAAATCCTTGCACCCTGTTTCCGTTTAGGTCATACAGATTCATATTTACATCAGCTGCCTGTGAAAGCTGAAGGTCAAATTGTAGACGGTCTGTTACCGGATTGGTAAGCAGCAAGAGGTTCATCTTTTTTGTTTCGATGTTTTTTAGTCCTGTACTCAGGTTTTCGGGTATTGTTAAGGCTGATAAAAAGGTGGAATCCCCGGCAATGGTCCCATCGTGGTTGGCGGCTAAAAAAGCACCGTAGAGTGTTACAGCACCAGTTCCCGCGGCAGGGGACTCCCAGGTAAAGGTCCATGTTTTTGAATCATTCCCGGTAGTACCAGCCGAAGTATGGGTAATGTATTTATCACTTAAAATTAGTTTTGTTTCATTCGACGTATTTACAAGTTTGCCCAGCAGGTTGCCGCTTACATCCTGGGGCGACAATTCAAATCCAAAACAATTGTGGCCCGAACGGTTAATTGTTGCGGTAATGGTGTAAAACGTTTCGGGGGTATAACCATTAGCCGGTATGTTGGAGCTGATAACACTGTCCATTGCAATTGCCTGCGAGCCGCTATGACAGGCTGTGCAGGTTGATCCGTCGCCGGGTGAGCCGGTGCGGGGCGAAGCAGCTCCTCCGCTTAATTCGGTGTTCGACATAAAAAGCAAAGTGAAAAATAACAGGGACAAAGTTGTAATAACTTTTTTAAAGGCTCTCCTTTTTAAGGCTGGTTTCTGGTTTTGTTTGTTTTCCTGCTGAGTGGTTTCCTGGTTTTGTGGTTTCATTTTTTGGTTGTTGTTGAATAGTTTGGGTATATTTATTTTCCCGCAAAAATGCTTTTAAATGAAAGAAAAAGGCACAGGAAAAAACCTGTTTGCACGAGGTGTAATCCCCCGAATTTTTTCAGTGTTGATCTTTTATTTATTCTTTCGTGTAAACTAAATTTACTATTCAGAGCAAAGGTTTGTAATGCTTAGGTAAGCCCTTTAAACAGTATACGGGTGTTATTTTGCTCGGCTTAACTATGCAACCCAACGATTATTGAAAAATAATCATCAGCTTTTGATTAAATTTAAGAAGTGAATTACATTTGTTTATTGTAATCCGTCCTGTATGGAGAACCTGATTTCCTTTTCAAAACAATTTGTTAACGACCACATGGTGCTTTGGTACCGGGGCGTATTTGACGACAATTGCACCTCCCTGCTCATCGATATTGCAAACAACGACCTTGAAAAGATAGAGATGAAAAAGGCCAGTGGCAAGGTTGCATACCTGTTAGCGGAGTGTTTTCAAAACGTAATACGGCACGGGGCTGCTCAAAAAAATAAAAAAGAGATTGATGGTTTTTTTGGATTAAGGAACAGTAATTTTTACCTGAACATTTATTCCTCAAACAGTATAGATCAGCATAAACTTGAAGAGCTTGAATCGAATCTTACAAAAATTAACAGCCTGAGTAAAGAAGAGTTGAGGGAATATTACATTAAAGTATTGTCCAACGGGCAATTTAACGAAAAGGGCGGGGCGGGGCTTGGTTTTATTGAAATGGCCAGGAAGTCGCAACACCCCTTGCAATTCTCCAATTTTTCGCAAAACAAGCAGCCTTACTTTTGTTTGCAAATCGACTACGACAACGCGATGTCGAAAACAATTGGTATTGGTGCTGAAAAAACACCAATAGAAAACAATATTGAGGTTCAACAGACCCTGTGCAGGGAAAATATACTGATGTATTACAAAGGGGATTTCAGCCAGGACGGCATCTTGCCCATCTTAACCATTTTAAATGAGAACTCAAAAAAATTAGATGACGAGAGGGCCATAAAGCTCTACCACATCAGTGTTGAGTTCCTGCAGAATATAACGCACCACGGAAAATCAATTAATGAAATAAAGCAGGGGACTTTTATAGTGGAAGAAAAAGAAGGCTGTTTTCAATTAACCACGCTCAACTTTATTGAACACGATCAAATGGTGTTTTTAAAACAACACCTCGAAATGATTAATTTACAGGATAAAAATTCGCTTAAAAATTGGTACCTTAATGCCTTAAAAGAAAGTGTAAAGAATGGAAAGAACAATTCGGGTATTGGATTGATTGATGTGGGAAGAATAGTGGAGGGGCATTTAAGCTTTGATTTTTTACCCATGAATGATTCCATCCTTTTTAGGATTTCAGCAAAAATATAATGTATGGATCAGTTGATTTTAAATGCAGGCAAAGACACTCCCCGGGTTCATTTTAATCACAAAGAGGGTATTCTGGAGCTATCGGGGCAATCGCTCAGCGAAGACGCCTCCCTGTTTTACGCCCCTCTGCTAAACTGGCTGCAGGCCTATGTAAGTTCTAATCCTGCGGTAACAAAACTGATCTTTAATTTAAGTTACTTTAATTCTTCTTCGGCCAAACAGCTTTTAAAAATCCTGTATGAATTGGAAACAATCCAGAAAAACGGAAATACGATTGAAGTACTTTGGAAATTTCCCAAAGGGAACTCCTTATTAGAAGAGAGAGGAAATGAGCTGGAGTTTTTGGTGGACCTGCCTTTTAAGTATGAGGCGCATTAAATTAAACAAACTAAAGCCAATCGTAATATATCGTCGCTCTGCACCATAACATTCCTCACCCCCTGTCCTCAAAGATTTTTAAGCCACATCCTGGCGAATAGTGGTAGTTAACTAAAATAGACATAAAAACGGGTGCTTTATTTTTTGTTAAAAGCTTCAATTCATTCATTTTTTTGTTATACATTCCGCAGAAGTAGTAAGGGGACTCCCCGTTTTATTTAAAACCCTCAACCACCATGAAAAAACTAATCCTCGTATTAAGCCTTGTACACAGCATTGTCTCCTATTCGCAACCTCAGTTTTTTGGAATGACCACAGCGGGTGGGCAAAACAATGCAGGTGTTATTTTTAAAACCGACGGCTCCGGAAACAATTACACAGTTGTGCACGATCTGTTTCGCTTTGACGGAGATTATCCACGGGCCAACCTTCTTAAAGCCAGCGATGGGATGTTGTACGGTGTAACAAGCGCCTGTTGTACATTTGACGGAATCAGCGTATTATTTCAATACGACCCCGCTACGGATACTTATACCCGGAAATACGATTTTAATGACCTTTCAAAAGGGGGCAACCCTTACGGGGCCCTGATGCAGGCTTCGGATGGAAAAATTTATGGCATGACTTCTTTGGGAGGTGCGTACAATAAAGGTGTCCTTTTTCAATTTGACCCGGCCACTTCCATCTACATCAAAAAAGCTGATTTTGATGGAACCGTCAATGGAAAAACAGCCCAGGGAGCTTTGATAGAAGCCAATGATGGCAAGCTTTACGGAATGACCTGCAGGGGTGGGGCAAACGATTACGGGGTAATTTTTCAATACGACAAAACATCTTCTGCGCTCACCAAAAAAATTGATTTCGACGGGGCTGCAAATGGTAGCGGGCCATTGGGTTCATTGATGCAGGCTGCCGACGGGATGCTGTATGGAATGACAAACAGCGGAGGGGCCAATTCGTACGGAGTTATTTTTCAGTACAACCCATCCACTTCACTTCTTACTAAAAAACTTGATTTTGACGGGCCCCTGAATGGAAGGTCTCCTTCGGGTTCCTTTATTCAGGCCAGCGATGGAAAATTATACGGAATGACTTCTTATGGTGGAACAAATGATATGGGGGTTCTTTTTCAATACAACACGGCTACGTCTACAATTGTAAAAAAGATCGATTTTGATGGCGTGAACAATGGAAGCTGCCCTTGGGGCGATGTGATGCAGGCTACTGATGGGAAGCTTTATGGAATGACACACGACGGAGGATTAAACGATGCCGGTGTGATTTTTCAGTACGATATTTCAAACGGAAACTTAAGTAAAAAAAGTGATTTTATTGATAA
>JAHEYF010000042.1:32963-37476 GCA_023251755.1 Bacteroidota bacterium
TGTTCATTGGTGCAGCACAGCGATGGAAAACTGTATGCAATGGCCTACGATGGGGGTATGGAAGGAGTGGGTGTCCTGTTTCAGTTTGATCCGCTAAATTTTGTCTACACCAAAAAATTTGATTTTCATTTTTCACAAAACGGGGCTTACCTTATAGGGGCCCTGATGCAGGCTTCGGATGGAATGCTTTACGGTACAAGTCGCGATGGTGGACTAAATGAAAGCGGGGTAATTTTTCAGTTCAATTATTCCACCTCGGTTTATTCTAAAAAAATAGATTTAGAAGACATTTCTACAGGAAGCTCGCCCACAGGTTCGCTTATTCAGGCTACTGATGGAAAGTTGTACGGCACCACTACTTTTGGCGGAGCCTACAACAAGGGTGTTATTTTTCAATACGACCCGCTTACATTCACCTGTACTAAAAAGTTTGATTTTGACGGGGCTGCATTTGGGGGTAACCCTCAGGGCTCATTGATGCAGGCTACTGATGGCAAACTATACGGAATGACTTTTCAGGGTGGGGAAAATGATTTGGGTGTGCTGTTTCAGTTCGATCCCGCTACTTCTAATTACATTACTAAGTTTGATTTTGATGGCCTGCAGAACGGGGCGAACCCCCGTGGAGCATTGATGCAGGCCAATGATGGAAAGCTGTATGGCATGAGCTGGGCCGGTGGAGCAAACAACCTGGGGGTTATTTTTCAATACAATCCGCTTACTTCCTCTTTTAGCAAAAAGTTTGATTTTGACGGAACCGCAAATGGTGGCAATCCCTGGGGAAATTTGACACAGGCCAACGATGGCAGACTATATGGAATGTGTAATACCGGTGGGGCAAATTATGTGGGTGTTCTTTTTCAGTTTGACCCGGTAAATTCGTCCTTTTCCAAAAAATTTGATTTTGATGATACCTTAACCGGAAGAGGACCTACAGGTTCTTTGTTACAGGCTTCAGATGGCAATCTGTACGGCATGGTACAGGAAGGTGGGGCAGGAGATAAAGGGGTTGTTTTTCAATTCAATCCTTCAACGTCTGCCTGCACAACAACACATCATTTTACCATGCAGTCCGGCTCCTTTCCCAATCAGATTAACCTGATTGAAGTGGGCGCAACAAACTCTATAGCGCACACTCCTTCTCAGGAGCAGGCGATACGGGTGTATCCGAACCCGGCCACCGGACAGGTAAGCCTTGTATTGAATTCAAAGGTGAATACTTCGTGTGTAAAACTACTTAACCTGACAGGGCAAACCATCTGGGAAAAAACAAAATTTTCAGGAGATAAAATAAGTTTTAATATATCCGAACAAGCCAATGGGGTTTACCTGCTTGAAGTAACAGAAAACGGAAATATTTCGCGGATTAAAATTGTGAAGGAATAGTAGTAGTTAAAAAGTTGGATTGCGGAATCAAAACCTCAAATAATTTATACCTTCGTTTCATAAAAAAATGAAATGAAAAACATTCCTCTTCTTTTTACACTGTTATTTATAATAGGTACAGTGAATACTTTTGCGCAAACGAGCTGCTGCGCTAAACCAGGTTCTACCGAAGCTTTTGCAAGCCTCAGTCACGATAAACAATTTGTGGCCTTGCACCTTGAACCTGCGCCTTTTATTTTGGGTAAACCAGCCGGAAAAGAAATTACCTTTAAAACACCCGACGGAAAGGAAGGCTATGCTTATGAAATAAAAGCCGAAAAGCCAACGGGTAAAGTTGTGATTGTAATACACGAATGGTGGGGGCTGAACGATTATATTAAAAAAGAATCAGAAAAAATATACAATGGTTTTGGTGATGCAACAGTTATAGCCATTGATATGTATGATAAAAAGGTAGCTGACAACCGCGACTCTGCAGGTAAATACATGCAATCGGTAACAAGCGAAAGGGGAGAGGCGATTGTAAAAGGGCTCATAACATATATTGGCCCTAAAGCATCAATAGCTACCATAGGCTGGTGTTTTGGCGGGGGTTGGTCGATGCAGGCCAGTCTGCTTGCAGGTAAACAGGCAAAGGCCTGCGTAATGTATTATGGTATGCCCGAAGAAAAGACAGAAAAAATAAAAAACCTGAATGCCCCGGTTTTATTTGTGTTTGCCGAAAAGGACCAATGGATAAACAAAGATGTGCTTGCTAAGTTTGAAAGCAATATGAAAGTAACTAAAAAGAGCCTGGAAGTTAAAAAATACGATGCCGACCATGCATTTGCCAATCCCAGCAATCCTAAATACAATAAAGATTTTGCAGCCGACGCGTTTAAAATCGCAATGAGTTTTATGAAAACCAATTTAAAGTAAAAGGCCAATACTTTGTTGGTACCAGCCTTTAAAGATCAGCTACTTTGCTTCCTTTATAAGTTTACGGCGTACATATAATTTATTAGCGCCCCACAACAAAGCAATGAGTACTAAAAAATGAACTAAGTAAGATTTCGATAAACCATCGTTGTCAACAAAACAGATAAAACGTTCCCAGCGGAATTTTCCGTCTACAGAATTTTTAGTGATAGAACCCAAAACATCTTTTCCTGAAACGGGGTTTTTCTCTTTGTCCTTCATACTGAAAAACACCAGTACAGGTTTCCCAACAATGTGATCGAAGGGCACCACTCCCCAGCAACGCGAGTCGGCAGAGTTGTGGCGGTTATCGCCCATCATAAAATAATAATCTTGTTTAAAGGTGTATTCCTTCGATTCAATTCCGTTTATATAAACTTTTCCACCCTTAATTTCCAGGTCGTTGTCGTCGTATACATCAATTATTCTATCGTACAGACATATCGTTGAAGTATCAATTTTAACAGTAGCTCCTTTTTGGGGTATTACAAAAGGGCCAAAATTATCGTAGTTCCAGATATAATTGGCATTGTGCGGATAAATCCGGGGATCAAATACACCGGCTTTCCCTATTTTTTTAGTTACACTAATGACCCCTGGAATACTTTTTATCTTTTCTGCTTTTTCAACTGTCAGGTTAAGTAAATACAAAGTAGTGTCTCCGGTCGATAACATTTTGGCGTAATAATTATCAGTGTCGAATTCAAATTGTTCCTGCTTTCTGTTGTTAAAATAATAAACAGAGAGGAAGTTGTTTTCTGCAACAATCTGACCTGCTTCATCAATATAAATATCCTGTTTATCCAGCCAGTTCTGGTTGATCAGAAAATTCGAACATTTTACAAAGTAATGGTGTTGCGCGTTTTCAGGCATTTCTTTTTTTACATCATTGATGTATATTTCTCCCTGTCTTACTTCTAATTTATCTCCGGCAATGGCCACACATCTTTTAACATAAAATTCCCGTTTATCAATAGGCCTTCCTGTGATTTCTCCTAAGGGCTTATCAGGGCCATTTAAATAATCGTGTGCAAGGCTTTCGTAAAAAGAGAAGGGTTTGGTTTTGTCCGACCGCATGTATTCATTGTTTGCTATATCCCTTTTCATCTGATAATAGCTGGCTCCTTGCTCGCCAAGGGCCACCGTATCTCCATCGGGGTAATTAAAAACAACGAGGTCGTAATTTTTTATCTGACCATAACCGGGCAAACGCATATAAGGCAATTTCAACCATTCGAGGTAGGACTTGGTTGTCTTCGTTAAAGGCAGGGTGTGATGAGCGAATGGAAAAGCCAGGGGTGTTTGCGATACTTTTGCCCCGTAAGCAAATTTATTTACAAAAAGAAAATCTCCTACCATTAAAGATTTTTCGAGGGAAGAAGTCGGGATCGTAAAGGCTTCGAAAAAAAAGGAACGTATAACAGTAGCCGCAACAACAGCAAATAAAATCGGGTCAAGCCAGTTTTTAACAAAGCCGCCGGTTTTTTTATTCAGGTCTTCAACACCAGTCCATTTTTCATTGGGGCTAAAACCCAAATAAGCAATATACAGGTAGGGCATTAAAGAAGCGATCAACAGGTCGGAGGTTTTTCTTTTCCCGAAATAACAGGCGGTGTGGTAACCAATAACACCATACATAATAATGTTCACACCTGGTATGATCATTAAGAATGCCCACCACCAGGGTTTTTCCAATACCCTGTATATTACATAAAAATTATAAAAAGGAATGAGGGCTTTCCAGGCTGGTTTTCCCAGCTTCTCAAATATTTTGTAATAAGCGGCAAAAGAGATCAGAACAAGAACCAGGAAAATATAGTTACCAATATACATAGCTTAAATTTAAAATTTTAAGTCGCTAATTTAAGCTTTTTAGACACCGATTGTATGATTTTTATAAAATCTTAACTTTTTGCTTCCTTGTAGCGGGGAAGTATTTTCGCTGAATCAAAGCTGTTTCTTAATTCTGTAGAGGGCATTGTTCTTAAACCAAAACGCCTGAATGTGTAATTTTGTTCAGCTCATTTTTTTTCTTAGTATACAATATTTCTTTTTCCCCGAATAATCTTTCTGATTCAATTCCAAGTTTTTTGCATTCCATTACAAGTTTATCCGATTGCACTATCGGGTTTGATTCATTGGTGTATTTTATGCTGCTGATAAATTCACA
>JAHEYF010000153.1 GCA_023251755.1 Bacteroidota bacterium
AATTTCGGTCTCAAACCTGAGCGAACGGGTGAATGAAGGGAATGGAAAGGATGAGATCGGACAATTGGCCCTTACGTTTAACCGTATGCTGGAAAGGATTCAGCAATCCTTTGAATTGCAGAAAAGTTTTGTGTCCAATTCTTCACACGAACTAAGGACCCCGCTTACTTCAATTACCGGGCAATTGGAAGTGGCTTTGATGAGTAAACGAAGCCCCGATGAATACCAGCATGTACTGCATTCCGTTTTAGAAGATATTAAAAGTGTAAACCGCTTAACCAATAGTTTATTAGAACTGGCCCAGGCCGACATGGACGTTTCGCGCTTAAAATTAAAAAAAGTCCGCATTGATGAATTGTTGTGGCTTACACGCAACGAGCTTTTAAAAAGAAACCCTGATTATGTAATCAACATTGAAATAGTGGAGTTTCCGGAAGATGAAGGGAAATTAATTATCCTCGGCAGCGAATATTTATTAAAAAGCGCGCTGATTAATATTATGGACAATGCCTGTAAGTTTTCGGAAGGCAAACAGGTAAACATACTTTTTCAATCGAATGAAAATTACACAGACATTTCATTTAACGACAAAGGCATTGGAATTTCTGAAGAGGACCTCCGGAAAATTACAGAACCTTTTTACAGGGCGGCCAACGCAAAAACTTTCCCGGGGCATGGGCTTGGCTTATCCCTAACCAATAAGATTATTCAATTGCACAAAGGAGAAATGAAAATCACTTCACAAGTGAATCAATACACAAAGGTAAATGTACGTTTTCAACCAGGCGAGGAACTTTGATTCGAATCTAAATGAAACAAGAGGGATTTTTTTAATTCCTGCCTGTTCACAAACCAGGTAAGCAGGCTTGTTACAAACAACAACAAGGTGCCCCAGCTCGAAATAAAAATAAAAATACCGGAGCTCAGCAGCACAACAAGTGACAGGAATACCATCTCTATTTTATACAGCGATTTAAGTTTAAGCGGGGGCAGGGAACTGAGCAGGAAGGAACTCCGGACAATGGAAACAATCAGTGCTATTAGCACCAGTTTTATCAGCAATAAGCCGGTGTTATTAATAAAGGCCCTGTCTAATTTTTGTATAGGAAAATAATATTGATACACTACCGGGTAAAAAGTATAACACAGAGAGGTGTATAAGGCAACAAAAAGCAAAACTACAGAGCGGGTGTAATTGGCGAGTATCATTCTTCGGGCGCGGTTGTTCTCCACTTCGGGCAATACTGCTTTTATTCTTGATCGTCCCGAAAATAAATAAATAAAAAAGAAGCCGGTAACAGTTAGTGGAAAAAAATAATCAGGCATTTTACACAATATTAAATTAATGCAGAGCCCTTTTTTTCACCATTCCTCCTTTAGTACTTCCGATAGAATGGGTGGTTAAAAAGGCACTTTCATCTATCTCATCTACCACATCCCGGAGTTTACTCATTTCAAGTTTTGTAACTACGGTAACAATAATATCAATGTCGTTCATCCCGTCGAGGTTGGCTTTTTTACCGGTAAGTCCGCGTTTGCCTTTGTAAATGGTAACACCCCGTTCAAGGTGTTTTATGATGGCTTTTCGGATAAGGTCGTTTTTTTCAGATACAATGGTAACAGCGGTGTATTCTTCTATTCCCTGGGTGATAAAATCAACTGTTTTGGAAGCAGCCATGTAAGTGAGTATAGAGTACAGGGCCGTTTCGATTCCAAATACAAAGGCGGCTATTCCAAAAATAATGATGTTGATGACTAAAATCAATTCTCCGATTTGCATCATTCGTATTTTTCTGCTTAAGAACAAAGCCAGTACTTCTGTACCGTCTAATACGCCGCCGCCCCGCATGGCAAAACCAATGCCTGCCCCCAGGAAAAAACCACCGAATGTGGCAATTAACAATTTATCGTGTGAGATGATGGGGAAATGCGTAAACTGAAGTATCAGCACAAGGCCTAAAATAGCCCCGAATGCTTTTACAGCAAAGTTTTTTGAAACCTGCTTGTAGCCTAAAATGATAAAGGGGATGTTGATGATTAAAATCAGAACGGGTAAATTCCAGCCGGTAATATCAGCTATTAATAATGAGATGCCGGTTACGCCCCCGTCTAACAATTGATTGGGCACTAAAAAACATTCCAATCCAAGGGCTGCACACAAAGCGCCTATAGTCATCAACACGATATCCTTTAGTAAGGATTTTGAAAATGTATTGTTCCTGGCCCTTTTTTCCATATATACAGAAGTACATACAAGTATATATATAAACTAAGGGCGGAAGATTAAAACGGGATTAAAAAACTATCCGGAACGAAGGAATGAAAACTAAAAAAGCCTGTTCAAATTTTACCGGGTAAAATTTAAACAGGCCCTTGTTATGCAGGTCTGACCTTTATTAAAAGTGCTTATTGTTTAACGAATTTTCCGGATAAACTTTTAGCATTGTTGTTGAGCTGATAGGAATACACACCTTGTGCCAAATGTGCGATGGGCAATACAAATGTTGAGCTGGTCATATTTGTTTCCACCTGGTTTTGCATCACGAGGTTGCCTAAATTATCATACACACTTAACACCGATCTTCCGGCTTCAAGTCCGCGGGCAATAATAGTTATTTGATCTTTAGCAGGGTTTGGGTAAACAGTAAGGCCATTTGAAACCAGTGCCTGTTGCTGAATGCCTACATTGTTTTGAAACAGGTAGCTTCCTTCAACTATATTATTGGTAGCATCCAGGTATATTTCCATCACTATCGGTGTTGATGTGTTTCTCAGCCAGGTGTAGGTGGTAGTGGTATCGCCCGATTTGCTCACAAACTGATAACCCGATCCAAAATTAGCAAACATGGAATCGAGGGTGGTTTGATAGGTTTTTAACCGCAGGGTATTGGGATAGGTTGCAACAGGTGTTACTAAGCTGCCAAAAGCATCGGCGGTAAATAGTTTTGTAGCATAAGCCACCATTTTAAGGGGGATGCTTCCTGATGTAAAAGTAATTGTATATTTTGCCGTGTTCGTACGGCTGCTGTTATAGGTAAAGGGAACCGGAATGAACAAATCATTCGGGTTCATGTCTATAACATTATATGGATTTTGTGTACTATAAGAATAATACCCATCCATATAAAGGCCCGTGTTATCTGATTTAATAAATATGGCCATGCTATCTTTTGGGTTATTGATAGCCATATTGGCCTGCGGAAAATTAGACGCTCCCTGTAAGCCATTTGGCGAAACCAAAATAGTGGTATCGTAACCCGATACGGTAAAACTACTTGCATAGTTCCAGGCCTGAAAGCTGGAAGATGCCGGGGTGATGGTAAGGCTGGTGGCAGCTGTATCGCCGGCGTTAATCCAGGATGAGCCAATTGTCGGGAGATCGGACTGAGTTACGGTAATCGCTGTCTGAGCCATCAACGAAGTCCCGATGAACACTGCTGCACTGGTTAAATACGTTTTGTAGTTTTTATTCATAATGGTGGTTTTAATTCAAAGATAAGCATATTGTCAGAAATTAATGTGCCGGTATTTTCTGGAATATTCCGCGTGGGGATTAGTCCATAACTATTCGAAACAGGAGGAATTACATGTGATGGGTTAACCCAACTGTGGTGTTCGACCCCGAAGGGGTCGTATATCTATCTATAAACATACGACCCCTTCGGGGTCGAACAACTAAAAAGTGTTTCGGACAGTTATGGGATTAGTCCTTTGTGCAAGTTTATATGGATCTTTGATTTTTTGTTTTTTAGTTGCCTGCTCCAGAGTTCGGCTTGCCAAAGAAGGGCTGAATGACTAATATTGCACAAAAATAAAAGGATGATCATAAGAAGGTACACAGCGTCGGATAGAGAAAGGATAATAGAATTGCTGAGACTTAACACTCCACAGTACTTTTCGCCCAATGAAGAAAAAGACCTGGTTTATTATTTAGAGGAGCATGCCGCTGATTATTACGTTGTTGAACTTGATGCTGTAGTACTTGGCTGTGGGGGTTTCAATTTATCGGATGATGGAGAGCTTGCAAAAATTTCCTGGGACATTTTCCATCCACATCATCAGGGCAAGGGGCTTGGAAGTGAATTAACCAAATTCAGGATTGAACGGATAAAAGAAATTAAAAGTGTAAAGGTTATTTCTGTAAGGACTTCGCAATTGGCCTGGAAATTCTACGAAAAATTTGGCCTGGAACTTAAAGAAATTGTAAAGGATTATTGGGACATTGGCTTTGATTTATACAGCATGGATTGTGATGTAAATTTAATAAAGCAATAAGCTCATATAGACTTTAGCTTTTCAAGGCATTGCCTTATTTTGTTTCTACTTTCTCTATGGTGAGTCCAACGTCTAATATCATTGGCAGTGGATCGATGTAATTTTGCCCGCCTGCCCGCATGGCCTGTTCAAATGTAAATACATATTTACCTGCCATAGGGAATTTAGCATTGAGTTTAAAAGGAATGTTATTGTCCCACAAATCACCGGCACCTTTGCCCAGCCACTCGCCTTTTTCGTTGGCCAGGGTGCATTCAAGGGTATCGGTCACTGTTTTGCCGTCGGGGTATTTGGTGTGCAGAAATAAAAAGAGGTTGCGGTAAGGGTATGAGTCTGCATTGCGTACATTAATAAAAACGTTGTGCGGACTTTGAATATCCGTAATGTCTACTTCAAAATTTATTTTCTGGTCTTTGGGCCAGCCTTTGTCCTCGGGCAAACTTTCGTATTTGCTGTACACCGTGTTTTTGTTGCAGGCCGAAAAAAGCAGCAACACTATACTAAGTAGCAGGGCCGGACGGAGGGCTTTGTCTATTGCCATTGTTAGGATTGTTTCGGGGTTTGTTTCGGTGCTGGTTGTTGTTTCGTGGCGCCGTATTGCTTTTGGGCGCATTGCTGTTGTTGCTTTTTGGTCCCGCATTGTTGTTGCGCGGTCCCTGGTTGTTACGCGGCCCGTTGTTTGTTTTTGGAGCGCCTGTGTTTTCTTTCGATGCATTGGCACGGTTCACATTCGCTGTTTTGGCCGCATTCGGGTTGCCCGTAGCATTGTTGGGCTTGCGTTGTTTCTGGTGTTTTGGCCTGTGCTTGTCCTGCCTGTTCTTTTTGTCAAAACGGGTTAAGCTGTCCTGTCCATCCACACTTTCATAATCGGGTTCTTTTACAACAACTACTGTTTTTAATGTAGGGTCTTCAATTTGCTCCGGCAATTCATTTTCTTTATTAAGAGCCATTACTTCTTTAACACGGTCAACACTGAGCGGAATAAAATGATCGGGCTCAAAGGTATAGCTGTACCACATCAAGCGTTTAAAAATATCTGTTTTCTGATGGAAGGCTTCACCTTTTTTACTTTTTAAACGTATGCGGTCTGTTTCAGGAAAATCTTTAATGGCGTCCATGTAACTATCCAATTCATAGTTGAGGCAGCATTTTAATTTACCGCATTGTCCGGCCAGCTTAAGCGGGTTCAGCGACAATTGCTGGTAACGCGCAGCAGAAGTAGACACGGTTCTGAAATCGGTCAACCAGGTGGAGCAGCACAATTCCCGCCCGCATGCACCAATACCACCAAGGCGGCTGGCTTCCTGCCTGGCACCTATCTGGCGCATTTCAATACGTACTTTAAATTGTTCGGCAAGGGTTTTAATCAGTTCACGAAAATCAACACGGCCATCGGCGGTATAATAAAATATAGCTTTGGTTTTATCGCCCTGGTATTCCACATCGCTGATTTTCATCTGGAGCTTATGCTGCAGGGCAAATGTGCGGGCCTTGTACATCGTAGACACTTCAAGTTCCTGCGCTTCTTTCCACTTATCAATGTCTTGTGGTTTGGCTTTGCGGTATATTTTTTTTATTTCTTCGCTGTTGGGATTCGCCCCGCGTTTTTTCATCTGCAACCTCACCAATTCCCCTGTAATGGAGACTACGCCAATGTCGTGCCCGGGAGAAGCCTCCACAGCAATCACATCGCCAACATTTAAGGGAAGGGCATTTACATTCTTAAAAAATTCCTTGCGTGAATTTTTAAACCGCACCTCCACCATGTCAAAGGCTGCCTGCCCCGATGGCATGTCCATATTGGCCAGCCAGTCGAATACATTTAGTTTATTACACCCACCTGTTCCGCAGGCTCCGTTATTGTTACATCCTGCCGGTGGTGCAGAAGGATCGGTATAATCACCCCTGCCTGTTGAACAACCACTACATCCCATTTTATTTCAATTTTTTAATTCAAAAGAGTATATGTGTATTCTCCTGAGTATCTGTTTAATTTATAATTTCCGTTTTGCGGCAAGCGCTAATTTACGGTTTTTTTATAGTTAATAGGGGGTGATATAGGAAACCAAGTCCTGTACCTATAAATCAATCGCTACTATTCACTGATTCCTATTAACTATTAACCACTTACTATTCGCTATTAACTCTTCGCTAATCCCTGCTTAACATTAATCAACTCATTCGTTTTCAAGGCCAGGTCCATAAACAAAATTTTAGGGTTGGCGTTCCGTTCAATATGATAAAAGGCGCTGTTAAATTCTTCTACTAATTTTTCATAATTTCCCTGGTGGACGAAGGCTGCGAATTTTTTCGCAAATACCAGCTCTTCCCCTCTCAATTTAACCAAAGTAGCATCCGCATAGTTCATCATTAAACATTCGCGGAACACCTGAAGGGCGAAATGGAGGAAGTACTTTTGCTTCTCGCGGCCCAGGGCAGCCGTTTCATCAATCCACTGGGTAATTTTAAAGGCGTCGAACTTCAGGCAAATCCGCATAAAGCTTTGAAAATGCTGCAAAAACTGAAGATTGGAATCGGTTTCGGAAAGTATTTTCAGGGCTTCCCGGTAATTTCCTTCGGCCATGCGGGCAATGTTCAGGGCCTGTTCGCCGGGGCAATGGTATGTTGAAGTAAGGGCAGCCGCAATGTCCTCATCACGAGTCAAACTAAATTTTACCAGTTGGGTACGCGACAAAATGGTGCTCAGCATTTGGTCGGGGTTGCTGGAGACCAGAAAAAACAAGGTGTCGTCAGGCGGTTCCTCCAGCATTTTCAACAACTTATTGGCGGCGGAATGGTTCATTTTTTCCGGCTGCCAGATGACCATTATTTTTACCCCTCCTTCAAAACTGGTGTAACTCAGCTTTTTGATGATTTCGTTGCTTTCTTCGGCAGGAATAATGGGCTGTTTGTTTTCAGCGTTCAACTCATTGAACCAATCCTGCTGATTAAGATAGGGCTGGTTTAGCACAGCTTCACGAAACTCAGCAATTACATCGGTACTTACTTTAACATCCTTATTGCTGGCTATGGGGTAAACAAAATGTAAATCGGGATGGGCTAATTTATTGAGTTTAAGGCAGGACGAGCAAGCTCCACAGCTATCTGTTTCAGTACGGTTTTTGCAAAATATATACCGAACCATGGCCATTGCCATGGGAAGGTTACCGCTTCCTTCGCCCCCAAAAAACAGCTGGGCGTGCGGTATACGGGCTTCCTGCACCATGTTGCGCAAGCGTTGTTTTATTTCTTCCTGACCAATAACCTGCTTAAAAAACATACTGCGAAGATATGGATTTTGAACTTTCTTAGCCTCTCCTCTCCCCCACATTCTCATTTTCTCACTCTCGCCCTCACTCCCACTCACCCTCTAACTTTCTAACATTCTCACCCTCTTACATTCTCACTTTTTTGCTAAAATTCGCTTATTATATGTTAAAAATAAGATATAGTTGCGTGAAATGTTCTATTTTTGCGCCTCACCTAAACCAATACATTCACATGAAAAAAACATTTACAAAATCTTTTTGTTCTGTTGTTATAGGAATTGCGGCAATGGCACTGAGCATTGTACCGGCTCAGGCCCAGCAAAAAACTTTTATCAACCGCAGTTCAAACCCTGTTGCTAAAATAGCTCCGACCAGTATCATTAATCAGACGCTTTCCGGAGGTTGCGATACCGTTAATTACACCAAAGGTTTTGTTTCTCCTTACCAATGGTCGGCTGTGATCTGGAATTCAATCGGATCAGGATCGGGTTATATCAATGGGATAAACTCTTCGGGGGACAAAGAAAAAGGGAATTTCCTTGACCTGAGTTCATACACCACGGCTACACACATCACCGGGGCTTATTTATGGTTTGCTTATGCCTATTCCACTAATTTAACCAAAACAGTGCCTGTTAAAGTTTACGATGATGGTGGAACAAGCGGTGCTCCGGGAACTTTGCTGGGGAGCCAAAACCTGACCATGTCTACCATTGCAAACGATGCCAACGGCGGTTACATTACTAAACTTGCATTTGCCACACCCATTGCTATTCCTGCTTCAAAAAAAATATACATCACCTGTGATTTTACCAACCTGAGCTGGACCAATGCAGCGGGAACAGATTCCATGAGCCTTGTATCGTCAGATACCCTGGAAGAAAACCCCGGCATTGCCTGGGAAAAAACGTCTGCCAACGCCTGGAGACCAATGTCTTCTTCTCCGGGATGGAACCTGAAACAAATGGCCTTGTATATTATGCCTTTTATTACCAATAACATCACTGCCGCTTCTGCGGTCAACACCCCAACTCCGGCCAATGCTACAATATGCGCAGGAGCTTCAGTCACCTTTAACCCAACAGGAACAGTGGCTCCTTTTGGCTCGCACTGGGGCGCAAGCACGGGCTACTCTTCTGCAAGTTTAAACGGATCGAACTTAGTGGTTACTTATAACAACGCCGGTACATATACGGTAAGTAATTATGCGAATGGCTGTGGCATTACCTCTAAAGCTACCGATACCGTGCATGTGAAACCCACCCCGGCTATTACCACCGTAGCAAATTTCTCGGTTTGTAAAGGAAGTACAGTTCCCAAACAATTGTTTACGACCACACCGGGCGGAGCCACCATCAGCTGGATCAGCTCAAACACCGCTGTAGGCCTTGCTGCAAGCGGCACCGACAGTGTTCCCACTTTTATGGCAACCAACGCAGCCAATACAACTGTAATAACCTCAACGGTAGCTGTGAGTGCCTTGTTAAATGGTTGCACCGGGACTT